>NZ_CP048117.1:300000-420000 GCF_000469135.2 Bacillus sp. SB49
ATAATGAAATGAAGACAACTGGAAAAGGATCGATCGTTAACCTTTCCTCCTTATCCGGTTTGCGAGGCACACACAGTAATACGGCATATAGTGCATCAAAATTCGCAATCACGGGCTTCACCCAATCGTTTGCTTATGAAGCGATTGAACATGGAATTCGAGTGAACGCCGTCTGCCCCGGCTATGTGGATACATCTATGGGACAGGCATCCATACGTGCAAAAGGTGAGAGGGAAGGGAAGAGTTACGAGGAGCAGCGCCGTATTGCAGAGGAAGGGATTCCTTCTGGAAGGTTGAGTACGGCAGAGGAAGTGGCGCGGTCTATTGTTTATCTATTGACAGATGCTTCGCTTAATATAGTAGGAGAATCCATGAAGATTTCCGGTGGAAGTGTAATGAGGTAGATGGAGGGGGCTTTTTTTTGAGTGATGGAAGATATTCACGACAGGAACGGTTTCGACCGATTGGGCAAAAGGGACAAAGTAAGCTGGAGGGGAGTCATGTACTCATTATTGGAGCGGGTGCTCTGGGTACGAGCAGCTCGGAACAGCTGGTGCGGGCCGGAGTGGGGAAGCTGACGATTGTCGACAGGGATTATGTAGAACTAAGTAATCTGCAAAGGCAGCAATTATATACGGAAGCGGATGCTGCGGCACACCTTCCGAAAGCGGAAGCGGCTAAACGGAGGTTGTCCAGTATTAATTCAACGGTTTCTATAGAAGGTGTGATTGCCGATGTTCAGCGGGAAGAATTGCTCCGTTTGGCAGATGGTGTTGATTTAATGATGGACGGTACCGATAACTTTGAAACAAGAATGCTGATGAATGACGTGGCCCAGAAGTATAATATCCCCTATATATATGGTGGGTGTGTCGGAGGCAACGGTCTTGTGTTTTCCATTCTTCCAGAGAAAACCCCTTGCTTAGGTTGTTTGTTGGAACGTGTACCTCTGGGCGGAGCGACTTGTGATACTGTCGGTGTGATCAGTCCGGCCGTGCAGATGGTTACAGCATTACAAGTAGCGGAAGCGTTAAAGATACTGACCGGGGACTTCGCCCGCGTTAATCCAGCTTTGATGACCTTCGACTTATGGAATAATGACAGGACCTCCATTAAAGTCTCGAACGCCAGAAGGAAAGATTGTCCCTCGTGTGGTGATTCTCCCGTCTATCCATATTTAGAAGAAGTCAATGCTACTAAATTTGCTGTTCTATGTGGTCGGGATACCGTGCAGATACGCCCTTCCGGAACGATGAAGCGTGACTTTGCAGAGTTGAAGCGTCGATTACCTTCAGAGAAAGTGAAAGAGAATCCATTTTTACTATCATACGACCATGGCAAGCATCATCGTATGGTTTTCTTTAGAGATGGAAGGGTGCTCATCCATGGAACGAAGGATGTCATAGATGCTAAGAAGCTCTATTATGAAATAGTTGGAGGTTGATCGGTTTCTTTTTATCTTTCCAGGGGAAAGATAAATGTAACGACAGTCTACAAGGAGAGAAACTATATGAAGCGATTAATAAGACGCATCTTCAAATATGGACCGATCATCTATCCGATCATAAGGAAAATTATGCGCAAAAGAAGAAGCAGGTATCGTTGAGTACACCTTTATCCGGGTGTGCTTTTTTGTTTATATAATATAGAAGCTTTTTGTTGAACTAGCATACTATGAAAAAAATATCGAAAAAGGTATTGCAATAGATTTATAGCCATGATATATTATTACTTGTCGCGTTAAGAGAGCGGCGCACCGCACAGAACTTAACGAAACAAAATATAAAAAAGTTGTTGACGGAAACGAAACAACATGTTATATTAGTTAAGTCGCTGTTAAGCGGCAAACAACATTTTGATCTTTGAAAACTGAACGAACCAACCAGTACGTCAAACATTCTTTCTATTATATAGAGAGAATTCAAACAAGCACATTCGGTGTGCAAAATGAGCAAGTCAAACACTTTTATGGAGAGTTTGATCCTGGCTCAGGACGAACGCTGGCGGCGTGCCTAATACATGCAAGTCGAGCGCGGGAAGCGAGCTGATCCCTTCGGGGTGACGCTCGTGGAACGAGCGGCGGACGGGTGAGTAACACGTGGGCAACCTGCCTGTAAGATCGGGATAACTCCGGGAAACCGGGGCTAATACCGGGTAATACTTTCTTTCGCATGAAGGAAAGTTGAAAGATGGCTTCTCGCTATCACTTACAGATGGGCCCGCGGCGCATTAGCTAGTTGGTGAGGTAACGGCTCACCAAGGCGACGATGCGTAGCCGACCTGAGAGGGTGATCGGCCACACTGGGACTGAGACACGGCCCAGACTCCTACGGGAGGCAGCAGTAGGGAATCTTCCGCAATGGACGAAAGTCTGACGGAGCAACGCCGCGTGAACGATGAAGGTCTTCGGATCGTAAAGTTCTGTTGTTAGGGAAGAACAAGTACCGTGCGAATAGAGCGGTACCTTGACGGTACCTAACGAGGAAGCCCCGGCTAACTACGTGCCAGCAGCCGCGGTAATACGTAGGGGGCAAGCGTTGTCCGGAATTATTGGGCGTAAAGCGCGCGCAGGCGGTTCCTTAAGTCTGATGTGAAAGCCCACGGCTCAACCGTGGAGGGTCATTGGAAACTGGGGAACTTGAGGACAGAAGAGGAGAGTGGAATTCCACGTGTAGCGGTGAAATGCGTAGATATGTGGAGGAACACCAGTGGCGAAGGCGACTCTCTGGTCTGTTTCTGACGCTGAGGTGCGAAAGCGTGGGTAGCAAACAGGATTAGATACCCTGGTAGTCCACGCCGTAAACGATGAGTGCTAGGTGTTAGGGGGCTTCCACCCCTTAGTGCTGAAGTTAACGCATTAAGCACTCCGCCTGGGGAGTACGGCCGCAAGGCTGAAACTCAAAGGAATTGACGGGGGCCCGCACAAGCGGTGGAGCATGTGGTTTAATTCGAAGCAACGCGAAGAACCTTACCAGGTCTTGACATCCTTGGACCTCCCTAGAGATAGGGATTTCCCTTCGGGGACCAAGTGACAGGTGGTGCATGGTTGTCGTCAGCTCGTGTCGTGAGATGTTGGGTTAAGTCCCGCAACGAGCGCAACCCCTGATCTTAGTTGCCAGCATTCAGTTGGGCACTCTAAGGTGACTGCCGGTGACAAACCGGAGGAAGGCGGGGATGACGTCAAATCATCATGCCCCTTATGACCTGGGCTACACACGTGCTACAATGGATGGTACAAAGGGCAGCGAAGCCGCGAGGTGTAGCAAATCCCATAAAACCATTCTCAGTTCGGATTGCAGGCTGCAACTCGCCTGCATGAAGCCGGAATCGCTAGTAATCGCGGATCAGCATGCCGCGGTGAATACGTTCCCGGGCCTTGTACACACCGCCCGTCACACCACGAGAGTTGGTAACACCCGAAGTCGGTGAGGTAACCTTTTGGAGCCAGCCGCCGAAGGTGGGACCAATGATTGGGGTGAAGTCGTAACAAGGTAGCCGTATCGGAAGGTGCGGCTGGATCACCTCCTTTCTAAGGATTTAGAACGGAAGCGTACTTGGTTGGTTGTTCAGTTTTGAGAGATCGAAAGATTTCTCTGAACTACGTGAACCTTGAAAACTGGATAAGGAATCATCGTATCATCTAACGATGAAACGATTGATGACAAGACATCAAACATCGAAAGTTTTAAACAAACGTCTTTTCACGACGATAGTTAAGTGAATAAGGGCGCACGGTGGATGCCTTGGTACTAGGAGCCGATGAAGGACGGGACTAACACCGATATGCTCCGGCGAGCCGTAAGTAGGCTTTGACCCGGAGATTTCCGAATGGGGAAACCCACTGTTCGTAATGGAGCAGGATCTTATGCTGAATACATAGGTATAAGAAGGCAGACCCGGGGAACTGAAACATCTAAGTACCCGGAGGAAGAGAAAGCAAATGCGATTTCCCAAGTAGCGGCGAGCGAAACGGAATCAGCCCAAACCAAGAGGCTTGCCTCTTGGGGTTGTAGGACACTCCTTTGGAGTTACCAAGGAGGAAGGTAGATGAATCGATCTGGAACGATCAGCCAGAGCAGGTAACAGCCCTGTAGTCGAAACCTTTCTCCCTCCGGAGTGTATCCTGAGTACGGCGGAACACGTGAAATTCCGTCGGAATCCGGGAGGACCATCTCCCAAGGCTAAATACTCCCTAGTGACCGATAGTGAACCAGTACCGTGAGGGAAAGGTGAAAAGCACCCCGGAAGGGGAGTGAAAGAGATCCTGAAACCGTGTGCCTACAAGTAGTCAGAGCCCGTTAATGGGTGATGGCGTGCCTTTTGTAGAATGAACCGGCGAGTTACGACCGTATGCAAGGTTAAGCAGCAGAAGCGGAGCCGCAGCGAAAGCGAGTCTGAATAGGGCGAGTGAGTATGCGGTCGTAGACCCGAAACCGTGTGATCTACCCATGTCCAGGGTGAAGGTCAGGTAACACTGACTGGAGGCCCGAACCCACGCAAGTTGAAAATTGCGGGGATGAGGTGTGGGTAGGGGTGAAATGCCAATCGAACACGGAGATAGCTGGTTCTCTCCGAAATAGCTTTAGGGCTAGCCTCAGAATAGAAAGTCATGGAGGTAGAGCACTGATTGGACGAGGGGCCCCTATCGGGTTACCGAATTCAGTCAAACTCCGAATGCCATAGACTTTGTTCTGGGAGTCAGACTGTGGGTGATAAGGTTCATAGTCGAGAGGGAAACAGCCCAGACCGCCAGCTAAGGTCCCAAAGTGTGTGTTAAGTGGAAAAGGATGTGGAGTTGCTTAGACAACCAGGATGTTGGCTTAGAAGCAGCCATCATTTAAAGAGTGCGTAATAGCTCACTGGTCGAGTGACTCTGCGCCGAAAATGTACCGGGGCTAAACACACCACCGAAGCTGCGGATTGATCGTAGGATCAATGGTAGGAGAGCGTTCTAAGGGCCGTGAAGTCAGACCGTAAGGACTGGTGGAGCGCTTAGAAGTGAGAATGCCGGTATGAGTAGCGAAAAAAGAGTGAGAATCTCTTTCACCGAATGCCTAAGGTTTCCTGAGGAAGGCTCGTCCTCTCAGGGTTAGTCGGGACCTAAGCCGAGGCCGAAAGGCGTAGGCGATGGACAACAGGTTGATATTCCTGTACCACCTCCTTTCCGTTTGAACGACGGGGGGACGCAGGAGGATAAGGAGAGCGTGCCATTGGATGTGCACGTCCAAGCAGTGAGACGGTCGGATAGGCAAATCCGTCCGGCATAACGTCAAGCTGTGATGGGGAGGGAACTATAGTACCGAAGCTCCTGAGTTCACACTGCCAAGAAAATCCTCTAGTGAGGAAAGAGGTGCCCGTACCGCAAACCGACACAGGTAGGCGAGGAGAGGATCCTAAGGTGAGCGGGAGAACTCTCGTTAAGGAACTCGGCAAAATGACCCCGTAACTTCGGGAGAAGGGGTGCTCCTCTGCCGAGGAGCCGCAGTGAAAAGGCCCAAGCGACTGTTTACCAAAAACACAGGTCTCTGCGAAGCCGTAAGGCGAAGTATAGGGGCTGACACCTGCCCGGTGCTGGAAGGTTAAGGGGATGCGTTAGCGTAAGCGAAGCGTTGAACCGAAGCCCCAGTAAACGGCGGCCGTAACTATAACGGTCCTAAGGTAGCGAAATTCCTTGTCGGGTAAGTTCCGACCCGCACGAAAGGTGCAACGACTTGGGCACTGTCTCAACGAGAGACCCGGTGAAATTATACTATGTGTGAAGATGCACATTACCCGCGACAGGACGGAAAGACCCCGTGGAGCTTTACTGTAGCCTGATATTGAATGTTGGTACAGCTTGTACAGGATAGGTAGGAGCCTTAGAAGCCGGAGCGCTAGCTTCGGTGGAGGCGCTGGTGGGATACTACCCTGGCTGTACGGACATTCTAACCCAGGACCGTGATCCGGTCCGGAGACAGTGTCAGGTGGGCAGTTTGACTGGGGCGGTCGCCTCCCAAAGAGTAACGGAGGCGCCCAAAGGTTCCCTCAGAATGGTTGGAAATCATTCGCAGAGTGTAAAGGCACAAGGGAGCTTGACTGCGAGACCTACAAGTCGAGCAGGGACGAAAGTCGGGCTTAGTGATCCGGCGGTACCGCATGGAAGGGCCGTCGCTCAACGGATAAAAGCTACCCCGGGGATAACAGGCTTATCTCCCCCAAGAGTCCACATCGACGGGGAGGTTTGGCACCTCGATGTCGGCTCATCGCATCCTGGGGCTGTAGTCGGTCCCAAGGGTTGGGCTGTTCGCCCATTAAAGCGGTACGCGAGCTGGGTTCAGAACGTCGTGAGACAGTTCGGTCCCTATCCGTCGTGGGCGTTGGAAATTTGAAAGGAGCTGTCCTTAGTACGAGAGGACCGGGATGGACACACCGCTGGTGTACCAGTTGTTCCGCCAGGAGCATAGCTGGGTAGCTACGTGTGGTCGGGATAAGTGCTGAAAGCATCTAAGCATGAAGCCCCCCTTGAGATGAGATTTCCCTTTGCCTTCGAGCAAATAAGATCCCTCAGAGACGATGAGGTTGATAGGTCCGAGGTGGAAGCGTGGTGACACGTGGAGCTGACGGATACTAATGGATCGATGACTTATCTATCTGATCAAATGATCGCGTGAAAAACGTTTCTTTCGATAAAGATGTTTCCTTATCCAGTTTTGAGGGTTTACCTCAATAGAATATTGATGTGGTGGTGAAGGCGAAGAGGTCACACCTGTTCCCATGCCGAACACAGCAGTTAAGCTCTTCAGCGCCGATGGTAGTCGGGTAGATCCCCGTGAGAGTAGGACGCTGCCACGTCAATTCAAAAACCTTCAGGTTTATCCTGAAGGTTTTTTTGTTAATTAAAATTATTGTGCGATGCTTTTCGGACGGTTACTGTCCAATTCGGGCCTGGCTGTATATGATAGGCATCTGCGAAAGAGCCTTGATTGATAGCGATGCCCAGATTATCCAACGAGTTCACATAAAGGATCGGCTCACCTATATGACGATCTGCAAAAGATTTACCAAATATCATGCTGTTCCTATAAGTCTGTCTCGTTCCATTATCAATCGTAACCTCCAAGCCATCTCCATGCGTCGCGTCCAACTGTGAAAAAAGTTCTCTGCTTACATTTGTCCATAAGTTACCGAATCGTATATCGAGAACATCAATGGAACCTTGAATGACACCATTATCCAACTGTGCCGTTTGAAGAGGAAGGGATACGATACGGTCGTGGGGGTGGGAAGCGCCTACGCCATAGAAGGAAATAGCTCCTGAAGCTAATCTGGCACCAGTATAGGCATAGACATCCCGCCCGTGGAAGGTGTAGGATTCCCCGGAGTTAGGAAGTCTGTTAATTCTCTCATCGATTTCTCTAACTTCTCTGATCCCTATATACTTGTTGACATGAGTCAACGTACCATTGTCAGGGGTTACAATATAGTGGTTTCCCATCGTTTGAGCGACAATGCTTTTTCTGCCCGAGCCTACTCCAGGGTCCACGACAGATACAAAAACGGTACCTTCGGGCCAGTAGCTGATCGTTTGATACAAGCGGTAGGATGCTTCCCAAATGTCGAAAGCAGGGATATCATGGGTTAAGTCAAAAACCTTTAAATCAGGATCTACGGAAAGAGATACCCCGTACATGGCGCTGACAGCACCGTCACTTAAACCGAAGTCTGTTTGTAAAACAAGGCTTTTCTTCATAGGGATCCCTTCTTTCTAAGGTTTGGTTTGTAAAGAACCAGCTATTCTCTAAGTTATACGAAGAAGCTTATGTCTCTAAGTAGATAATTATCCGTATCATTCAGTCGTTTATTGCCTTTAGGTAATTATAATCCGTAAATGACAGAATAATCAAACTAATCCAGCGTATTACCGATTCATTATACAGGAAGATGATCTTTTAACATGATAGAATGAAAGTGTTATTTTCGTATGGAAGGAAGGGAGAAATTGTCTGTCAGAAACAAAAGCAAAAGCAAAAGTAAAAAAGCCGGCTTCTTGATGTTCTTTCTCCCCTTTCTTCTCGCTGGGATTTTTCTCTATGTAATGAATAATTATGATATAGGTCAAGAGATTGCGAGCAGTTTGAGAACGGAAAAGGAACCGAAGCTGTCTACAAATGTGCTTGATTACGAGGAAGAGGTTAGATCGTATGCGGCTAAAGAGGGGATTGAACCATATACAGAAGTTATTCTCGCTGTGATGATGCAGGAATCAGGAGGTCGGGGAAACGATCCGATGCAGGCATCTGAATCCTTGTGCGGAGAGGTTGGCTGCATTACAGAGCCAAAACGCTCCATTGAACAGGGGGTAAGCTATTTTGGTGATGTTTTGGAACGTGCTGATTACGATGTGAAGCTGGCTTTGCAGTCCTATAATTTCGGACCTGGATTTATAGAATTTGTTATGGAACGAGGGGGCGAGTACACGCAGGAACTTGCCATCGAGTTTTCCGCACAAAAGTACGACGAATTGAGAGACACCGGGATATACAGCTGTATCAGGGAAGAAGCAGAACAGTATGGTGCGTGTTATGGAGATATATACTATGTAGATGCGGTCCTTGGGTATGTGGAAGAGTCGGATTATAAAGCAGTCACTAATATGTGATAGAAGAAAGAGGCCCTATACGGGGCCTCTTTCTTCTTTATGATAAGAATATACTTATTATCTGATTTTTCCAGGTTTTGAATCTCCATTTATTTTTGTAGTGTCGTTATGAATGGACAGCTTGATTGTAGGTGCAAGCGTACCGCCGAAATGCGACATTTGGTATTCCGGTGTGGTTCCTCCTAAATCTGCTATGTTCTTCCCATCTAAGTCATGGAAATTGTAGAAGCTGATCACTTTCCCATTGGGCATGACGGTCCAAGAGTACGACTGGTAGTCATGGCCATCCGGATTAGCAAGAACAAGGCCGCTTTCATTTAGAGGTTCATAACCTCCGAATAGGGAATTCGATGTGAATCCATAAAGCCCGTCAGGACCGTCCACGCCTGGGCCGAACTTATGTTCATGTGTACTTGTGAATAAATAGTACTTATTCCCTTTATTCACGATATGAGGGCGTTCCAGCTCCTGATTTACGTAATTAGCTTCAAGAAGAGCAGGGAGTGCTTCAAATTCTGTATAGGCGTCATTCTTAGCTTCCGCAATGCCGATACTTCCATTGAATTGTTTAGCGAAATCCTCCATAAATACTTCATGGGTGCTGCTGAATGCATCACTGCCTATATATGCCTTATCTAAACTTCTCTCTGCTGGAGCTCCGGGCGAATTCGCTTCGAAAAGGATGTAATCTTTACCGCTTTTCGGATCCTCGTAGAACCATGGATCGCGGAAGGTATAAGCGATATCGCCTTGTTGGGACTGTTCCTGAGTTTGATAATACTTACCATGCGGCTCCAGGATTATGTCATGGGAGAAGTTTGTGAAGGAAACGCCATTTCCATCTGCTTTTATATCGCCTGTTGCCAGGGCAAGGCGTTGTTCATAAGTTAATGTTTCTTCTCCTTTACGGCCTGTCGCCGTATAAAACAAATGGAGTTTCCCGTTTTCCATCATGGCGGAACCAGCCCATTGCCTTGAACCATAAGCATCTTCGGAAGGGAATGCTTCTCCGCCGAGCGTCCAATCCTGACCATTTTTAGAATAGAAATAGCGGATAGCTGCTACATCATGACGCTTTCCGGGTAGCAGATCAGACGGTGCTGTAAGGGAAAAGATAACGTAATTTCCGTTTACCTTAGCAAGTGATCCGTCCTTCTCCCGTAATGGCCAAGTATCCCAAACGTGGAGTTCCGGTGCCATCTTTTCAAAGTCTGGTTCGATATAAGGAGCTGTGGTTGCATCCGTACGCTCGATTTCCAAAGCATCCTCGATCGTCCAGTTGGATGTTGGTGTTTCTTGTGCAGAGACGCTTCCCGCGAAGCCGGCTGCTCCCATACTCAATACAGTCGCCATAACGATATGTTTCAAGCTTTTTCTTCTAAATACCATTAGTCTTACCTCCTTATTTAAAAGAAAAGAAGCTGGTTTTGCTTAAAAACCTAGCTTCTTTCCATTGGTTCTTCATTATCCGTGGATTTCACCTTCACCCATAACGTTAGTGATCTTGGATGTATCACCTTTGAGATTAATCTTAAGGGTTGGGGCAAAAGAGCCGCCGAATTGGAAGTTTCCATTCTCATCATAAAATTCATTCACAAAACTAATGACTTGTCCGTGTGGTAAAACAGCCCATGAGTAGGTTTGGAATGGATCTTCTTTCGGATTCGCCACAACAAGACCATTTCCGTTCATCGGTTCATAATCTCCGAATAGAGATTCACCATGGAATCCGTAGAGCCCGTCCGGCCCTTTTAGACCTGGGGCGAAGGTGAATTCGTGTGTAATCGTGAACAGGTAGTAATCATTACCTTTCTTCACAACATGCGGACGCTCCAATTGTTGGTTTGTCCCGTTTGCCTCCAACAGTGGAGGAAGAAGTTCAAAATCAGTCAGGTCATCGTTTGTCGCTTCAGCGATACCGATGTTCCCGTTATAATTCTCTGCACCGGCTGGAACATCCTCACCTGTAGATCCGATGTGCTTCTGCTTCAATGTCTTATCAAACCCACCACTGTTTCCTTCAAAAATGAGGTACTCTTCCCCTGTTTCAGGGTCTTGGAAGAACCAAGGGTCACGGAAGGAATAAATGATATCACCGGTTTTCTGTTCTTGTGTTTCGTAGTATTTTCCATCTGCCTCTGCCAGGATTTGATGTTCCCCCTGGTTAGATACAGTGACGCCGGAGTTCCCTTTGGCATCCATTTCAAACGTTGTCTTTGCTAAACGTTGTTCGAAAGTCGGTTCCCCTTTACGTCCAGTAGCTGTGTAGAAAAGGTGGACCTTTCCGTCTTTATCCAGCATTGCAGATCCAGCCCATTGACGGGAACCAAAGGCTTTTTCCTGATCATAAGGAACATCACCCATCGTCCAGTCTTTTCCATTCTTGGAATAGAAGTAACGAATAACGGCGTGATCATGGCGTCCGCCCCACGTATAATCCTTGCTTGCAGTCAGGGCAAAGGTAACATAGTAACCTTTGATTTTCGCAATAGAACCATCACGGTTTCTTAAAGGCCAGGTATCCCATATCCAGTAGTCAGGTGCCACATCAGTGAAAGAATCGAGATTAGGCGCTGTATTCTCTTCCGTCAATTGGAAGTTTTGTGCGTCTTCTCTCGACCAAACTGGAGTGTCCTCGTCTGTTTGTGCATTTGCTTGAAGAGGGCTTTGTGCCAATGTTCCAACGAGAACAAGACCGGTTAACGCAATTTTAGATAATAAAGAAGAATAAGTACGTTTCATTGTTGCCTCCTAATATGTAGTAGTATTATGCTCCGGAGCACATGGTTAACTTTATGGAATGGATTCCATATGGTCAATGCAGGCCAAAAGTATCAGCCATTAGTGGAATTAAATTGAAAGAGGGGATGTACCAAGGGTCTTAAGCTTAATCTTAATTATGCAAAGGTTTCCAACTAAAGAAAAAAATGAGATAATAATATCGACTCTTCTGTATGATTTTGTAAATTATTCGTTATTAATAGATTATATGGAATCGATTCCATATAGGGATAAGGTCTTTGGTTCAATGGTAGAGTAAAAGGAAGAATCGCTCGACCGGTGAATCAAAAGTGTTCATTATGGGGTTTCTATTATGATAAACTGAGGAAAAATAAAGAAGAGTTGTTTATTCGTGAAGGGGTAATGATTATGAATCGTTGGGATTCCACACCGTTTATCCGATTTTTCGGCGGCAGGAAATTATTATATGTTTTAGGGATCTTGCTGTTAATCGGTTTGAATATTTTCATTTATTCAAGTGTCGGCTTTATTTTCGAGCCTTTCTTCATATTTGTAAAAACGGTGGCACTGCCGTTAATTCTCTCTGTAGTTGTTTACTATCTGCTTCGTCCGATCATTAATTTACTGGAATCTTGGCGGATCAAACGGATATGGGGCATTTTGATGACGCTGCTTGTGCTGGTAGGTCTGATCACGCTGCTTATTGTCCTGATCATTCCGTTCCTGGAGAAACAGCTGATCAGTCTGGCGGAGGATTTACCGAAGTACCTTGGCGATATGATCAAGTCAGCAGATGAATGGTTGAAGAATTCCATCTTCTCCAGCTACTACACAAATATGTTCAATGATGTAGATGAGTTGTTGAACCAGGTACCTGATTATATATCATCCTATGCTTCTCAGACGGTCGAAGGGATTACGAACATCATATCCACGGTGACAAGTGTGGTCGTTGCTTTAGTTACGCTTCCATTCATCCTTTTCTACCTTCTGAAAGACGGGCATCATCTGCCGGAGAAAATTCTCCGTATGTTTCCTCCGAAAGCTCGTCCCGGAGTGAAGAGTGTCTTTCAGGGCATTGATCATCAGCTTAGTGCTTACATTCAAGGCCAGATCATCGTCAGTTTCTGTATCGGAGTGATGATGTACATCGGGTTCCTGATTATCGGCTTGGATTATGCTCTTTTACTTGCGGCAATCGCCAGTGTGACAAGTGTCGTACCATATTTAGGACCGGCAATTGCAATTACGCCTGCCTTGATCATATCCATCGTGACATCACCATTTATGGTATTGAAGCTGGCCATTGTGTGGACAGTGGTCCAACTGCTTGAAGGGAAGTTTATCTCTCCACAGATTATGGGGAAAAGCCTGCATATCCACCCGGTTACGATCATCTTTGTCCTGCTTACGGCAGGCCATTTGTTCGGGGTAGTCGGAATCATCCTCGCCATACCGGGATATGCCATTCTTAAAGTGTTCGTTTCCCATATCTTTTACTGGCTGCAGACACGGTACAACCGCTTTGCGGAGGATGAAGATAAGTATAAACTGGATCAATAAATTAAAAGAAGCGGGCCTCAAGTCCGCTTCTTTTTTAATTGGATTTCTTTTACTTTCTGCTTCTGATCATCCGGCCACCATGCGCCGCAGTCAGTGGATACAATACAGGCAGCACATGCTTCCAGATCGTACACCTTCATTCCGCGGATGGGTGGGGAATAAAGGTGAAGCGTGATGAGTGGCTCTCCCCCTTCTTGCGCCATTTGGTGGACACCCCGCACAGGTGCGAAGAAACAAGACCCTTTATTTTGCGTCTCTGTAAAAAGCGGCTCAGGAAGACTGTCGTTCTCCACTCTGTAAATGGTCTGTTTGGTCCGGCCGCTTAGGACTTGGATCCATCCGGCTGATTGGCCATGGTCGTGCGGTGCACAAGCTAGGGCACTCCAATTCATGACGATCACTTCTACATGATCGTCCTGATACAAGACTTTCCGGGCGTATGGTTTCCCTGCCGGATCTCGGAGAAAAGCAGTCACTTCCTCTAACGATACATCCAGGTTCAGCAGTGTTTGCTTGATCTCTTCCGGCTTCCATGAAGACATGGTGGAGAACGCTCTCTTCATACGTTCCAAAAGGTTCATTAGTTCTTCCTCCTTAATTCTTCCCATTGATAAATCTTCCTTGTACAATCATGACACCGAAAACAATAAGACAGCCTCCTGCGATAGAAGCAGGAGCTAATCGTTCATTTAAGATGAGAACCGCTGCACCAAGAGTAGCCAGTGGTTCAAAGTATAGAAATACGGAGACTTGAGAAGCCTTCATGACTTCAAGAGCCTTCGCCCAGTACCAATAAGCGACGGCGGAAACGAAGATGCCCAGAAAAAGAAGGTGGCTCCAATCAGCAGATGTGAGACCGTAAAGCTGCTGGATACCGTTATTTCTGACAAAGAAGGGAAGGGTAAGAATAAACCCGATCATACTCATATAAAAGGTGAGGACGAGAGGTGGCAGCGGGACGGCAAGTGCTCGAAGCAATATGGTGTAAACCGCCCAATTAAGTGTGCTTAGGATCATTAGAATATATCCAATAGATAGAGAGAATTCCAGACTCATTCCCCGTCCCCAAGTCGTGATCATCAGAACTCCAGTGACGGATAAAGTGATTCCCAGAACTTTCCCTATAGTGATCCTCTCCTGAAGAAATAGAAAGGAGAGGAAAATAGTGAATATTGGGGAAAAGGCGATGAGCCAGCCTGCATCGGATGCTTGGATAGTTAATAAAGCGGATGCTTGGATAACTTGATGAATAAATACACCCAGAACCCCGAGGATGATTAAATGCGGAAGGTTGGAGATGCGGACCTTCCATGGTTCTCTCAAAAGAAGAATAAGCAGAAATAAGAAAAGGGATCCGATTCCGAACCGTACGACGAGAAGCGATAAGGGATCCATCTTATCCAAGACGGCCTTCGTGGATACAAAAGAGATCCCCCAGAATGTAATAGACAGGAAAGCGTAAAAGGAGGCCCCGGCCCTTGTTTGAGACATTCCCATGTGAATGATATTCCTTCCTTCAAAAAAGTGTCCCTATACTATATGCACATAGTGGACGAGCATGAATCGCAGGAAGAAAAAAAGAACCCACATGAGGGTTCTTTTTTCGCTGGGAGATACCTGTTTTCAGGCAACGATCCAATAGGTGAATAAGGAAAGAAGGACCGATGTGACAAGCAGCAACAGCGTCGGTTTCCATGCTTTGTTCTTCACATCAGAGAGACTCACATTCAAGCCGAGACCAACCATCGCCATTGTCAAAATAAAGGACGTTCCTGTCGATATACCGTTCATAACAGTAGCGGGTATTGTAAACAGCGTTCCATCTATATAGCTGCCGAACAAGCTCAAAGCAATAAAACCCAGAAGGAACCATGGGAAAGCGATAGCACGGCCGCTTTCTTCATTCCGTTTTTTTCGGTTCATGATCCATACGAGAATCAGGCTGACCGGTACGAGCAGGAAGACACGACTGAGCTTGGCAAGGAGAGCCATGGCAAGTCCGTCTTCTCCTGCAGGCTCTCCTGCAAGTGCGACATGTGCGATTTCGTGAAGACTTAAGCCCGCCCACATTCCGTAGGTCTCTGCGTCTGCCGGCAATAAGGGGCGGATAATCGTGTATGCGATGGCGAACAGGGTACCGATCACCGATATGATACCTGCGCTTAGAGCGGTGTCTTTTTCCTTCGCTTTCAAGATTGGAGAAACCGCTGCAATTGCGGAAGCACCACATATGCCGGTGCCGATACCGAGCAGCAAAGTAAGCGATTTGTCTGCTTTGAAGATTTTCGCAAGCAGCATCATCAAGCCGACAGCGAACAGGATAACGAGTGTACCGCGGAATAGTAAAGGTAATCCTTCATGAAGAATGACATCGATGTTCAGTTTTAAACCGAATAATATGATAGCTAAACGAAGCAGCTTCTTCGTCGAAAAGCGGATTCCTGTGTGCAGTCGCTCGGGATATCCGAAGAAGTGTCTGTAAATGACAGCAAGCACAATTGCTGCTGCCAACGGCCCCACTTGGTTAACAAGCGGCAGCTCAGCCACAAGGAATCCTGCAGCAGCAAGGATGGCGGTAAAAACAATTCCGGGAAGGTAATTTCTTATTTGTTGATTCATAGGTGTATCCTCCTTCTGACCATTCCCCATCATACGCCCGGACTATCTATTAGTAAAATAAAACTTTATAATGGTTATAATTAAAAAACATAATGATTGGGTGAGACTATGGATTTTGAAGCGATGAAAACCTTTGTGGCAGTGGTGGATCAAAAAAGCTTTACAAAAGCAGCAGCCAGCTTAAATCTGTCCCAACCGACAGTAAGTTCCCACATAAAGAATTTAGAACGTTATTTTGATGCTACGTTGATTGATCGATCGCCGAAGCGTTTTCATTTGACAAAGACAGGGGAGATTGTCTATCAGCGTTCAAGGCAGGCAATCGGTTTGATCGATAAGGCCGTTCAGGAAGTATCAGAATACCAGCGGGAGCTTGGTGGACTGATTCGTATCGGTGCGAGTTATACGGTGGGGGAATACATTCTTCCGCCTATTTTAAAAGCATTCGATCAGGCTTACCCGTCTGTTGATTTACAGGTAAGAATTGAAAACTCGAAGCGGATTAATGAGGCCGTCCAGCACCATGACTTGGATGTGGGACTCATAGAGGGGAAGGTTACCCAGCATGGTTTAAGCTCGGAGCCGTTCATGGAAGATGAAATGGTCGTCCTCGTGCCGGAGGCCCATCCGATTCGAAAACAATCGTCTATTACTTTCGCTGATCTCCAGGATCAGACGTGGATCACCCGGGAAGAAGGATCAGGTACAAGAGCGATGATGGATTCCATGTTGGAGAGCTTCAACATTCGTCCGAAGAAGATGATTACAATCGGAAGTAATCACGGAGTTGTCCAAGGGGTGAAAGCGGGTCTTGGTTTGTCCTTTTTATCTAAAACAGTTGTCTGTCACACAGGTGTCGAACACCTGATCATGCAGCTTCCCTATATAAAAACAACGACGCGGTATTTTTCTATCGTCACTCCGATGAACAGAGAAGAAATCAGCGACTCTGTGGACAAGTTCATGGAGGAAGTGCGAGCGCTCCACCAATTGTCAAAGAATTATTAAATTTACCGGCATCTTATTCTGATAAGATGAAAGAGAGAGGGATTTGGTTGAACGTAGAGAAATGGTATAAGGGTGATGATTTACAGGAAATTATCCAGATGATCAGAGAGACCATTTGCGACGATGACTGTTCTCCTTATTCGGAAAAACAACGGGAGGCTTGGGCTGCGGGGTTCCTTGATACACAGGGGCTGTGCGAACGGTTAAAGAAAAGCAGTACGTGGGTGGTCAGGGAAAACGGGCGTGTCATCGGCCTTGGAAGCCTGTACAAAGACGTCGTGGACCTTCTTTATGTCCATAAGTACAGCCGGCGCAGAGGGGTCGCTTCCCTTTTGCTTCATAAGCTGATGGAAGAAGCGGTTCAACAGCGTAGGTGTTTGTTGACAACCGAAGCAAGCTTCCCTGCTGTTCCTTTCTTTGAGAGTCACGGATTTGCAGCAGTAGCGGAACAAACAAAGGTCGTTCGAGGCATTTCGATAAAAAATGTCCAAATGTGCAAAGAATGGCATAACGAAGATGATCCGAGGGTAAAGAAGAGTATAAAAAATTGAAACGCCGCCCGGTCCCCGCACGTACTTAATGGTAGACAGATGAATCTTTACGAACGTAGACCAAATCTTATTTCATACTGAGGTGAAAAAATGAAAAGATTAGACCAGATCGTCGACTATTTGAAGGCACTGGGAGTTGAGGTAGAGAAGGTTTATCGCACACCGAAGGAAGAGACGAGATAAGATAATCTTACAAACATAAAGACATCCAATAGCAGGTATGCTTCGGGTTATCCCGAAGCATACCTTTTTTGCTTTGTTCAAGCGGATTGTTTAGCTGTGATCTCAAGGAATGCCGGGTGCTTCGATTGAATGACAGACCAGACGATGCCGAGAACAACCGGAATACCCAGCATGAGGAAAACATAACGGACGCCGTATCCTTCTGCAATAAGGCCGAATATCGGCCCTGTCACGACGACAGATGTCTGGTTGCAGAGCATGCGTAAACTCGACATTCGTCCATGAAAGTCAGCATCGGTCACCATCTGCTGGATGGATTGCAGCAAGGCGCGGACAAAGGAAGTGCTGAGACCGATTAGAAAGAATCCGATAAAAGATACCCAGACCTGCTGGGTCCAGACAACGATGAGGAGCCCTGCCGCCATAAGCAGCAGAGACATGATACCCAGGCGGTTCCTGAAAGTAGACCACCACCACGTGCCCAGAACCCCTGCTGTGATTCCTCCAATGGAGAATACACTGTCCAGAAGTCCATAAACGAATGCATCCTGCTGCAGGTGCTCACTTGTATACACACTGAGAAAACCGAGTGTCGTATGAAAGGTCAGTTGGCCGATCATAGTCATAACAAACAGGCCGTAAAGCATTCTGTTGGCGTGGACGTAAATGAATCCGCCTTTCAACTCATTCAAAAAGGAGGATGGAGGTCTTAATCCTCGCTCGTACAAAGGCTGATAAGCAAGGCGGGTGACGGCGATCCATCCAGCTGTATAAAGAAAGAGTACGATGGCTATGGATACGTTCATGGTTACCAGGCCGGCCAGAAGCCCTCCAGATGAAGCTCCGGTCAAACTTCCAGTGATCGTCGCTGTATTGGACCATGAGAATATCCGCGGCAGCGATTCCTTTGGATAGACTTCTGCAACAAGGGCCTGTAATGAAGGTCTGAATAACGAACCGAGTGTCTGCATGATCATATGAGAACTAATGAATATCCATAGGTGCATCCATCCGAAGAAAAACGTACTCCATAACCCCAACAAACAACACGCGCTGAGCAAGCCTGCAATTCCGGCAAGGCGCTTCCGGTTTCCGCGATCAATGATTACTCCGAAAATAAGATTGGAAAATAACCCTGGTACGAACCCGAAGCTTACGAGGAGACCAGTATATAAAGCATTGTCTGTCCACTGATAGAGGAACCAGGTAATCAGGACAAAGTACATAGCTCTGCCGCACTCATAGAGAAAGTAAGCGCTCATCAGCTTTTGTGTAAGAAAACGATCCATTTCCGCACCTCCTAAATACTGTCTTTATCGTACTGCTTTTATAGGTATTTGAATAATACTGGTTTATAATGAAAAGTGATAAGTAAAAGTTATGGAGGGATAGCGATGAAACTGGAAGATTTCCAACTACTCCTGGCTTTGAAACGGTATGGAACCATTCATGCGACAGCAAAAAAAGTACTGATATCCCAGCCGGCAGTTACTCAGCGGTTAAAATACATAGAGGCGTATTTTGGAAGTGCGCTCTTTTTAAGGACGCCGAAGAAGCTCATCCCCACCCCCTCAGGAGAATTGGTGCTGAAACACGCGGATTTTATGATCCAGTCAGAAAAAAAGATTCATGAAAAACTTGCTGCTGCCAGAGGAGAGATAGTCGGGACAGTATCCATTGGTGCCTCCTCTTTGTTCAGCCAGTATTTCCTCGCGGGGCAGCTTCAATCATTCATGAATAAGTATCCGGATGTATCGATTGACCTAGTTACCGGCACAAGTGAAGAAATTAGGCAGACGGCAGAGGATTTTCATATCTGTATTGTCCGGGGAGATCCGATTCCCGGCTACGAAACACATCATTTATTTCATGATCGTTTGTATTTGTTTGATTCTCTGCCCTTTGAAAGAATGGAGGGGCGGCCGTTTATCGAGTTTAAGAGCGACCAGGGATTTCAGATACTCCTCGATAAGTGGTTGGCAGAAAACCCTGGCATCAAACGTTCGTTTAAAGTGGATCAATTCGAAACGGCGAAGCAGATGATGAAGCGCGGGATTGGTGCTACAGTGCTGCCGGAAAGCATTATAAAAAATGAGAAAGATTATTATCATCATAAACCGCTGATGGTGGGAGGAGAAATCGCAGCAAGAGAAACGTGGGCATGCACGAAAGAAAAAATGAGTGAACTGCCGCAGGTGCGGGCCTACATCGAACACCTGCACATTTTTTTCAAGGATTCTTAGGATAAAACAGGTAGAATCATTTATTTGTCGAAATTGGTTGGAAATTCATGCAGGGTGTCGCTTGCACAACTATAGGGATTCATTTTATCATGATAGTATTCATTCCATACTAGAGGGGATTGTTCATAGTGAGTGAAATCTCATTTGCTAAGCTGGAAGAAATACAGCAGAACGAATTCATCAAAGCGGCGATCGACCGCGTCGGGGCCGGTGTCGTTATTACAGATCCGGAACAGGAAGACAATCCGATGATTTATTGCAATAAGGGTTTCCAGGAATTGACCGGCTATCAGCCTGAAGAAATATTAGGGAAGAACTGCCGTTTCCTGCAGGGAGAAGAAACAAAACCGGAGAAAATAAAGTTGATCAGACAGGGGTTGGCTAACAGGGAGCCTGTCTTGGTGGAGCTGAGGAACTACCGGAAAGATGGATCCTTGTTTTGGAACGAGCTGCAAATATTCCCTGTGTACATCGAACAGATGGACCAGACATATTTTGTCGGTGTTCAGAAGGATGTGACAAAACGTCGGGAGCAGGAAGAGTTGATCGGACATTACTTATCTGAACTCAAGCGTCTTTCTACACCAATTGTTCCGATTGAGAATAATATTTCTGTCCTTCCTTTGATTGGTACAGTGGATGATGAGCGGCTTCAGCAGATGCTTGAAACAGTCAGTCACCATGTGAAAGAATCGAAAGAGGACTACCTGATTATGGATATGTCGGCAGTTTATTCGTATAACGAAGCGATACATATGGGAATTTACCAGATGAATCAGCTTCTCGATCTCATGGGTACTAAATTGGTCATAACAGGAATAAAACCATCTTTCGCTATTCAAAGCGCACCTTATGCGGACTTTAGTGAGTTATCCTTACAGACCTACGCGTCTGTTAAACAAGCGTTGCAGCATTTGAATGTGGAAACAAAATAGAAGCAAGGCTTCTCCTAAAGAGAGGCCTTGTTTTTTTTGGCGGCTTCCTTTTTAAATGATCGGGCAAGGAAAAGAAGTGAAGGTCAAGAATGGAACATTCACGAAGAATTTTTTTCCACTTAGAGGGTATCGTTAAAAGGAGAAGCAAGGCGCTCGCGTTATTCCGAGTTGTCGGGTATGATTTAACGTAGAACAATGGAAGAGGGAGTGGAATGTGATGGGAGATATATGGAAGCCATGGATCAAGAATGGGCGGCAGCAGCGCTTGTTTGATAAAGCGGCAGCGATTGCAGAGGAAGCGCGAATGCATAAAAAGGATGCCGATCATACGGCTTCGTTTTCCCCGAAGACGCTTGCTGCAATCAAGCGGGAAGAGTATCCGGCACTTGCCCTGCCTACTGGGTACGGCGGCGAAGCGGTATCCTTGTACGAACTTATTCTGATGCAGGAAAAAATTGCTGAAGGGGATGGTTCGGTCGCATTGTCCATCGGCTGGCACATGGGTGTGATGATGGAGCTTTCAGAGGAACAGCTATGGAAGAAGGAGCAGTTTGATCGTTTGGCTAAAGAGGTAGTCCAGGACCAGAAAGTCGTTAACAGAGCAGCGACAGAACCTGCCACAGGCAGCCCGACCCGCGGGGGAGTACCGGAGACGACCGCGGTAAGAGACGGGGATGCTTATATACTGAATGGAAGAAAATCCTTCACTTCCCTGGCAGAACTTCTCGACTACTACATTGTATCAGCCTACGTGGAGGATTTGGATCAAGTCGGCTGGTTCTTAATCGATCGTCATCAACCGGGTGTAACGGTTGAGAAAACTTGGGACACACTTGGGATGAGAGGGACAGGAAGCGATGATCTCGTACTGACAGATGTCGAACTGTCTGTGGAAGATCTGGTAGAGACAGCTGTCAAAGGGAAATCTAAACCGAAGGGATGGCTCCTTCACATTCCTGCGTGCTATCTGGGAATTGCCGTGGCTGCCAGGAATGATGCTATTGAGTTCGCCCGCAATTTTCAACCGAACAGTTTGGACACGCCCATTTCAGAGGTATCCCATATTCAGGATAAGATCGGGGAAATGGAATGGAAGCTGCTCCAGGCGCATTCGTTTCTTTACGCCACAGCGCGAAGATGGGATGAGGAGCCGGAAGAACGGGAACACATGCAGCCGGAGCTGTCGGCAGTCAAACTTGCCGTAACAAATGCGGCATCGGAAGTGGTTGATCTTGCAATGAGGATTGCAGGAGGGCGTGGCCTTTCCAAACATTATCCTTTTGAGAAATATTACCGGGATGTACGAGCTGGATTGCACAACCCGCCGATGGATGATTCAACTATATCCATGCTGGCTGGTAAGGCGATCCATCCGGATTCTGAGTAATAAACAAGCGCGAAGCCAGGAGGCTTCGCGCTTGTTTATTAATTTTCAGCCAGCTCATCTGCAAATGCTTTTGCATAGGGTGGCAGATCAGGCGGTCGTCTTGCACTGATCAGGTGGCCGTCGGTAACAACAGGTTCGTCATACCACGTGGCACCTGCATTAGTCATATCGTCTTTTATACCGGGAGTACTCGTCACTTTTCTTCCGTTCAAAATACCGGCAGAAATTAAAACCCAACCGGCATGGCAGATCTGTCCAATCGGCTTTTTGTGTTCATCCATATGGCGGACGATCTCCAGAACTTTGTCGTAGCGGCGGAGTTTGTCAGGCGACCAACCACCAGGGACGAGCACACCATCGTAATCTGCTGGATCGATATCCTTAAAGGATAAGTCGGAAGTGGCAGGTACGCCGTATTTCCCCGGGTACTCCACCCCCGCTTCTTCTCCAGCGAGGTGGACGACGGCTCCTTCTTCCTGAAGCCGGAGAAGGGGATACCAAAGCTCTAAGTCTTCGAAGTCCGGGCTTACGAAAGCAATAACCTTCTTGTTCGATAAACGCATCAGTCTTCCTCCTTTGTTTACTCCCTATCCATTCTACCAGACGCTTTCTGTTGGTTCGAATCTTTGGAAACGACAAGCACCCACCAGATCAGAAGAGGCTGCAAAAAGGGACGAATCCACAGGGCGGTAGAGCTTGTCTCGTCCGTCCAAGGAGCAGGGATATCATAAATTGCAGCATAGATGTTGGCAGGAAGGACAGCTACTAAGAAGATGGCGGTAGCAAAGCCTGCTGCCCTTCTCGTCTGTGGGAAAATAAGAAGCAGTGCAAGAAGCCACTCTGTAATTCCGGACATATATACCAGCTCGAGCTTAAAGGGGACCCAGGAAGGGAACATGCGGGCGAATCCATGGTCGTAAATGAAGTGCGTGACACCCGCATAGAAAAAAGCGACAGCGAACAAGTATAAACCGATTTTTCTCAACATTTGTATCACGTCCTCTGCAGAATAATTATATAGGTAGTGAAACTTTTTCTATGTATCATACGTCTACTTAGGCAGCCCGTGTTATGCTGGAATGGAGGGCGGGTATAATCGTTGGGGAACTCCACATACAATGGAGGGATAACCAACGGAAATGAGGAGCTTGAAAAATGATAAAACGTATAGGTATATGGTTCACGATTGTCACGTTGCTCACGCTTGCAGTACTACCTATGACCAGTTATGCGTCGACAGGCGACCAGGGAATTAACGAAAAACTAGGTCTGCCGATCGTCGTTTACGGGGAGGCGCTGTCCCCGGAGCAGAAAGCGGAAGTAAAAGAACTGCTTGAAGTCGATCAGCATGATCAGGTGGACGAGTTTACGGTCAATGGGCAGGATCTTAATGAATATATTGGTGGAAATCCGAATGCGAATATGTATTCGTCCGTGAAGATTATCCACAAAGAAGATTCCGGCCTTCATTTGGAAATCGTAACACCTGATAACATAACACAAGTAACGAAAGAAATGTACACAAACGCTTTACTGACAGCAGGGGTGGAGAACGCAGATGTGCTCGTTGCATCCTCTGTGAAAGTATCTGGACATTCCGCACTTACGGGCATTTATAAGGCGTATGATGCCAAAGGCGTCAAGCTTGATAAGGAAAGAATGCAGGTAGCGAGTGAGGAACTGGATGTCGCTACATCTATTGCCAAGGAATCCGGAGTAGACGAAGCGAAAATCAGTGAATTATTGACAGAGATTAAGAAAGAGATTGCCGAGCAGGACCCGGCAACGAAAGAAGAAGTGGAACAAATCGTAGAGGAGAAACTTAACTCCCTGAACATCGAACTCAGTCCGGAAGATCGGCAGCGGCTCACGGATTTGTTTGAGAAAATGAGGGATTTGAACATCAATTTTGACGCAGTGAAGAACCAACTGGACGATCTTACAGGCAATATCAAAGACCTAGTTCAGGATGAAGGGTTCTGGGAAAGCTTGAAGAATGCTATTCTCAGCTTCCTGGAAGCGATCGTCAATTTCTTCCGTAATCTGTTCAGTTAAATATCTAAATGAAAAAGCCTCCCGGCAAGGGGGGCTTTTTTAGGTAATGGCTTTTATATCTTTTAGGATTTGTTCTTTGGGAACAGCAACGTCTCCTTTATATTTTTTCAGGACTTTTCCGTTTTTCCCAACAAGGTAAAAAGCATTGCTGTGGGTGACTTGATCATTTCCTTCTGTTTTAACAGCAGGGGTCTGAAAGCTTTCCTGAGCGAAATCTGCGATCTGCTCCTGGGTGTACTCCGTAACAAATGTCCAATTATCGAGGGAAGCACCGTTTTTTAATGCAAATTCTTTTAATTTATCCGGTGTGTCGACAGTGGGATCGACGCTGAATGTAACGATCTCTGCATCGATACCTTCTTGTTTCAACTGCTGTTGTACCTCTGACATATTTCGTGTCAGCGGCGGGCAGTCCGTATCGCAGCTTGTGAAGACAAAATCGGCCAGCCACACCTTGCCTTTCATTTCTTCTGTGGAAAAGGCCTTTCCTTCTTGTGTTTTTCCTTCAAATGATTGTACTTCTATATCTAATGTATCCTCCAATTGTTTGGAGCCGCAGGCAACGAATATACATGCTGGTACGGCTACGAACAACACGAAGATAAACAGGCGCCGTTTCATGATGTTCCCCTTCCAGTTACGTCATACGTTTATGTAAGCACAGCATAAAACAGGTGTCAATTTTGTTCCGGCGGGCAACATAAAATCTCTAATATAAAGGAAGACTAAGGCTCCATGACTATATGATTAGGGGATGAAACCATGCCTTATTATACGAATGAAGAAGGAGTTCGTTTATTTTATGAAGAGGTTGGGAAGGGGCAGGCGCTTGTCTTCATCCATCCGCCCGGGATGGGGAGGAAAGTCTTTAAATTCCAAAAGGAACTTTCCTGTGACTTTCGAGTGATTTTTCCTGATTTGAGCGGAAATGGAGATTCTGATCTGGCGACAGACCGACCGGACATAAGCTGGTATGCAGGAGAAATCCTGCAGCTTCTGGATCATTTGAGGATTCAGCAGGCTGTGGTTGTAGGGTATTCCTGTGGAGGGATGGTTGCGCAGGAGTTCGCATTGACTTACCCGGAACGGTTGACAGCCCTCATCCTTGCCGGAGGTTTCCCAAAAGTGAGCACAGGTGGTCTGAAGTTTGAATTCTACGGGGGAATGAGCTGGGTGGAGAAAAGCCCGGATACCCTTGCCCGACTTCTCAGCCACTCTCATTTCCGTGATGAAACCATTAAACAGGAGCTGAATGACCACATGGCGAAGTCCAACCCCTCCGCCTGGCACTCGTTCTACGATCGTGCGCTTCACTATGACTGCAGTCACCGTGTCGGCCTGATCGATAAACCGATGCTCCTTGTGTACGGTAGTAAGGAATTTTGGATAAGTGAACATTCCAAGTACTATCATCCATGTCCCAACGCAAGAATGTATGTCATCGAAAATGCTTATCACCAGACTCCCGCCACTCACTATGACCGCTTTAATGATGAGGTTCGGCATTTTGTGAAAGGTCTTGGCACACCTCAATCATCCGTCATTTCCGATGGAAAGTGAAGGAATGGTCCAGCTTCTGCGTGTAGACTACTTTTTCAACGGTGATTTTTAAACGGTCGGATTGATCGAATTCATGAAGGCCGAAATCTATATTTCCTTCATCCTGGTACCCATGCAGGAATCCGTCGATGGATTTTCCATCTTCACTGCTTATAAAAACATCTTTCTGCTGTTCGGCAGCTTCCGGACCTGTGTTTTCAGACATAGCTCCGATAACTTGGGACGGCTGGTCCTTTGAATGGGGATCATAGAACAGTTCCGCGTTCATATGCTCATTCCCGTGCTTGTCCACTCGGCGTAAAATGATGTCTGTATCATGAATCTCTGCTATCTTCTTGTTGGCGGTCCATGTCTCATGATCCGAGGTTCCTTTAAACTTATTCATATCCACTTCAAACGAATAGGGATGGATTTCCTTAAAGTGTACTTGTTGTAATTGGAAGGTAACTTCGTCTGGAATTTCTGAGAAGGGTGGAAAATAACCCTCGTAGACACCCTCTTTTAAACGATGAATATAAGGGACGATCGTATAAGATTCCCCTGCATTTGTTTGGATGATCCCCTCCAGGGACTCATTGAACGCTGCTCCCGGGTCCTCCATGCGGAAACGGATGCTGTTGGACAGGACGCCGGCTTTTAGTTCCATTGGAGTGAACGTTACACCATGTTCCGTATAGGACTCGGTTGTTTCATAAGTGGCGAGCAAATGGCTGTCTTTGTCATGGAGATAACGAATCGGCATCGCTTCGGTTTCTATTCGTTCTCCACCTATCCGAATACCGATAGAAGTTTTCAGGGTTTCATCGAAATCATGTACTTCTTCCGGGATGTTCTCATACCCCCAGTCCTGTTTCGAAATGGCTGGTAATTGTAACGACCCATAGACGCGATTCTGGAAGATTACGGCATTCTCGGAATCAATCGGGACCGATAAACCGGAAAGCGTCTGGGTATCTATAGCCTTATTCCCTTGAATCGCAACGGATTCGATCATTGGAGAATAGCTGTGGTTCTTTGAATCTTTATCGATTAGTGCGGACAAATCCAGACTGTACATAACTGTAATGGTACGGCCGTTATGCCACACCTCATTGATCTGCATTCTTCCATCTCTGCCGGGGACAGGAGACGATTGCGCTTCCTTTACAGTTAATCCGTTCTGTCTGGCAGTCTTGAGGCTGGGATTTAGACGCTCGTAGAAATGATCGACAGCATCTTCATTGTCTACTTCGGGTAAAGTGATCGGCAGTTCATCCAAATTCACATCTTTTGCTTTCCTCATTGGTTTGGAATCTGCTTCGTGAGAGACTTTGATTGTCCCTCCCTCCATCCAATAGGCTCCTACAGCAACTACGAGCACTGCTGCCAATAGAAGCATCCACTGAAATCTCTTCATCCGCAAGGTCTCCTTCCTGCCATTTTATACCTTCATTTTATCAGAAACCGGCAGGTGTGAGGGAAGAAAGCAAGAAGTGGTTTTATCGGGGAGGTCGGTCTGTGGAGAATTGTTCTTCTATATATTAAATATATTCATTTCCATATATGTAGGAGGTTTATTATTCTTTTATAACCTCTTATGTTTCACGCCGGCCAGAAGAAAAACGGCTCTATGAGAGCCGCTTACTTCGATTCTTTATCGGAATAATGATGAAAGAGAGCGTCGCTTTCGGAATGATCTTCCGCTTGTTTTTCTTCATCAGGAGCAAATGCTTTGTCCAGCCGGGGCTTCTTGTTGAATAGTTCTGCTGCCTCATTGCTCGTTTCTTGTTCCTTTTGTTTCTTAGGTTTGTTATTCATGGGTGATCCTCCTTTTTTATAGTATTCCTTCACCGGATGTGATTAAACTTCCATCTGGAAATTCCGATAAGTAAAATGTGAGGAAAATATCTTTCGGAGTAGGTGAACGGTAATGGCTCAGATTGCGGAACACCCGTGGAAGACGCTCAAACAGCTTTCCATACCTGTCTGGTTCTATCAGCTTAGTGATGAGAAGATATATTTGAATGAACCGTTGCAGGAAATGCTTGGAATAGAATTGGCCGTCATGGATAAACAGCAGGTGAAGGAGAAGCTTCATGAAGAGGACTGGTCATACTTTGAGCGACTGGCACGTTCGGAAAGATCGGAACGAATTTTGGAATTCGACTACCGTTGGAGTAACGGAGGAGAGAGCCATTGGTTCAAGGATATCGTTCATCCTTTTTATAATGAGGTCGGAAACAGGATCGGCTATTCAGGTATAGGAGCGACGGACCGGATTTATCAAATGGATCTTGGCCGGATTAAAAACGCTATCGTCGAAATAGGGGAAGGGTTCCTGCGCTATAACGGGCAGGCGTTCTTTGATTTCCTCGTGAAATATTTAGCGGCCGTTCTCCAGGTTAATACTGCCTTTATCGGGAAATGGAAGGGGCAGCAGAAAAACGAATTGTTCGTTTCTTCGATTTTTCATAAAGGGGAGACGTCTAATGGAGATACATACCAGGTAGAGGAATCGCCGTTGGAACTGCTTGCTACTTCCGTCGACTGTTTTTACCCGAGCAGGGCTCAGGAATACTTTCCTTCCGCAAGTATTTTGAAGCGTTATGAAGTAGAAAGCTTCCTGGGCAAAACTTTGATGAGTTCAGATCAAGAACCCATCGGAGTATTAGCTGTTATGGATCAACGGAAACAGACGAACAACCCAATGATCCGCCCTCTGCTTCAGATATTTGCAGATCGTATTGCAAACGAGATGTCAAGGATTCAAACAGAAGAAAAACTGGAAGTGCTCTCCCGGTATGATTCTCTCACCGGGCTGCTCACTAGAAACTATTTCTCTGATATATTGCCCGGCGCGTTGGAAGAATCGGCGATCCTTCTGTTGTTTGATATTGATAATTTCAAAATGATCAATGATTCCTGGGGACATGCGAAAGGAGATGAACTGCTCCGTCAGTTCGCCAGCTATTTGAGGAAGACATTTGCGAAACAGGAATGTGTCTTGTCCAGAATCAGCAGTGACGAATATGCTGTCCTTATCCGGTCATCGATTACGTTGGAAGACGTTTGCCTGCTTGGAGAACAGATCATTCATTCCATGCGTCGCCCTTTCATCATTGAAGGAAAAGAGTTTTATACGACCGTAAGCATAGGAATAGCAACCTCCACGCCCGATTCCGGTGATGCAGAGGAAGTGCTGAGACGTGCTGATGCAGCCATGCACAAGGCGAAGCGGAACGGCAAGAACCGATATGAAATTTATGATTCCAGGATGGGAGAACAGATGAGAGAGGAACTTCAACTGAAGCAGGCCCTTCACCAGGCGCTTGAAGAGGGGGAATTCCTTCTTTATTATCAGCCCCAGATTTCCGGAGAAACGCTTCAAGTTAAAGGGTTTGAAGCTTTGATTCGCTGGAATCATCCCGAACACGGCCTTCTATCTCCGCATCATTTCATTAGTCTTGCTGAAGAGACCGGCATGATTGTGGATATTGGAGAATGGGTGCTGCGGGAAGCTTGCAGACAGGCGAAGCAATGGCAGGAATATGGAGAACCCCACTTGAAGGTGGCCGTCAACTTGTCCGCTTATCAGTTTGCTGATGTGGCTTTGACCGATAAGATCATGGGGGCATTGACTGCCTCCGGCCTCGCTCCGGAAAGCCTGATCATAGAAATTACGGAAACGATGGTACTCCAGGACTTCGACCGCAGTATTGAGACGCTGAACACCTTGAGAAACAGCGGGATTTCCATTCATTTGGATGATTTCGGTGTCGGATTTTCCTCCCTCAGCTACCTTCATCGTCTTCCTGTAGATGCGATCAAAATCGATCGATCTTTCATTAATCAGATAGACAGCGACAGGAACGAGGTCGTGATCGTCAATGCCATTATCAGTATGGCTCAGAGTCTCGGCCTTGATGTGATAGCAGAAGGGGTGGAGCGCAAAGAACATATTGTGTACCTGCAGGAAAAGGGTTGTTACGACTATCAGGGGTACTTCTTCAGTAAACCAGTCCCAGCGGAATGCGTAAGCTTATGAGGCTTGCGCATTTTTTATAGAGAGTACACAGCCGGCGTCTGCTACTATTAATAGGGATAGACATAAAGAAGAGGGGTAGGTCCAGTGAAAGAATACCTTACTATATTTAATGAAGATGGTTATACAGCAGGAACAAAAGAAAGAGCTCTCGTCCATATGGATGGGGATTGGCACGAAACGTTCCATTGCTGGTTTTATGATCCAAAGCAGAAATCGATCTATTTCCAACGGCGTTCTGATGATAAAAAGGACTATCCAGGCCTCTACGACATAACGGCGGCCGGGCATATAGAAGCGGGAGAAGGACTGTTATCGGCAGGTTGCCGGGAAATTAACGAAGAACTTGGGTTGGACATAGCCCCGGATGATTTGATCAATTCTGGCTCCTTTAAAGAAGTGCTTATAGACGGGACCGTTATAGACAGAGAAATATGCCGGGTGTTTCTTTATGTAGTAGAAGAGCCTCTTGCCTGGATGATCGGGGAGGAAGTGCAGGACGTTGTCAGGCTTTCTTTTCATGACTTTAAATCATTGGCTGCGGGCTTGGAAGAGGAGAAAGAGGTTGTTTCTCTTTTATCCGGGAACGTTAGTCATGCGGGAAAGGAAGCGTTCGTACCTCATGAACCGGGCTACTTTCGATTTATAGAGTCTGTTATAAACCGATATGTCGAAAAACTTTGACAATAATCTTTTTGAATCGCTATAATTTGTGATTAAGCGGTATAAGAGGAGGAAACATGAATGAAACCTACTTCATTTGATACAAAAGTTGTTCATTATAAACAAGATCAGACGGAGGTGCAGAATAGTAAGCGCACCCCCATTTATCAGACTTCTGCCTTCACATTCAAAGATCTTGACCATTTAGAAAGTTATTATGAAGGAGCAAGTCCTTATCTCTACTCCAGAGAAAGGAATCCAAACACGGATGAACTTGCCGGTACGGTAGCAGAATTAGAAGGTGCACCGGCAGGGGTTGCCACATCTTCCGGTATGTCGGCTATTCTCGCAGGTATTCTCGGCGCAGCTAAACCCGGTGATCACATCATTGCAGCAGAAGATCTTTACGGCGGTACGCACTCTTTGATTACGAAGGAGCTTGCAACCTTCGGGATTGAAGTGACGATGCTTGACTTCACTGATTTGGAGGGTGTGAAAGCAGCCATTAGAGAGGAAACCAAATTGTTATATACTGAATCCATCTCTAATCCATTTTTGAGGGTGGAGAATATGGAAAGATTGGTAGAGCTGGCTCAATCTCATGGTATCAGGACAATGGTTGATAATACGTTTGCGACCCCTTACTTACTGCAGCCATATTCTATGGGGATCGACCTCGTCGTACATAGCGGAACGAAATATATAGGCGGTCATAGTGATGCTACATGCGGCGTCCTGGTCGGCGATGCTGACCTCATTCAAGCAGCTGCGAAAAAAGTCGTCACACTCGGAGCAAACTTAAGTCCGTTTGAAGCTTGGCTCACCCAACGCGGGGCGAAGACACTCGGTCTGCGAATGAAGAAACAGTCAGAGAATGCGAAGCAGGTAGCGGAGGCGCTCCGGAAACATAAAGGTATTGCGAAAGTCTTCTATCCCGAATATGTATCCGAACGAGGGAATGGGGCCATTGTCACAATTGAACTGAATGAAAGCGTAGACGTACATGCCTTCTTCCGTTCCCTCGGTTGGATCAAAATCGCTCCGACACTCGCAGGGGTGGAGACAACCTTGTCCTATCCTATCCGAACGTCGCATCGTGCACTTTCCGATGCAGAGCGGTTAAAGATCGGCGTTAATGACTATGTTATCCGACTGTCCATTGGAATTGAAGACAGTGAGGATATCATTACTCAGCTCACCCATTCTGTCGAACAGGCCTTGTAATCTCCCCCCCGGATATCTGTGATGGATTTCCGGGGTGTTTTTTTATGCAACGGCATCGAAGTATATGCATGTTCCAATGGAATGTCATAAACTTGTGATAAATTTAAAAAATTCTCATAATATGGTTAGGACTAGTCATGACAGCATTTCGCCGGCCGGTGAAGGGAGATTATCATTCATGTTCATTTAGTTGTATAGCAAACTACCAGCAAATTCTATTCACCATTTACAATTTATATGCTATAATCCATAGTAGCATGTTTCTACCCACGTTGGTTGCAACCATCTCTTTGCGGGCTTTCATGGCCCGAATCACGAAAAACCCCTTTTATATCATGTATCTCACATCGTGCTTGCAGCACTAAGCTTTCTATCATTTTTATACGACTTGTATTTATAATAAAATAATAGGAAAGCGTTTTCATAATGTTTAGGAGGTAACGCCATGAAGTTGACAACGAAAATATTCATAGGTTTGGCTCTTGGTGCCATCGTAGGTCTGGCACTGCACATAGCTGCACCGGATTTATTTGGAACGCTTGATACGTATGTATTCAGCCCCTTGGGAACTGTGTTCCTGAATCTGATTAAAATGCTTGTCGTACCGATCGTATTCTTCTCTATTACACTCGGTACAGCTTCTTTAGGAGATCCGAAGAAGTTGGGTAGAATCGGAGGGAAGACCATTGGTTTCTTCCTGATTACGACTACCATTGCTATTGCGATTGCTATTGGTCTTGCTTATTTGTTCCAACCAGGAAATATTGATATTAATACGGCCGGCGCCGAATATGAGTCGCAGGAAGCGCCTAGCGTCGTTGAAACATTTACAAGTATTATTCCGACCAACCCGATTCAGTCCATGGTTGAAGGAAACATGCTGCAAATCATTGCCTTCTCTATTTTTATTGGTTTTGCCCTTGCGATGCTTGGTAAGAAAACGGAAGGTGTATTGAAAGTGATCGAGCAGGGGAACGAAATTATGATGTACCTTGTTAACTTGATCATGCGCTTTGCTCCATATGGTGCCTTTGGTCTTTTGGCATCTGCCATCGGAACGATGGGAATTGACGGAATGAAAGCGATGGCTATGTACATGTTTGTTGTAATACTTGCTCTATTCATCCATGGCCTTGTGACATATGGAGGAGCGGTGAAGTTTCTCGGTAAGATGAGTCCAATTAAGTTCTTCAAAGGATTCTTCCCTGCCATGACGGTCGGATTCAGTACGTCCAGCAGCAGCTCGACGCTTCCGATTTCGATGAAGACGGCTCAGGAGAATTTGAATGTTCCAAAACCGGTCAGCAGCTTCGTACAGCCTCTTGGAGCGACGATCAACATGGATGGTACGGCTATTATGCAGGGTGTTGCAACTATTTTCATCGCCCAGGTGTATGCGACGGATTTGTCCTTCGGTCAGTTGATTATGGTCGTCCTGGTTGCCGTGCTTGCTAGTATCGGTACAGCCGGAGTTCCGGGTGTAGGGCTTATCATGCTTGCTATGGTATTGAATCAAGTGTCTCTACCGGTTGAAGGAATCGCCTTGATTATTGGTATTGACCGTCTTCTTGATATGACTCGTACAGCGCTTAACATCACTGGTGATGCTGCGTGTGCGGTCGTTGTAGCAGAGTCAGAGAAGAAACACGGAATAGAAGAAGAACCTGTGCGTGCTGTAGAAGCATAATCGATACGAAAAAAAAGAGCAGCCTTAGGCTGCTCTTTTTTTGTTAGTATGTCTGTGTACCCTTGATGGAAGGGGGATAAACCATTTCTTTATGTAAATTATGGAGAAAAGTGATCCATCCGTTTATTTCATACGATAGCTGTACAGCATCACTCTATCATAGGATATTGACCTGCTCCCTATGCTATGATGTTGATAACCACCATAAAGGGAGTGTGCTATGAGCCAACGTGATTCTCTGTTATATCATCAAATGCTTGAAGGGGATAAGGAAGCACTGGAAGCCATTTACGATCGGTATGAAAAGCTTTTATACTCCTTTGTCATCAAGCTGTCGGGTGATCCAACATTAGCCGAAGAAGTGTTGCAGGAAGTATTTCTGAAGTTATGGACAAAGAAAGCAAGATATGAGGAATCGAAAGGGAAATTCTCCTCTTGGATTGTCACCATCACAAGGTATACAGCGATTGATATGATAAGGAAGACAAATAAAGAGCACGTTTCTTTGGAAGAAGAAACAGATGTACCCGAGCGAGGTACGGAAACGACGGAAGATCTGGTGGAATGGAAAGAACGTGGAGACAGAGTGAGGGCAGCCGTCAGCCTTCTGTCGGAAGAGCAAAGGGATATGGTGCAATTATTCTATTTTAAAGGACTGACCCAGCGGGAGATTGCAGAAAAGACCGGTCTCCCCTTGGGAACGGTAAAAGGACGGGTGCGATTAGCGTTGAAACACCTGAAGAGGCAGTTATCATCAGAGGAAGGAGGGGTTCGTGATGTCTAGACTATGCGATGAATTAATGGATTACTTCAATGGCCATCTTAGTGATCAGAAGAAGGTGGAATTTGAAGAACATTTGAATACATGCAGCGAGTGTAGAGAAGAGCTGGAAGAATTGCAGGAGTTAACCGGTGAGCTTCCTTTTGCTTCTGATCCTATCACCCCTCCGGATGACATGAAAGCACGTGTTTTAGGAGAAGTCTTCAAGCATGAGCAGAATGAAAGCGGAAATTCTCCTTTTATAGAAGAACATTCCGAAAATGTCCTTCCGATCTCGAAAAAGAAAGAACAAGCATTTGGAGAAGTGAAGAGGAACAAGAAATCTTCGTGGTTTGTCAGAGGGCTCGTTGCGGCGTTGATTGTATCGCTTGCCGGTAACGTATGGGCTTTAATGAATGAAGAAAAACAGGTCGTGCAGCAGGAACCTGAAGAAATTTCGGACAGTACAGACGAAGTCCTTCGCAAAGTTACGCTTCAGGGGGAAACGACGACAGCAAGCGCATCCGCAGCAATGGTTCGTCAGTCAGAAGGGGAAGTCCTCAGTCTGCAGGCAGATCAACTGGAGCCTCTGGACGGTGAGGAAGTGTATCAGGTGTGGCTGATCAATGGAGAGACGCCGTACAGGGCCGGTACCTTTAAAGCTAATGAAAGTGGAGAAGGAGCGGTTACGTATAATATGGAACAGCTGCCTGAAGATACAGAGTGGGATATGGTCGCTGTCTCCAAAGAGCCTGATGCTTCAAGTGAAACACCACAGGGGGAAGTAATTTTAAGTGCAGGATTATAATGATGGAAAACAGGCAGCTGTGGCTGCCTGTTTTTTTTGTTAGCTCCAGTTTTGGACGAGGCTGTCGAGGAGGATGGACGTGTAGATGCGGAGACTCATGGGTATAGTAGAAAATAGTTAACTTAGGAGGAGTGATAGGAATGTCTTATTCAGTAACGTTGCAGAAAATCCTGCTTTTAACAGGAATCGGAGTAATCATCGGTGCCATTGTCGGTTTTACGGCCGTGCTGGGCTTCGATTTAGACGGTTCCATATTTGTAATATCGATGTTCCTCAGCATCATGAGTGTTTACTCCACCGCCATGTACGCGGAACTCTACCATATCAGGGAAGCGATTAATAAACAGCGGAAAGGTTTATGACTATAGCAGGTCGGCGGCAAAACTTAAAACCAAAACCGTGATATACAAGACTACGAGTATGGTAATCAGTACGTATGTCTTGATGGTCAATCTCCTGAAAATCATGAAAAAAGTAGCCAGGATGACGCTGATGATGAAAAACCAATAAAATTGTTGCATATGTTTTCCTTCCCCCTCTGCCCTATCATACCACGGTATGTATCTACTTTCCTGTTTATGGAATGAGGAATGGGGGAATAATGATAGATAGCAGCTATGAAAGAAGAATGGATGGGAAGGAGGGGGCTTTCTGTGAGAATGGACGGCTTTCCGGAAGCATGAATCTCTTTGAGCTTCTGTTTTTATTCGTCACGATTCTTTGGATTGGAGAGTTTGCTTTGTTCCGCAACCATCATTCGACAAAGGGTGGTGGTGAAGCGGAACGTCGCTCCTTCCCGATCATTCTAATCACCGTTCTACTGGCGGTTTGCGCAACGTTGATTATGCGTGAATGGAACTTCGGTATTCTGTCTATCCGCTGGGTATGGTGGGTGGGTCTGCTTATTTACGCGGCTGGTGTGTGGCTTCGTTACTGGGGCATTATGCACCTTAAGGACCAGTTTACAAGGGATGTCTCTGTGAAAAAAGGAGACAAGCTTGTCAGCACAGGACCTTACCGCTGGCTGAGGCACCCCCTCTATACAGGTTTATTTTCCATCATCATCGGTTTTTGCTTAGGTGTAGGGAACATATACACAGCCTTTGTCTGCGGAGCTTTGGTTGCTTCTGCATTACTACATAGAATCCGCCTGGAAGAAGCGATGTTGGTTGAGGAGCATGGAGAGAAGTACAAAGATTGGTGTCGCAGGCGATACCGATTGATTCCTTTTGTCTATTAAATTCGGAGGTGGATCATTTGAAAAAGAAAACAGCTGTTGTTGTAGGTGCTGGTTTAGGTGGGATGTCTGCTGCGATTCGGTTGACTGCAGACGGATATGATGTGAAAGTGATTGAAAAGAACAGCAACCTTGGCGGAAAGTTGAATAAGAGAGAAGGAAAAGGATTCACCTTTGATACCGGTCCATCGATCCTGACTATGCCGTGGGTGTTGGAACAGCTGTTTGAGAGCGTCCACCGACGTTTGGATGATTATATAACAGTGGAACGGGTGGAGCCTCAATGGAGAACCTTCTTTGAAGACGGGACGTCGATTGATGTTACGAGTGACCTTCCAAATATGCTGGAAGAAATGGCTAAAGTAACGGACAGGCCGAACAGGAAGTTGACGGATTTTCTCTCCTACAGCCAAGATATGTATGAGCTTTGTATGAAGAGCTTCTATAAATACAGTATTTCAGATCTGAAAGATTTAAAGAGTCACCACAAATTCAGTGAACTATTACAAATGGATCCGATGAACACGGTCGCTAAATCCACCCGCAAGTTCTTTGATAACAAATATCTAGAGCAGTTGTTCAATTACTTCGTTATGTATGTGGGGTCGAACCCATACGCAACACCGGCTATTCTTAATCAGCTTGTCTATGTGCAGCTGGGGCTTGGCATCTATTATGTCAAAGGCGGTCTCTATAATATTGCGGAGGCTATGGGACGTTTAATGGAGGAGCTGCGTGTGGACGTCCAATTTAACTCTCCTGTTCGTCAGCTTGTTGTGGAAAATGAGCGCGTAATCGGCGTAGAGACGGAAGATGGCACGGTGCATGAAGCGGATGTTGTGGTATCCAATTTAGAGGCTATTCCTGCTTATCGCAAGCTTGCACCGCAAACGGCCAAAGTGAAGAAAGAAACAAAGTCGCTGGAGAAGAAATTCGATCCCACGGTTTCAGGTCTTGTTCTCCTCCTTGGCACAAATCGTAAATTTAACAACCTTAAGCATCATAACTTCTTCTTTTCAGAAGATCCAGAGCTGGAGTTCAAGCAGATATATGAGCAGGGAAAACCAGCGGATGACCCGACAATCTATATTGGTATCTCCGCCCGTTCAGACGAATCGCAGGCTCCGGCAGGTAAAGATAACCTGTTTGTCCTGACACACGTTCCACCGCTTGAAAATAAGAAAAGAAAGCCGGTCGACTGGGATGCTTATCGCGAGACCGTCCTGGATAAGCTGGAGCGGATGGGGATGGAAGGAGTTAGAGATTCCATTGAATTCGAATATCGCTTTACTCCGGAAGATTTAGAGCGTTTATATGGACCGAATGGTGGATCTATCTATGGTATTGCTGCTGATCGTAAGTCGAATGGCGGTTTCAAGATCCCTTCGAAGAGTCAGGTTTTTGAGGGTTTGTACTTTGTAGGGGGATCCACCCATCCTGGAGGTGGAGTACCGATGGTCACGCTGTCTGGTCAATTGACTGCTGATCTAATTAAGGAAAATGAGACAGAAGCAGTTCATCAAAAATAGCGGAGGGCGGTCGGCATTGCCGGCCGCTTTTTGTTTTTGTATGAACATAGATGTAACGGGAAAGGTTAGGAGGATGCTGGAAATGGAGTGGCCGAAATCGATGTTAAAAGATGCAGAACGAAGGATGGAAGGGTGTCTTGTGGAAGGATTTGTTCCTGGTAAGGGAAACCGTAACGCAGAAATTATGTTGGTAGGGGAAGCGCCTGGAGAGAAAGAGGCGGTTGAAGGGGTTCCATTCATTGGACGGGCGGGGAAAGAGTTGGATAAGCAGTTGGAGTATCTTGGTTTGGAACGTGATGACCTGTACATTACAAGCGTAGTAAGGAGTCGCCCGTACAAATGGGTGGATTCCAACAAAAAGGGGAAGCGAAAAGCAAATAGAAAGCCGAATAAAAAAGAAATAGAAGCCCATGCACCATTGCTGGACTACCAGGTGGAACAGGTGGATCCGGATATTATCCTCGTGTTGGGTGGTGTTGCCTTGCGAAGGCTGACAGGTGAAGAAGGCAAAATTAGTGTTCTCGTCGGACAGTTGATGGAAACACCATTGCTGAAGTATCGTCCAAAAGAAGGCGAACCTAGGTGGTGTGAAACGGAGAAAGCCTATCGTGTCATTCCTCTTTATCACCCCGCAGCTGTATTCTATAACCCGAAAATCAAGCCGACTATACAACAATCTTTAGACGATGTGAAACGACATCTATATAAGGAAGATTAAGGGGAAACGTCAGGGAGTGGATGGGTCTCTGCGTTTTGGAATAAGTAGTATCCCTGTTTCCCGGTACCGGTAGAAGCTGTTCCTTCGTCCCGCCAGCTTTGAACCGCAATTTTTTCTTTTGGATCTTCCTCCTTAATGCTGTAAATAGAAGTTTTTGTCGTCTGCGTCGGCACAGACTTTAATTTATCCTTGGCGGAGGGTAGGTGTTCCATTGTGCCAATGACCTCGTGGAGCTGTTTCGGGGATACTTGTTTATTTGTTTGGATGTAGGCTTTTCCTTCGTGAATGATGTAGGTGGCGCGGATCATTTTAGATACTTTTATGTCGGTGCTGCGTTCTGCTCCGGCGTTTGCGAATTCAGCGTCTTCGATGCTTCCAGCTGTTTTGAAGTCGCCTTTTATGGTCTGTCCGACTAACGTGGAAGCTGTCATTGGAGTTTGGCTCTCTGTGTAGGATAGAGATAAGAGAGCAGCCGTCGGGAACACAGCTAATAATGGGAAAAGCATTCTCCTCTTATAGGGAGTCTTTTCTTCCTGACGTAAGGATTTCAGCACAGTTTTTTTCATGTGGCGTCCATCGAAAGGGACTTGGTCGTACTTGAGCTCTTGTGTGATCTTTTTTAATTTACGATCCATTATATCACTCATGTCGGAGACTTCCTTTCTCAGTCAAACGGTCCTGAAGAATTTGTCGCGCGCGCCTCAGTCTGGTTTTTACCGTATTTGGACTTATTCTCAACACCTGTGCTACCTCGTGGACATCGAATTCTTCAAAGTAATAAAGGACGATCATTTCCCTGTATTTGTCGTCGAGTTTCAGCACTTCTTCCAACAAGGCTTCTTCCTCGCTGCGTTGTAATAGAGTCTCTTCCGGGGTGTGTCTTCCTGACGGCAGGTGACGGAACATTTCTGTTCCCCGCTTGATGACCCTTTTAACGTAAGAGCTCTTTAAATAGTCTTTACACAGGTTAATTGCTATTTTGTACAACCATGTTTTTGTGGTGGATTCTTGTTTGAATGTCGGATACTTTTGGTAAGCTTTGATCATCGTTTCCTGAACAATATCTTCGGCAGTAGAGTAGTCCTTGACGTACGAAAAAGCCAGCCATTTCAAATCGTGGCCGTATTCTTGAATCCATTGTTCCACAAGGGCTTGGTCGACAACGGGTGCTTCCTGGCCGGATGACTTGGAGTGCTGTTTTCGTATCACAATGTCCCACCTCTTTCATTTAGACGACACACATCGTTCTCAGGTTTTAAAAAACACCTTTTTACATACATTCGACTAATGGAGTAATAAATCCTCCGGGAGGCGACGGTGTTGAGGGTCTTATCAGGTTTCCGGGAATCGAAAATGGGGTGGGTGGTTCTTTTGTGGGCGTGCTATAATAAAAATGAAACCGGCAACAGCGGCTACTGTCGCCGGAGGATACCGTTCTAAAATTTGATAGACACAGGCCTTTCCTGAGGGAAGGTCTATTTTTTATTGATTTTGATGATAAGCGCAAGGAGTGTAATGATGAAGGTTCCAAACGCCAACATGGTCATCAAAGCTTCGTAAATACTCATCGCTGGCCTCACTCCCTTTCTATTACGGTCGTCCTTACTAATGGAAGGAAACGGTATCTATGTACAAGGATACCACAAAATGACCAAAATAAGAACATACGTTCGTAAAATAGATAATAGGAACTAAAAAATCCCGCCCCTTATGAGAGGGCGGGATGGGTTTATTGAGCTGTTCTTTCTTCTTTCGGAGGAGCTGTTTGTTCGTTCTGTAATCCATCAAGGCGATGAAGAAGCCCTACTCCAAAATCGTTATCAAGGACAGGGTTTTCGTTAAAGATTCCTCTGCTGGATTCGTAAGCGGAAGACCCATGTTCGGCAAAATCAAGCCCGGAAATCTCTTCTTGCCGGGAGACGCGAATGCCGATTGTGCTCTTGATAAGGAAAACAACGATGCCGGTTGCGACAACTGTCCATGCAATTACCGCGAGAATTCCTACGGCTTGGATACCCAGTAAACGGAATCCGTCCCCGTAGAACAATCCCCCTTCAATAGAGAAGAAGCCTACAGCGAGTGTTCCCCAAATCCCGCAGATACCGTGAACGGCGATGGCTCCTACAGGATCATCCACACGAACGACGCGGTCAAGAAATTGAACAGATTCAACAAGGATGACGCCTGCGATTAAACCGATGATAACAGAACCGATTAAGGAAACGTTGGCTGCCCCTGCTGTGATACCTACAAGACCTGCCAGTGCTCCGTTCAGAGTTAAGGATGCATCGATACGCTTAAATTTCGCGTAAGAATAGAAGGCCGATCCGATGATACCTGCAGAAGCTGACAGCAGGGTGGTTGCGATGACGGAAGGTACGAGGGAAGGGTCGGCAGCAAGTGTGCTCCCTCCGTTAAATCCGAACCAGCCGAACCAAAGAATGAATACACCAAGTGCTCCTAATGGAATGTTATGACCAGGGATGACGTTCACTGTCTTTCCGCTGTATTTGCCGAGTCGAGGCCCCAGGAACAGGACGGTAACAAGTGCTCCTACAGCGCCGGTCATGTGTACCACGGTAGAACCGGCGAAGTCTACGAAACCGAGCTCGGAAATCCATCCGCCGCCCCAAATCCAGTGTCCTACAACCGGGTAAATCAAACCTGTCATGAAAAGGGTAAGTATAAGATAAGAGCCTAGTTTCATGCGTTCAGCAACGGCGCCGGAAATAATGGTGGCACACGTGGCTGCGAAAACAGCTTGGAAAACGAAGAATCCGATTTGATCTTCTTGTCCGCTGAGGAGAAATCCGTCTGTACCTATGATGCCGCCACCTGAAGTTCCGAACATGATTCCGTAACCGACGATAAAGTAGAGGACGGCTGCGATGGACATTGTCATGAAGTTCTTCATGAGGATATTCAGTGCGTTTTTAGAGCGTGTGAACCCCGACTCCACCATGGCGAATCCTGCATGCATGAAGAATACAAGAAATGCTGCGATCATAATCCAGGCCATGTCTAGGGACTGCAGGACAGAGTCAGCTGTGACTGCCGTTTCTGCACTTGCGACGACAGGGAAGCCCAGGAGTGCGATAAAGAATATAGGAATAATTTTTTTCATAATCTTCTTCCTTTCTAAAATGGTTTTAGACCAGTGCTTCTTTTCCGGTTTCTCCTGTCCGGATTCGAAATACTTCATCGATGGTAGAAACGAACACTTTCCCATCGCCGACTTCGTTTGTTGCGCAGCACTCCATGATTGCGTCTATGATGGCACCTAATTCATGATTTTCCACAACCATTTCCACTTTCACTTTCGGGTAGAGCTTGATTTCAAAGCGGTTGCCGCGGAAAATTCCTTCCTGGCCTTTCTGTTGTCCGCACCCTGCCACCTCTGAGACTGTCAGTCCTTTCACCCCTAATTCGTCGAGGTTGTGGCGTAGTGTCTGGAACGCTTCCGGCCGAATGATCGCCTCTACTTTCTTCATGAATAGTGTCCTCCTTTAGAATCATGTTAGGTTTCCTAACACTTAAGGTAATGAATAAATATAACTATAAATGAAATATTCTGAAAAATCAAGAGCGTTTTTAGTGTTATGTGAGAAAAGTTAACATAAAAAAACCGGGCACAAGGCCCGGTCAGCTTTATAAGTCATCGAATCCGTTCGTATCGGAAACTTTCGTGTATTGTCTGGACTTCTGCTCAAAGAAATCGGATTTTCCTTCATCTACTTCCTGATAAGCGCGAATCCATTTTAATGGGTTTTTCTTATAGGAAGGGAAAGGTTTCTCTGCTCCGAGCTGTTGACACCGTTTGTTGGCCATGAAACGGATATAATCCTCTAAATCATGGATCGGAATGCCGGGGAACCTGTCACCGATGATATGATGGGCCCATTTGATTTCCAACTCGGAAGCTTCTTTAAAGGTTTCCGTGACGAAGCGGTGGTATTCTTCCTTATCCAGTTCTTCATTCTCGTTCAGTGTTTCCTTAAATATTCTTGCAAACAGGTTGACGTGGATCTGTTCGTCCCTGTTGATATAATTGATCATCGTACTTGTAGAAACCATTTTATTATTTCGTGCCAGGTTGTAGAAGAACGCGAAACCGGCATAGAAGAATAGTCCTTCTAATACGACATCATAAACGATGGAACGTAAGAAGGTATCAACAGAAGGGTCCTCATCGAAAGTTTGATATCCATCCGTGATGAACTGATTCCGCTCTAAGAGAACTTCGTCATGTTTCCAGTATTCGAATATATTTTCCTGTTCCCTTTGATCGACAAGAGTGGACAGGACATAGGAATAAGATTGGTTATGAACGACTTCCTGAAAGGCCAGGACCTGCATGAGTGCAGACAGGCTGGAATCTGTAAGGTAGTCGGCTATTTTACCTGAGTAATCGGTTTGGATAGAATCAAGAAAAGCAAGGAGACCGATGATTTTCTTGAAGGAAGCCTGTTCTTGTTCCGTAAGTTCGGGCCACTGCTTTAGATCATTGCTCATATTGATTTCGTTTGGTATCCAGAAGTTCGAAAGCATGTTCTTATACATAGGGTAAGCCCAGGCGTAACGGGTATCATCCCAGTTCAATACGTTCGAGCTTCTGCCGTTAACAATACCTGTTGAAGCATTGGGAGCTTCATGATCCACCAGTTTTCTTTTGTTTATTGTGCGCATGATAGGTGTCCCTCCTTATTATGATGAACAGTATTCACAGTCGTCGTATTCGCCTTGACTGGAAGTCGATCTTGTATAATATGTCGTCTTCATCCCGCTTCGCCATGCATCCAAATGCAGGGAGAGGAGTTCTTTCGCCTGAATGGTATTTCTTACATACATATTGAAGGAAATGGCCTGATCGATGAATCGCTGGCGGATACTGTTCTGCTTGATGCTAGTATGCTGATCAATATCGTAAGCGGATTTATAATACCCGTAAGTCGTGTGATCGAGCTCTGGTGCGGTTACTGGAATCTTGTAGTCTTTCTTCTCTTCTGAGTAGAACTTTTTGAAAATCGGATCGATGCTTGCTGTGCTTCCTGCTATCAGGGAAGTGCTGGAGTTTGGAGCGACAGCGAGCAGGTATCCGTTCCGCATTCCTTGTGCCGCTACTTTATTTCTCAGCTCATTCCAGTTCCATGTGCGGTCTTGGTCAAACGATCGTTTAACAAAAAATTCCCCGGTCTGCCAGTCAGAACCTTCAAATAGAGGGTAGCTTCCTTTTTCTTGAGCCAGCTCACTGCTTGCTTCTATCGCGTGATAAGCAACCGCTTCGTACACTTCCTCTGTATAGGCGAGTGCTTCTTCTGATTCCCAGGCAATCTTCTTCTTTGCAAGCAGGTGGGCCCAGCCGAAGGTTCCTAGACCTACGCCGCGATATTTCTGATTGGTCAATTGCGCCTGTAGTACAGGAATGGTGTTTTGTTCAATTACGTTGTCGAGCATACGTACTTGGATTGCAATCAAACGTGGAAGCACACCGGCTGGAACCGCACGGCCCAGATTGATGCTGGAAAGGTTACACACGACGAAATCACCAGGATTATGGACGGTAATGATCTTCCCGTCTTCCACGTATTGTTCGGATTGAGTGGTAGGTCTTTGATTCTGTGCTATTTCTGTACACAGATTACTGCAATAAATCATGCCGGCATGGTTGTTTGGATTCATCCGGTTTACTTCGTCCCGATAGAACATGTATGGTGTTCCGGTCTCCAACTGTCCAACCATGATCCGTTTCATAATTTCAATGGCGGGCACAGTTTCTTTGGAAAGCTCCGGGTTCTCTACACATGCCTGGTATTTATCTCTGAAAGAGCCTTCGCCGCGTTTTTCATCGAAATAATCTTCCAGCGAAAATCCCATGACTTTGCGTACTTCGTGAGGGTCAAACAAGTACCAGTCTTCCCGATTCTCCACTGCTTCCATGAAGATGTCCGGAATGGATACGCCTGTGAACAGGTCGTGCGTCCGCTGCCGTTCATCTCCGTTGTTCAATCGGCTGTCAAGAAACGGGAAAATGTCTTTATGCCATATGTCAAGATATACAGCGACGGCACCTTGACGCTGTCCGAGCTGATCGACGCTCACGGCTGTATTGTTTAACTGCTTCATCCAAGGAAGGACGCCGGAGGAAACCCCTTTAAATCCACGGATATCACTGCCGCGGCTGCGGATTTTGCCGAGATAGACTCCGATCCCTCCTCCGTGCTTACTGAGATTGGCGATGTCTGTGTTGCTGTCGTAGATGCCCTGAAGGCTGTCATCTACCGTATCGATGAAGCAGGAGCTCAGCTGACCATAACGTTTCCCCGCATTTGCTAAAGTCGGGGTGGCTACAGTCATGTATAAATGACTCAAAGCCCAGTAGGCTTCTTTTACGAGTGCCAACCGTTTTGGTGCTTCTTCTTGTGACATTAAGACCATTGCAATGATCATAAAGCGCTCTTGAGGAAGTTCATAAACTTCTTTCTCTTTACTTCTTGCAATATATCTGTCACTCAATGTCTTCAAACCAATGTAGGTGAATTGATGGTCACGTTCAGGGGCGAGTGCTTTTTCTAATTGGTATATATCTTCCTCTGAGTAATATGTAAGCAGCTTCTCGGAATAGATGCCTTTCTTAATCAACGTGCAGATTAGACCATGAAAATCTTCATATTCCTTGTTTGTTCCGCGGTTACTGGAAGCTTCCTCATACATCTGCTCAAGCAGCATTCTGCTGGCTGCAAATGTCCAATCCGGTTCCATTTCATCGACCTCAGCCAGACACTCGAGAATAAGAGCGTGGCGCTGGTCCTGTTCCGTCATATGTTCAAAACCTAAGTTAGGAATTTTATGGATGATGCGATCCAGATCAAGCATAGGGAACTCGGTTTTCCAAGCTTCTAATCTTTCTTTCCATTGGTCTTTAATTGCTGATACGCTCATGGTTTCACTCCTTGATCTGATATCTACATATAAAATAAAAAAATCCACTCCGGGAAAGGGAGTGGATGAAACCATGAAACGATGCGAGACACAAAAAAGTCCTCGTTCCATCGCTTCATCTTCTCAATCCCCGAAGAAGTTGAAACTCTGCCGAACGAAGATAGGTCTCCTGGCTGGCATCCGATCTTACTCTGGTCCTTCCCGTGCGCGGCACAGTGGAATCTTCCATTTCGCGGATGCGTACAGTTGCGGGGGCAGCTCCGGATTGGTTACCGGATTCCCTATTAAGCCTTGTGGCATCTTCTGTTCGCAAATACTATATGTAGTTGTTCAGATTAATTTTATTAGCTTATCTTGTGTTTCTATCATAACGGACAACGAAATAACATTCAAGCCTTTTCCATTCTACAACAAATACCTCCAAGCATCAAAACCCAGACACAGCGCATTGGTGTAAGGTATAATTTTATAAGAAGAAATATATATAAGAAGCGGAAAGGCGAGTGAGGAAATGGTTAAGTTCGATTGGCATAAAGAAGCAGAAAGGCAGTGGGACGACCGTGCCGGGATGTGGAGTTCAAAAAGCAAGGAAATGTGGGACGAAGGAAGTCGAAGTACGATCCTTCCCTTTCTTGAGAATCATATCCTGAAAGGAAAAGTAGCCGACCTCGGCTGTGGAGACGGCTATGGATCTTTCCGGCTTTGGCAGAAAGGATATGAGGTCACAGGGGTTGATTTGTCGAAAGACATGATTGATAAGGCGAATGCCAGAGTCAGGGAACAAGGACTTACCTTCGTCCAGGGGGATCTAACTGCTCTACCTTTCGAAGATGATTCGTTTGATAGTGCCATGGCGGTCAATTCATTGGAATGGACGGAGATTCCTTCACAGGGGCTTAATGAGATGAAGCGGATACTGAAGCCTGGGGGAAGACTTTGTATCGCACTGCTTGGTCCGACGGCAATGCCGAGGACCAACAGCTATCGCCGCTTGTTCGGGGAACAAGTCATATGCAATACGATGATGCCGTGGGAATTGAAGAAGATGGCAGAAGAGACAGGGTGGAGATCAATAGCTGGACAAGGGGTTTACAAGCGTGGTGTCGAGGACAGTCTCTTGGAGGGGCTTGAAGAAGAATTAAAGCAGGCACTTACATTCATGTGGGTATTTATTTTCGAAAAAGAATAAAACAATCCGGAGTTGCTTACCAATGCATCAAGGCGCATTGGAGCAAACTCCGGACTTTTTTTGTTGGATTAAGGATGCTCACCGCTTGTCGAACGCATGGGTGCTGTTTCCCACAAGAATTCAGCCACTATTCTGTCGACTTCCGCAAGCTCATGGAGGCCGGAGTGGGTTGCCTGAGGCTGGTAAATTCTCTCTTCGTAGTAACGGCCGAATGGAACGATGTCTTCCAGTCCGTGGACGCTTGAGGCGTGGACAAGACCATCCCAGTGCTCCTGCTCCGGGGACTCCTTGTTGATGATTCCGGCCACCGCAAGGACGTCTACATTATCTGAGAAATGATCCTTATTCTTAACCATATCCTGGAGAGCATCAGAGTCTGGTCTCAAATCCACGGTTGCGGCCCCGTAATTGGATTCAAAATAGGAATCTTTCCGAATGCCTTTAAATGGACTGGCGATAGCAGCAACTTTCTTAACGGCAGGTACGCCGTCCGCAGGTTCGTTCAGTAAATAATTGATCGACGCTAACCCGCCCATGGAATGTCCGATAATATTTACTTGTTGAACATTGTAGCGGGAGTGAAGCTGGATCATCACGTTTTCGACCCATTTTGTTTGATTCGAAATACTGGCGCGATTATCTTCGAACAATATCTGCACAAACGGGTTCTTTGTCTGGGGGAAGCTTCCCTGGATGGAGAGGGTACCATCGTTCGCTACATAGACCGTCATCCTTTTTTTTCCCCAATTCATGGACTGCATCCGGTCCATCATGGTCTGGAAGCTCCTCGGCCCCCCTTTGAACCCGTGAATGAATAAGGTCGGTGTTACTTCTTCGCGCGGGTACGGTTCCGAGCTGCTCGATTTTGAATTGATCATCAGGATGAGCAGCCCTACAAATATAGAACCCAATGCAATATAAAGCCATTTCCAATTTTTTATTTGTAAAGTCATGGTTGTTCCTCCCGAATCCTGTCTTTCCTTCAGTGTAAAACAAGGAAGGCTTTGGATAAAACGATTTTATGCAAATTTGCGCATCCATGTGCAGAAACGGGTCTTCTTAGCTTGCCCTTAAAGAGCTGTGTCATGACCGGCGGCATATTTTTGTGTTTAGCTCTCGTTTATCGGGGAAAACTGGAAATGTATGAAAGACAGAGCAGCATATATGGAGAAGGGAGCTTGTTTGCATTGACACAAGATGAATTAAAGAGCCAGATTAAGCAGATTATGGAACAACATAAAATCGGTACGTTGGCTACCGTAAAGAATGACAAACCTCATACCCGTTACATGACATTCTGGAATGATGAACAATTCACATTCTATACTCCTACGAACAGCGACACACATAAAGCGGATGAAATTGAAGCGAATCCGAATGTCCATATTCTGATCGGCTATGAAGGCGAAGGATACGGGGATACGTACTTGGAAGTGGAAGGACAGGCGAAAATCCGTGAAGACCAGGAAATTAAAGAAGAGTTGTGGTCGGAGCGCATGAACCGTTGGTTTGATGGGAAGGATGACCCGAACTATATTGTCCTTGAAATTATGCCGGAAAGCATTCGTCTAATGAACGAAGGGGAAGATACGCCTGCAACGCTTGATTTGTAAAAGGATACAAAAAAGGAAACCTCGACTTGTTACCGTCCGGGGTTTCCTTTTTTATTTTTTCCGGATTTAAGAAGTTGGAAGTTCGTCGTAAAAGCGGCGTTCGATAGCGAAATAGTCCAATGTATTATTTGTAAGTTCTGCTAAGTGGTTCATCGCCTGCAGCAGAAAAGTCTTATCAAGCGTATAAATGACTTCTTCTTCGATATGATCAAGCGTATCGCAGGCGAACTTCCACAGCATCTGGTGCTTAGATTCGTCGATGGATTCTGCCACCATCCCAAGACCTCTGATCAACTCCGTAATGATAAGGTGGTTGCTGCGCGCATAATGTCGTATAAATCCGAATCCCCTGTAAATATAGGATTCGAACGACTCAGACAGAAGCACGACTCTCGTCTGTTCCTCTTGGTCCATTAAATAAGGGGTGAAGGTGATGTAGTCCTCCACGGTAAGCATGAGATCGGCCATTTGATGGATCGTGTTGGTCGCTGTTTTGGGATCGTCATTTCCCAGTGCTTTAATCGCTACTTCCGCCAGTTTATGCATCCCCATCTGAATGTCCTGCAATTCCGTCTCCTTATGACCGATATGTACCATAGAACAATATTCTTTATAATCGTTGCCCGCTGCGCCGGGCCCCCAGTAGCTGAAGAGTGTATTCCCTTTCAATACATAGTCGCCGACTTGGGCGTGAAGATGGACGATAATGTCGTCTTTTCTCGCCTGTTCAATCATTTCCCGATAATCCACCAGCTGTATGTAGCCGGATACGGGTGATTTAATCTGACGGGCATCATCCTGGTATGCTTCCAACAAGTCTTCCGGGTTTTTTTTGCGGTATGGTTCAAGGTCTCTATGCAGCGTTTGGTTAATCATTGTTTCTGACGTTTTTTTCATGGTGCTTGTAATGTTGTGGACCTGCATCCATGTCGTGGCATGGTTGATGAAATACACGAATGTGACGGCAGATATAAAGGTGAGCAGGACGGTAATAATCGGTACGGCTACGAAGAATTCACGTTGGGCATTTCCGATAAATAAGAAGGTAATCAATACATAGACGAAGTTGCCGTTGAAGATCCCGAGAGCATGTTGTGTCCGTTTATCCGAAACGAAGTTTAGAAGCATCCTTGGTGAAAACTGGCCGCTGAATGTCGTGAGGACGACAAGCAGGGAGTTCAATGTGAATGCGCTTAACGTCAGCATGCCCCCGATCAGCGTACTGACAAGCATGCGGGTAACTTCAGCGTTGATCTGAAATATGTTTTGAGTATATTGATTGACTTCTACGACGAGGTCAAGCGTCAGGGTGATCCCGACGACCACGAGGGACATAATGATATAGATGAACGGCATATACCATATAGCCATCTGCACCTCGTGCTTCCTCTGCCTCTTTGGCATCTGAAGATATTTTTTCAATGATATGGGAAGCATGTTGCTGAACATAATCAATCCTCCTAATTCCTTTTCCATTGCCGGGTTCCCTGAAATTATTCAGATAAAACGATTCGAGAAGAAATTGTAAAAATTCTTTGTATGGGAAGGTCCGCTTCGATATAGTAAAGGAAAAAAGGTGAGGATGGGATGAAGATGAGATGGGTCAGGAAATCATTTGATGAGCTTAGCAAAGAGGAATTATACCGGATCTTAATGACACGGGTGGCTGTATTTGTCGTGGAGCAGGAATGCCCTTATCCGGAAGTCGACGGCAGAGATCAAGATTCTCTGCATCTGTGGCTGGAGGTGGATGGAGAGATAGCGGCATACTGCCGGATTATTTCTCCGGAAAATGTGGATGGCCATTACACGATTGGTCGTGTCCTGGTGACAGAGGACCATCGAGGGAAAGGCTATGCGAGGGCGATGATGACGGAAGCGGTTCGTCTGTTGGAGGAAGAATGGAAAGTTGGAAGGATCTTTCTTCATGGTCAGGAACATCTGCGCCACTTCTATGGATCCTTCGGCTTTGAGGAAATATCCGACGTGTATTTGGAGGATGGCATCCCGCATGTCGATATGATAAAGCAGACAGCAGGCGGCTGAGACGTTGGCTGCCGTTTGGATAATCTGATGCGAGGGTATCATACTCCTGTGGAAATCTTGAAATGGAGTGTGAATGGAATGAGCCCTAAAACATTTACGAAACAGTTTATAAACGGATGCTGGAAGAATGGGTCCAGCGATAAATTTGTCGAAAATATTAATCCTTACACAGAACAGTCGATCGCTTCTATCCCCTCAGCAAATGAGGAAGACTTGAACGAAGCATATGAAGCTGCCTATCAAGCTCAGAAGTACTGGATGAACACAACCCCAAGGGAAAAGCAGGGCTATTTCGACCGCCTGCTGGAGGTCGTTCAAGATAGAAAAGGTGAAATAGTCGACTGGCTCGTCAAGGAATCGGGAAGTACGATGGTTAAAGCCGAGGTGGAATTTCAAGCGACTGTAGGAATTATCAGGGAATCGGCTACGTTCCCCAACCGTATGGCTGGACAGATCCTTCCGTCTAATACTCCGGGGAAAGAGAATAGGATATACCGTTCGCCTAAGGGTGTGATCGGAGTCATTGGTCCATGGAATTTCCCACTTCATTTAGCTGTTCGTTCGATTGCGCCGGCCCTTGCTACGGGGAACACAGTCGTCGTTAAACCGGCCTCTGACGCGCCGGCGACATCGGGGCTCTTGATTGCCGACCTCTTTGAAGAAGCGGGATTCCCTGAAGGAGTGATCAATGTCGTAGTAGGGCGCGGATCGGAAATCGGGGATGCGTTTGTAACACACCCTTATGCAAAATTAATTTCCTTCACTGGTTCGACAGAGGTAGGGAGCCACATAGGTGAATTGGCTGGAAAGCATATTAAAGATACGGCGTTGGAACTCGGTGGTAACAATGCAATGATCATATTAGAGGATGCGGATATCGATCGTGCGGTTCAGGCGGCGACATTCGGGAAGTTCCTGCATCAGGGTCAGATTTGTATGTCGTTAAACCGGATCATTGTTCATGAACGTGTCCATGATGAATTCGTTGAAAAGTTTAAGCAAAAGGTGGAAAGCCTGAAGGTAGGCGACCCGGGAGAAAAAGATACAGTGGTCGGTCCCTTAATTAACAGAGATGCGGTAGAACGCATTCAGAAAGATATGAACGCGAGTGTGGAGCAAGGAGCGGAAATCCTTACAGGCGGAAAAGCGGAAGGGAATGTTTTTCACCCAACTATCCTTACTGGAGTGACCAATGATATACCGATTGCTCAAAATGAGGTGTTTGGAGCAGTGGGAGCAGTAATTAAGGCGTCTTCCGAAGAAGAAGCGATTGAAATAGCCAACGGTTCTCCCTATGGTCTCAGCGGCTCCGTCTTTACGACAGATATCCACAGAGGAGTGGAGGTTGCCAAGCAAATTGAAACCGGTATGATTCACATTAATGATCAATCAGTGAACGATGAAGCTCATGTCGCCTTTGGCGGAGAAAAAGAATCCGGGCTCGGCCGTTTTAATGGCGAGTGGGCATTGGATAAATTTACGACTGTCAAATGGATTGGTGTTATGAATGGATACCGTAAGTACCCATTTTAATAAGGAGACCCTGCGTCCGACAAAGACGCAGGGTTTTTTTAGGCATGGAGAACACCGGACAGTCTGCTTTTCGGGGTATGGTAACCGATCGGAATCTGGATGAGTGTCGTCTGGTTCCGGATGTCTAGTTGATAAATCGAGTCGGGAATGGGAACGTGAAATCCAAGCAGGGGGTGTCCGTTCATTCCTAAAGCGCTCGCTGCCAGTAATATTCGCTGCATCACCCTTCCGGCATGAATCAACTGCATCCGATAACCGCCTGCGTCTACATTCCTTGCTCCTGCCACATGAATGCATAAAGGCGTATGGTGAAGCGGGACGTTATGCATGGTCATCCCGGACTGCAGCATCTGGCGGAAATCGCCTTTTTCTATGGTTAGAAGAGAGTGGGAGGCAGGGTCGTATTCGTATGCTCCTGCATCTATTCTGTCAGTACCATTTATACATAAATAGATGGAAATGGATGATACATCCGGAAGAGTGGACTGTTTCAAAAGGGCCGCTATTTTCCCGGCATCCATAGATCTATCTATAAAGTCCCCTTCGGGCGAGCAGCGGTTCATACATGCATCTCTGAAGGAAGAGGTGGTGGCGCGCGACTCAGAGAGTGGATAAATGTCTTTACCGTATTTTTCTTGCTGCGGTACGGATGCATTGGTACGGAAGAGGGAAGAGGAAGATAGAATGGCTGCTTCATGGAGCTGGAGGATATCCTGGTGTGGTTTTATATGTTTCGACCGTTGGTAACAGGTCGTCTGCACCGCTGGGATTTCCTCGATTAGAGATGCACCTGTAAGCTCTTCCTTCCCAGTTGCAGCAGGTATCTCTTGTTCCGATAACGCCAGGATGCCCAGCGTCGTTTCTTCCAGACGATTGAGGCCGAGCAGGTGATCAGCTGCCTTATGAAGGAACGAAAGATGGACACGTGAATGCAAGCCGAATTGACGTGCTGTTTCCTCTGTCTGGCTGATTACTGCCCCCGCATCCAAGCCTTGCAGCCGGAATGAGAAGTTATGGTATTTAAAGAAATTCTTCCAATATACCGTTGTGATGAAACATACGGCTTTGCATGAAGAAACATCCAGACGAAGTCCAAGGGTTTTCGTTATATAGTCATCGAAGTTTCCTTCTCTTATTAATACGAGACGATGATGGGCGGCATCATAATGGTAGACGCCTTGTGCAAAAGGCGTCTCTTTTACATAAAGATACAGCTCGCTCGGATACAGTCCTCCTCCTGAAGGTGCGAAGCGACGAAGCGAAGGGAAGGATGTAGATGTCTTCTCCTCCGAGTCTGCCGGCGCCGCCGTGTGGGCAAACTGGGTGAGTCCATATGCGAACCAAAGAAAATGGCCGATCCATTCCGCCCCTTCTAATTTCCTTCTGCCTAGAGGGCTTGGGTTCAAAGGGATATGGTGATCCAGTAAGAAGGATGGCAGTTCTTTATACAGTTTGTAGGGAAGGGGGGCATCTTCCCAATCTACCTCCCAGTCGGAAGGGATGACCGCCTGGCTTTGAAAATGGAGACGGTACAGAAAGGACTCGGGGTGCATAGAAGCTCCTCCTGTCGATTGCTAAGGAAATGGATGTGGATGAGGATTCAGTTCCTCCAATCTTAATTTTCTTTCTTTGTATCCCAAGGCTTTCGGTACTTCTAATACTCGTTTCAAACCAGTGATTCTTCTGAGGTGATGGCCGAATGTCATTGGGAGTGCCCCTGGTATGATTACTTTTACACAATGAAGCCCGTTTTTTCGTATTTCTTCCGTTGTTTGATCCACAACGATGACATCTAAATCGTTAAGGTGCAGACGTTGCAGGACATCCATCAGGTCCTCTTTCAAGTCCTCCCGGCGGGGCGGAGGGGAGTAACATTCACTGAATGTATGACCTGGCAATTTTTGCTGGAGCAGAAAATCCAGACGTTTTTCTGCTTCTTTCAACCCATAAAGCATGCCGTGGTCATCCATACTTCTAACCAATGCATCATCATGGAGCATCGGCATATAGGATGCTTTATTCCGGCGGAATATTTTGTTCAACGGTTCGATCATTCCTGCACTTTCAAACAATGCCCCTTTAATGGCTTTGATCGGATCAAGGTGTGCACCGCCGGCACATAGGAGATTCAGTCGCTCCTCCTTTTGATTTCGATTCTTAATGATTGTAAATACACTCGGAATTCCATGCTCCATCGTTGCGTCATAGAGGTGGAGATCATAACCCGAAATCTCTTCTAATCGCAGCAGCATCCATTGTAATTCCTGATCAGGTATAGTGGAGGGATCTATCCTCTTAAGTGGAAGCCTGGCATACCAGGAGAGGAGGAAAGAATCTCTCTCCAGTACTTCCATGATTCCGTAAAAAATCGCTTCCTCTCTGCTTCCCCCGATCGCACAGCCGTTGGATGTTTCAAAGACAAATCCATCTCCGCAGCCGGTGCTGTAATAGGCGAGCCTTTCCGGAACCAATACGGGCTCCTTGCGAAGGAAGGAATACCCCCATACCCAGTTCGTTTTCCGTTCAGGATCGAAAGGAGTGAACGGGTGGTTTTCTGTTTCATAATCTTCTGCGGCGTGCACCCCTAATGAAAATGGATGGACTGCGGAAGGAAGGTTCTGAAAGCAATCGTAAACCGTCGTTCTTTTTCCTTTTGGATCTGTTCCGCAGAATCGTTCCAGTCCCTCAAGAATCGCTGTATTCTCACTCGTTTGAAAGGAATTGGTTCTGCCTGCCGACCCTTCATCTGCGTGTGGAAGAGGCAGGTTGACGATGACATCGGAAAACGGTGTGTCAAGCTCTATCATTCTACTGTTAAGTAAGCCGGTCTGAGTATCCAGGTAATCATTTGAAAGGGATCGGCTGAGTTCTTCCATCGTCTTCGTCCGAAAGGTGGTGCTCGATATTTTTCTGTTTGATTGTATATCGATTTTTGCAGTCTCCCTGTCGTCAACCGGAACCGTGCCGCAGACGAAGCAATTCGAATCCGGAAGAACATAATGCAAAGAACGCTTCATTGTTTGGGTGGAAAACAAGGCAATATGGTCTGTGGTGCGTAACGGTCTGTCTTCCGCCCATGCTCTAACCTCTTCTATCAGCATAATGGCCATGCTCCTGATACGGAACGGATCCGGGCATTCTTCGGTAGTTCTTCCCGTTTCAACAAGAAAATGCTGTATAGAAGAGAGGTCTCTTCGATGATTAGAAGCCATACGCCGGCGGTAATCGGCACATTGAGAGCATCCTTTTCTCTCCGGCTGAACGAATGGACCGATTATACCTTCTCCGAAGGAAAAAAAGGAACGCACCCATGGAATGTGGTTTTCTCTTGCGGCTTTCTCTGCCTGAAGATGCAGTCTTGGATTCCAGTGGTCATCCGCAAGAATCAATAAGTCTGTTTCCTGTGTCCAATTCTCCTGCCAGGAAGACATATACAGAAGATCATTCGGAAGGTTCCATTCTTCCTGAATACACCCCGCCAACCTTCCATTTCCAATAAGGGTAACCGATGGAGTCATGTCTTCTCCTCCTTCTCTACAACGCCGCAGACGGCTACGACTCCGTCTTCGGTAAACGGAGAAGCATGGACTTCTACGAATTCCAGTTTTTTTCCGTTCTTCTCCAACCTTTGGTTTACTTGATCAAATAAAACTTTCTCTTCATGGATAGACGGAATATTTACGGAAATAGTTGATGCAGCGGTTATTTGTTCGTAAGTACCTTTAGGGGGACGTATGTCTTCGCACAAGGCGAGTTTGCCCGCTTCCCGTATGGCCAGTGTCAGGTTTGCGCCGCTGCACCCATGCCAGGCACCTCTTTTGGATTTCTGCCAAATGACAGGAAAACCGGCTTCGCTTTCACTCAATATCCATTCCATTTCCGGACGGACCATTTGTAAAGCTCTCAAGTAGTAACGACATTCCGGATCGCTTACATCGTCGAAAACCAAGTATTCTCCTCGTTTACGGAACGTCTGCTTCTGAAGCCAGTAATGCGCAGCGCGCAGGGATGCTTCGTGTATCGAGCCGCCCGCTCCGATCGACATCTGCTCTCCTTGAGACTGCATGGAGTGGAGATACCGTTCAATTCCTGCAAGCCCCGCCTCACACCTTGCCTCTTCATGGGTTAAGGCTGCGACATTCACCGCTGGAAGAAGGGCGGGGAAATCGCTGCCGGCACTTTTCACCTGAATGGTACAGCGCGATAAAGGAAGCTGCTCTGCGTCCCCTTCCTCCCAATAATGAAAGATCCCAAGAGGGGATTCTGCTAAGGATTGAAAATAAAGAAGCAGATCTTTCGTTTCTGTCCTGGTGGTCGGCGTTTTCCTCATGATTTCCGAGTGCATCATACGGGGGAGCGGCTTACAGGAGTGCCAGTCACCTTCCAGCGTTTCTTTATCAAGGATATAGAAATAGTTCGAATGATAAGGCTCGTTAATGCCTGCTTCATGCTTGAACCATTCAAAGACCAGGGAATGGGCAAGGAGTCCATCCGTCACACCAGAGAACGGTGGGGCATTGTCGCTGACCCAATCCGCCGGGAGGTGTTTCCAAATCGATGTCCATCCTCCGTCTTCAGAGTGGATGACGGGTCCGGCCATCGCTTTCCTTCCTAAATCAATCAAGGCAAAGAATGGAGTTTCATGTTCACAACAGAACTTATAGATGGATTCGCATTTTTCGCGCTCTTGGGCTGCACCGGCAAACAAAACGGCATCAACGTCATGGATGAACTTTTTCCAGCTGACCGTTTTAGAGAAGGAAATCTGCAGGTTTATGTCCGGATCGTTAGCTGCTTCCCTGGTTCCGAGCTCTTTCATTTTCGAGAACTCTTTCTGATTCTTTTCGGTCATATGGACATGGATGGACGTCAATCCGGATTGCAGCAGGGCGGTAGTAAGGGTAGTGGCTTTGCGCCCCTCTGCAAGGATAAGTACGCGCTTCCTTCGCCATTGTTCCATGTGCCATCCCGGGGAATCTGCACGAGTCTCCAAATACTCCAGCTGTGAGCCGAATTTTTTTGCTGCGTGAACAGGCAGATGGTGAGATTTGTCCGATGCCGTGTCCCGTAGAAACCCATTGTGGAAAAGGGTGGAGGTGATGTCGTGGATTCGCTGTGCATACGCCTCAGGAAGACCTTCCATCAGGCTCTTCAGGGTGTGTTCCCCCGTGTACATGGGAACCAGTTTATCGATCCAGGTCGTGATGCTTCCCCCTTCCATACGAAACGATCCATTATTGTTACGGAAATACATAATGTCTTTGGATTCCGGCATATAAAAGGTCCCTTTTTTCAGTTTCGGCCGCATCGACGGTGCTAATTGAGTCATTCTCCTCCTCCTCGTCCGTAAACCATACTCCATTTTGATTCTATGTAGAGCTGTTTGTCTCTTATGAATAGAAAAAACCCCTGCACCGAACACAGCAGGGGTCGATCAATCTCATCTCCTTAACGGCCGCATCTTGCGCATCCGCCACAACGGGCGCATCCACCGCACCCGCCGCATCTTGCACAACCGGCACAACCTCCGCATCCGCCACAACCACCACAACCAGCACATCGGAAGCAGTTAAAGCATCCGAAACAACCGAATACACACAAGCGGGCGTCGTTGCCGTACACATTTGCCTGATCGTTTGGTGTTAATGGTTGAGCACGGTATTCCCCGACGTTCAAGTTCTGCAGGTCATTCTTGAAATGATTCATGTCCGTCCCCTCCTTCAAGGATTGTTCCAGCGAAAGAATCATCGCTTCCTCCACAAGTTATGAAAAAGGGTTGGGCAACGTTCCTCAAAGGATTTCAAACATGTTTTGTCGAATAATTGGTTAACGTAAGAAAGATAAGGGAATGGTTGAGCATAAGTAGAAATTGGAGGGTGGGCAAGATGGAAGGTGTGACGGAAAGTGAAAAAGTGGGTTGCAGGACGGAATATGCGACACTTAAGAAAGTACTTGTTTGCAAACCGGCTTATATGAAAATTGGAGAGGTCATTAACGAAACGCAGAAGCACTATGGCGACGTTGGTATCGATACCAGCATTGCTTTAAAGCAGCATGAAGCCTTTGTCCGTGTCCTGCAGGAATTCGGTGTAGAAGTGTTGGAAATACCAGCAGAACACCGGCTGAATGAGCAGGTGTTTACAAGAGATATTGCCTTTACCATTCACGACCGGCTTTTCATCGCCTCCATGAAACAGGCCGTAAGAAGAGGCGAAACCGAAGCGTTATCGAAGTGGCTGACACAAGAAGGTATCCCTGCAGAAAGGCCGTTGTCGTCCTCTATTGAAGGCGGAGACGTCATCATCGACGAGGATACGATCTGGGTGGGGATAAGCGGGAGGACGAGCGAAGAAGGGGCAAGTGAACTGGCCGCCCGCCTTCCGGATTATCGCATGGAGCCGCTCTGCCTGCAGGAAGACATCCTTCATCTGGACTGTGTTTTTAATATCATAAGCCCTGAGACAGCGATCATTTATCCTCCCGCATTCACGAAAGAAGGACTGGAGAAGATCAAGTCACGCTTTCGACTGATACCTGTTACAAAGAAAGAGCAGTTTTATATGGGACCGAATGTGCTTTCCATCGGAGAAGGACGAGTAATCAGTCTTCCTCAAAACGATCGGTTGAACGGGGTCCTGCAGTCGGAAGGCTTTGAAGTCGTCCCGGTCGATTTTTCAGAGATCATTAAATCCGGCGGGTCTTTCCGATGCTGCTCGATGCCGCTGCAGCGACAATAAAAAGACGAGCGCTCCATATAAGCGCTCGTCTTTTTTTATGCTTCCGTGTAGGAAAGGAATTCCTCGAATCGGCGGACAGATTCCTGAAGCTTCTCTTCGGAATTGTTGAGTCCGATCCGTACGTATCCTTCCCCGTGAGTACCGAATCCGACTCCGGGAGCTACGAACAACCCGACTTTTTGTAAAAGGGCATCTGCAAAAGATTGGGAGTCGTATCCTTCCGGGACTTTGAGCCATACGAAGAAGGACCCTTTGCACGGCATGACGTTGTATCCAGCTTCTTTTAAACCGGTAACGAGGAGGTCACGTCGCTCTTCATACGTATCTCTCAGTTCATGGACGCACGCCTGGGAGCTGAGTAGAGCGGTGGCGGATGCTTCCTGTAAGGCACCGAATAAGCTGCAGAAGTAGTGATCCTGAATAAGCTCAAGCGCTTCGATGACACTTGGATTGCCTACAGCGAACCCGACACGCCACCCGGCCATGTTATAGGTTTTGGACATGGTATATACTTCGACTCCGACGTTCTTGGCACCATCGACTTCCATGAAGCTGAGAGGTTTCTTTCCGTCGAATCCAATCGCCCCGTAGGCGAAGTCGTGGATGACACAGACATCGTTTTTCTCGGCTTCCGCAATGGTCCGTTCGAAAAATTCACGATCGGCGATCGCACCGGTCGGGTTATTAGGGTAATTGAGGAACATCATTTTCGCTTTTTGGAAGCTCTCTTCATCGATCTGGTCGTAATCCGGGAGAAAATCGTTCTCTTCCAGAAGGGGCATGGACTTCATTTCCGCGCCGACCATTTCAATTCCAGACCAATAATCCGGGTACCCGGGATCTGGAACCAGCGCGATATCACCCGGATCAAGTAAACATTGGCATAATTCCACCAGGCCGGTTTTACTGGCAGGGAGGATGGCTACCTCTGTCTTTGGATCGATATCGACCCCGTACTCCCGCTGATAGTACTCGGAGACGGCGTTTTTCAGGAAATCGAAACCGTGGAAGGGTGGATATTTGTGATATTCCGGATTTTCAGAAGCTTGCTGGAGCGATTCTACGATATGATTCGGGGTCGGCTGGTCTGGGTTTCCCTGTCCCAAGTTAAGGACCTCCATGGTCGCTTCTTTCTCAAATGCGGCCAGTTTATCGATCAGTGTAGCGAAGAATTGGTCAGGAAGACGCTTTAACGCTTTGGATTGCGGGAATTGTTTCATAGGTATCACCTCGGTTAGTTGTTGGAAAAGTCGAACAAAAAAACATTAAAGATAGTGTAACATGATGATGACGCGTGTGGGAACAATAGGTGCAAAGAATAGGAAAGCAGATAAGGATGAGGTGAAAGCAGATGAAGTTACTGATCATCGGAGGAGATGCTGCGGGGATGAGTGCAGCGATGCAGATAGTACGCAATAGTGAAGGTCATGAAATCATCGTGTTTGAGAGAGGAGAAATAACGTCCTACGGTCAGTGCGGCCTGCCTTATGTACTGAGTGGAGACGTGGACGATGCGGAAGACTTAATCGCACGTGACCCGGAGACGTTTCGGTCTAAATACGGAATCGACGTGCGGACGAACCACTTGGTCGAGAAGGTGGATTGTGATCGAAAGGTCGTCCATGGAACCGACGACAGAACCGGGGAAGCCTTTGAAGAAAAGTACGACAGGCTATTAATTGCTTCCGGTGCTTCTCCTGTTCTGCCGCCATGGGAGGGAAAGGATCTTCCCGGCATTTACACCTTGAAGACGATCCCGGATGTGGAGGCCATTAGGAAAGACATGACTCCCGATACGAAACGAGTGACAATCATTGGGGGCGGTTATATCGGACTTGAGTTGGCGGAAAGTTTCGTAACGATCGGTAAGGAAGTCCGCCTGATTCAGCGGGGGTCCCAGCTCGGTGAAATGTTTGATGAGGAAATGGCCTCCTCCATCCATGAGGAAGCGGAAAAGCACGGAGTGGATCTGCATCTTAATGAGTCGGTAGAAGCCTTCCGCGGGGAAGGGCGGGTTCGTACCGTTTGTACAGATCAAGGGGAGTATGACACGGACCTTGTCATCGTAGCAGTCGGTGTGACGCCTAATACTTCTTTTCTTGAGGGAACAGGCATCTTCAAGGGTCTGAAGGATGCTGTTTCGGTCAATGCCTTTATGGAGACAAGTATTCTCGACATCTATGCTGCTGGTGACTGCGCTATGCAGTACCACCGGGTCAAACAGAAGCTTGATTATATACCCCTTGGTACGCATGCGAACAAACAGGGGCAGATTGCCGGGTTGAATATGGTTGACCAGCACAAGTCGTTTCACGGAATTGTCGGGACCTCTATTCTGAAATTCTTCCACTTGTCCCTTGGACGAACAGGTTTAAGTGCTAAAGAAGCAGAGAGGGAGAAGATTCCTCATTTGTCGGTCACCATCGATTCCACCCATGCAGCCGGCTATTATTCCAAGGATGATCCGATGACGGTAAAGCTCGTCTATCACCAGTCTTCCCGGCGTCTGCTCGGCGGGCAGATCATCGGAGGAAGGGGTGTGGATAAAAGGGTGGATGTCCTTGCAACCGCTCTCTATCATGACATGACAGTGGATGATCTTCAGGACCTGGATTTATCGTATGCTCCTCCGTTCAACAGCGTATGGGATCCGATACAACAGGCTTCCCGTCGAGCTGAATAAGCGTTTCTTACTAGAGGTTCCACCATTTATGGTAGGATAAAAGCAGTAAGGAACGTACAGGAGGATTCAAGCTGTGAATATAGATCTATATGAAAAAGCGGAATCGTTCATCCGCCAATACTACCATGAACAAGGGGCGACCGGTTCGGAGGAGAGGCTTGAGCAGATAAAACAGGAGATCAGCCTGACAGGGACCTATACCCACACTTTTGAAGAGCTGGAGTACGGTGCGAAAGCCGCTTGGAGAAACAGCAACCGGTGTATCGGCCGGTTATTCTGGAACAGTTTGAAGGTGTTTGACCGTCGTCACCTGAATACAGAAGAGGATATCTTCCATGCTCTTATTGATCATCTGGATTATGCTACGAATAACGGAAGAATCCGCTCCACCATCACTATATTTCGACCGGAACAAGAAGAGGGAGCCGTACGAATATGGAATCACCAGCTGATCCGATACGCCGGTTATGAAGAGGAAAGCGGTATTGTCGGGGATCCTGCTTCCATCGATATAACGAAAGAGTGTATGGCGCGGGGCTGGTCCGGTTCAGGGAGGGCGTTCGATGTCCTGCCTCTTCTCGTTCAAATCGGTGATCAGGAACCTGAGATGTTTGATATTCCACAGGAAAGCATATTGGAAGTGTCTCTTCGTCACCCGGAGTTGGAGTGGTTCGAAGACCTTGGTCTTCGTTGGCATGCTGTGCCTGTGATTTCCGATATGCGCTTGGAAATAGGCGGCATCCATTATACAGCGGCGCCGTTTAACGGATGGTACATGGAAACAGAAATTGGTGCCAGAAACTTGGCAGACGAATTCCGCTATAATCTGCTTCCTGTTGTTGCAGAAGCGATGGGGCTCGATACGAAAAGGAATAGAACGCTATGGAAGGATCGGGCCTTGATTGAGCTTAATCAGGCAGTCCTCCATTCTTACAAAGAAGATAAGGTAAGCGTGGTTGATCACCATACGGCAGCTCAACAATTCCAGCTCTTTGAGAACAAAGAGCACCAATGCGGCCGTGAAGTCACCGGCGATTGGTCTTGGCTGATTCCGCCGGTTTCTCCTGCTTCGACGCACATTTTTCATTCCAGTTATGAGAACCGGATCGAAACACCGAACTATTTTTATCAGGAACCTGCTTATAAGAAGAACCTTGCACCGGAGTAATCGATGCAAGGTTCTTTTTTATTCATATAAATCCGGGCGTCGGTCCTGGAAAATAGGAATTTGTTTTCGGATATCCTCTACAGCTTCCCAATTTACTTCTGCGTATAGGATTTCTTCTTCGGACCCAGCTTCGGCAAGTACTTTCCCCCATGGGTCGATGATGACGGAATGGCCGCCGAATGTGTTGGCTTCATCAGAGCCGACACGGTTGCAGGCGATCACGAAGCACTGGTTTTCAATCGCTCTGCTGATCAGAAGATTTCGCCAATGATCCACGCGCGGCTTCGGCCATTCGGCAGTGACGAACAGTGCTTTGGCTCCATGAATCATATGGGAACGCAGCCATTCCGGAAAGCGGATATCGTAACAGATAACGGCGGCCAGCGGAGCGCCCTCCAAATGGAACAAGCCTTTCTCGTTCCCTGATTCCAGGAACTTTTCTTCGTCCATCAGTCGGAACAGGTGGGCTTTTCGATAGGACAGGATCCGCTCACCCGAGGGGTCATACGCGACAAATGTGTTGTAAAAGACGTCATCTTCCCGTTCGGCAACCGATCCCATAATGGTCACTTCATAATCACATGCCATTTCTTTCATTAACAAATGTGTTGGTCCACTCATCGTTTCTGCAAGTTCATCGAAACGGGATAGATCGTAACCCGTCGTCCATAGTTCAGGTAACACAATTACAGAGCTCCCGTTTTCAGCTGCCTCTTTGATTTTTACAGCTGCCGCTTTCCGGTTTGCCTCCGGGTTGCCAAGTACAATGTTCATTTGAATAATAGCTATTTTCTTCATCATTAGGATCACCTCATTTCCAAAAGTGTACCAAAGAAAGCGGGGGATTGCCTGTATTTTCTGAATATATCTCGTTTTGCTCCTTTACATGAACCGTTTTCAAACATGGTACAATAAGTGAAAAAAGTACAGAGAGGAAGGCGAGCGATGTTTGAACTGTTCCTTCCCATGTTGGAGCGACTCGGTATCATCGTGACCGTCGCTTTCATCATAACGAGGTTCCGTTTTTTTCGGGAACTGATAGATAAAAAGACCTTGGATTCCGGACAGCAGTTCATGGCTGTCGTCTTTTTCGGGGTGTTCGGTATCATCGGCACCTATACAGGGATTACCTACAATACGGATTCATTGGATTTCGGAAGGTGGGCCTTTAATTTAGGAGAATCGGAAGCGCTTGCTAATTCCAGAGTCATCGGAATTGTGGCTGCCGGATTATTCGGAGGGTACCGGATTGGAATCGGCGCAGGCGTAATCGCGGGGCTGCATCGGTTTTCTCTGGGTGGTTTCACCGGTCTTGCCTGCGGAATCTCTGCTGTCGTGGCCGGGCTCCTTGCCGGCTTGTTCCATAAGAAAGACAGACCATTAAAGCTGACAACGGCCCTGCTCGTCGGTGCATTGGCGGAGACGGTGCAGATGGGCATCATTCTCCTTACTGCGTCCCCTTTTTCAAGAGCGTGGGGGCTTGTTCAGGAAATCGGCTTACCCATGATTGCCGCGAACGGTGTCGGGGCTGCATTGTTCCTGTTAATCATACGGAATGTGCTTCATGAAGAAGAGAAAGTAGGAGCTCTTCAAGCTCAGAAAGCATTAAAGCTGGCGGAGTCCACCGTTTCTCATTTAAGAAAAGGATTGTCTGCCCAGTCGGCAGGACAGGCCTGCCGTATCATTTATGAAGAAGTGGATGTCAGCGCAATTTCCATGACGGATAAGAATGATATCCTTGCCCATGTAGGTCTTGCTGATGATCATCATAAGTCCGGAGTTCCGATTCAGACAGATGCGACGAAGCAGGTCATCAGAGACGGAAAGATGGCGATAGCAGGTCACGAAGAGATTCATTGTCAAACGGCAAGATGCCCATTAGGAGCGGCAGTCATCGCTCCGCTGATGAAGCGGCAGGAAGTAGTGGGAACGTTGAAATTCTATGTGCGTTCAGAAAAGGATATATCCAATGTACTGATTGAGTTGATTCAAGGGTTGAGTGCCCTCCTCAGCCAACAACTGGAACTTGCCGATGCGGAAAGAGCGCAGGAACTTGCTAGAGAAGCGGAAGTGAAAGCTCTCCAGGCGCAGGTGAATCCGCATTTTCTGTTCAATTCCTTAAACGTAATCGTATCCTTGACGAGAACAGAGCCGGATCGTGCCCGCTCCTTGTTAATAGCGCTCTCTAAGTTCTTCCGCCAGAACCTCAATGCGACACGGAAAACCTGGATTACCTTAGAAGAAGAATTGAAGCATGTGAAGGCATACCTGTTGATCGAAGAGACACGATTTGTGGATCGGCTCCACGTCTATTACGACGTAGATGAAGCTGCTTTGACAGCAAGGATAGCCCCATTGACGCTTCAACCCTTAGTGGAGAACTGTATGAAGCATGGAATTAAAGATCAGGATGGAGAAGCGGTTATCCGGATTTCTGTCAAAGCAGAGGAGGACGGCGTCCGTGTCTCCATAGAAGATAATGGCACAGGGATCGATCCCGAACGCTTGGAAACGCTCGGAACAGATTACGTCGATTCACATAATGGTACCGGCTTTGGTATTTATAACGTGAACAGACGGTTGGAGCACATGCATGGAAAAGGATCCACACTTTCGATTAAAAGTGAGCATGGAGCGGGTACGGAAATTACGTTTTTATTGCCCGTGGAAAGGCAGGAGATTACACGATGATGGAGAAAATACGTGTAGTGATCGTTGATGATGAACGTTTCAGCAGAGAAGAATTGAACTTTCTTCTGAATCAATACCCAGAGCTCGAAGTGGTAGGAGAAGCAGGGTCCGGAGAAGAAGCGGTGATGAAGACGCTCCAGCTTCAACCGGACGTATTATTCCTGGATGTGGAGATGCCGAAGATGGACGGCATGGAAGTAGCGAAAGCTGTTCAGGAATTAAAGAAACAGCCCATTATTGTGTTTGCAACGGCATATCCCGATTTTGCTGTCGAAGCGTTCCGTCACCAGGCGGTGGACTATCTATTGAAGCCGTTTGAGGAAGAGCGCCTGAACGAGACGGTGGAACGGGTGATCCGGCTGATGCAGCCGGAAACGGAAACTTTGTCTCAAACCGGCCCGTCAAGGCTTGCTGTCGAGGGGGAGGAGCGTATTGATTACATCGACCCCGGAGATATCATGTATGTGTACCGCGATGGGCGGGTGACCAAGATTGCAGGAAGAAACGGCACCTACGAGACGAAGGCTCCTTTGAAGGAAATCGAAGAGCGGCTGCGGTCTTATTCCTTTTATCGGATTCACAAAAGCTATCTTGTTAACTTGGACTATATCGATCGGTTGACTCCATGGTTCAACGGAGCGTATCAGCTCGAATTGAAAGGAACCGAGGAGCGTCTGTCTGTCAGCAGAAACTATGTGAAAGGCTTGCGTAAACAATTAGAGCTATAGGAGTACCCGTGCTGTTTTTCAGTACGGGTATTTGACGTGTTGGGCCGCCTATTCGACATCTTAAGCTGGAAACGACTCATGAAAGCGTTATCCTGGTACATTATTTGTAAGCGATTACAATGATGGGGAGGAAAATCCATGATTACGTTTCTGGTCAGTATTGCTATTTTAATTGTCGGTTACTTCACATATGGTAAGTACGTAGAGAAAGTTTTCGGTGTCAATGAAAAACGTCAGACGCCTGCTTATTCCCACGGCGACGGGGTCGATTATCTGCCGATGGGAGAGAAGAGAAATTCCTTGATTCAATTACTGAATATCGCCGGTGTCGGTCCCATCTTCGGTCCGATCCTTGGTGCTTTATACGGTCCTGTTGCGTTTCTATGGATTGTGTTCGGCTGTATCTTTGCCGGTGCCGTCCATGATTATTTGACAGGTATGATTTCGATCCGTAACCGTGGTGCGCACCTTCCTGAGCTTGCCGGTAAATTCCTTGGTAAAGTGATGAAGCATGTGGTGAATGCCTTTGCTATTCTTTTGCTGGTCCTTGTGGGAACGGTCTTCGTCACCGCCCCTGCAGATCTTCTGCACAATATGACGAGCAGCTGGTTGTCTCTACCTGTAATTCTAGCAGCTATTTTCGTTTACTATCTGTTGGCGACGATGCTTCCGATCGATAAAATCATCGGGCGGTTCTATCCGATCTTCGGCGCCCTTCTTGTTGTCAGTGCTCTTGGTGTCGGCATCTCGTTGATTGTGACAGGAGCACCAATTCCTGAGCTCAGCCTTACGAATATGCACCCGGATAATGCGCCGATCTTCCCGCTGTTGTTTCTTACTATTTCCTGCGGAGCTCTTTCCGGCTTCCATGCTACTCAGACGCCGATCATTTCCCGTACGACTCAGCAGGAGAAGCAAGGGCGCCGCATCTTCTACGGCATGATGATTGCAGAAGGAATTATCGCCATGATCTGGGCCGCTGCAGCCATGAGCTTGTTCAACGGCTCTGCCGGTCTGAATGAAGTGCTTGCTTCCGGTGGACCTGCTGCGGTGGTAAGCGAAGTGTCGATCGCTATGCTTGGAGCAGTCGGCGGAACGCTTGCCGTCCTTGGTGTCATCATTCTCCCGATCACTTCCGGAGATACTGCTTTCCGGAGTGCCCGAATGATCATTGCTGATTACCTGAATATTTCCCAGAAGAAGATTATGAGCCGGTTGTGGATCGCCCTGCCGCTGTTCGTTATCTCCTTCGTATTGACCCGCGTCGATTTCACTCTGCTTTGGAGATACTTCTCCTGGGCTAACCAATCGACGGCCGTCATTGCCTTATGGGTTGGAGCAATGTATTTATTCCTTGCCAGGAAGAACTATTTCATTGCAGCTATCCCGGCAACATTTATGACAATGGCTACCTTTACGTACATTCTTAATGCACCGATCGGCTTCGGGCTTTCTATCAATATTTCCTATATCCTGTCCGCCGTCATTACGGTAGCGATTGTAGCAGCATTCTTTATCGCCGCAAGGAAAGGATTGAATCGTAATATTCCGCTGGAGGAAGAACTGAAACCGACGGCATAAGGATAAACACCTGCTGGATCATTCCGGCAGGTGTTTTTTCGCAGGTGGAAAATGGGTATGCTCTTATAAAAGGAGTGATAACAATGGACAGAATAATACATGAATCCAAAGGAGAATTTTATATCGGTGGTGTGGACAGCCCTGATGCCCAGTTGTTTTTTGAAGAGGATGACAATGTGATCACCATCACAAGTACAGAAGTGACACCAGCCCAGCGAGAGCAGGGACTCGGAAAAGATCTGGTTGATCACGTCGTCAACTATGCAAGAAAAGAGAAGAAGAAGGTAGATCCTGTTTGCTCGTTTGCATACGATGTGATAAAAAGTACACCAGAGTATCATGTAGTTTGGAAAGAGTGAAGGAGGAAGCAATACATGGAAGTCCGTGAGCCTTTGGAGCGCGACTTGATGCATTTTACAAGATACAGCATCGATTTTCTTCATGTGATGAAAGAGAGGGAGACAACCAAGGAAGCGAGAGCGGAGCAGCTTAGAGAAAGGAAATTCTGGGCTGCCGACGTTTTCCTCTCTGAAGATCCGAAACAGAAACTGTACGTCGCTGAAGTTCAGGGACGGATGACAGGGTATGCGCTTGGAAGAATGGATGACAATAATCAAGGTACAATTCAAGAAATATATGTGGACGAATTTTATCGGCGGGAAGGTATCGGTTCCCACCTCTGCCGGGCAGTATTGGCTTGGATGGACGAGCAAAATGTCAGCGATGTGCGGGTGTCGCCACCATTCGATCTGCAACGCAGCCTGGACGGGTTTCTAAGGGCCGTCGGTTTTTGCCCGGTGCAGACAACCTATTCGTTCCAGAAAAATTCACGTTAGAATGCGTTTCTTCTCCTCTGTGAAAAGGAAAGAAGAGAGCAGAGGCAAGCGGAGGAGGAATACAGGTATGGATAAAGCGATGATTATAGTGAACCCTTCATCTGGGAAAGAAGAAGCGTTGGATCATGTGAAACGGATCGAGGAGATTTTGGAAGAGAAAGGATATCAAACGAAGGTTGTGCAGACAGAGAAAGAATTGGATGCCACCAAGTATTGTCAGGACGCTTGTAAAGACGAATTCCGTCTGGTCGTTTCGATGGGAGGAGACGGTACCCTGCATGAAACCATCAATGGAATGGTTGACCAAGATCATCGGCCCTTGCTTGGCATCATACCACTCGGGACGGTGAATGATTTCGCCAGAGCGCTTGATATACCCCTTCATATCGAGGAAGCGATTGAAGTGCTCCGTTCGGATCGAACCAAACAGGTCGATATCGGGAAGTTCAATGAGGACTATTTTGTCAACATTGTCGCGGCGGGAGCCATTGCAGAGGCCGTCTATGACGTCTCCCCTGATTTGAAGACAAAATTCGGTCCTTTCGCCTATATTGTTGAGGGTGTGAAAACACTCACCGCCAACTCAAGCTACCCGCTCAGGATCGATTACGACAATAAGGCCTGGGAAGGGGAGGCGCTTCTTTTTCTCGCTGCATTGACCAACTCGACAGGCGGATTCGAGAAAATGGCACCGGAGGCGGAAGTGAATGACGGTGTCATTCATTGTTATGTCGTTCCGAAAGTGAGCATGATTCGTCTAGGTTCGATACTAACGGCAATCATGAGGGGCAACTTGAAGAGTGTGGAAGGTGTCCATTACTTTACAGCAGAAAAAGTAAGGCTGACTTCCGAGGCGGAGCTTGTCACAAACGTAGACGGAGAAGAGGGGGCGGGTCTGCCGGTGGAACTGGCGATTCTTCCTTCCCACATTGACGTCCTTGTTCCTTGATGGAACAGGACGGCGACAGATACAGCAGGAGAATGAGGTGCACGTATGAAGAAACGTAACGTCGATGATTATTTGCAGGAAGGGATATACGGGACGCCGGAAACCAAACCTTCCGAACGGAAGCAGTACTTAGGAACCATCCGTGAACGAGTGATTCTTGTTCTTACGAAAGGACAGGTTATGCAGGGAACGGCAAAGAAGGAGCTTTCATCCCGGATGAAGCAATATAAGGATGCGACTCTGTTGTTGAACGGGGAAGTGAGTTATCGCTTTCTCAGTCCATACATGGACATTGCTGAAGAGGAGAGCATCCATCATACCATGGTTTCCAACCAGGAAGCGGATACGGATACAGGACTTGTCCTGACCGTTGATTATCCTGTGGAATTGGAGGATGTAACGGTTAATCCTTCCGTAACTGGCGTGGAAGAAAAAAGTGTCCAGCGAGGTTGGAAAGGGTGGATGCGTTCCCTTTTTAAGCCGAAGGAATAAAGTAAGGAAGAAAACGACTGCCGGGCGGAGGCTCGGGAGACCGTGCGTATACGTCTCGTTCGGTTTGTTGAAGCCTGCCCGCATCCTCTTGTTAGGAGAGAAGCCATCCCAGGCACATCGATGACTGCTGCTATGGATGTGGATAGGATATGGCCTTTTTTGCTGGAAGTTTATGCTGATTGTATGAAGACGTATCATTTTATGTTTAGAAAGATTCCAAGTAAAATGAAAATCGAAAATGATCCAAAAGGAGTTTTTCGAATGACAACTGATATGCGCAGCCAGTTTGACCAATATATCGAGAATTTTAAACAAAATACTTCTAAGGAAGTACAGGACAAGATGAGGAACGCCATTGATGAATTGGAAAATTCTGAAGAAGGTAACGGTCTTTCTGAAGGAGAAAAAGCACCGGACTTCACCCTTCCAGATGCTAAAGGCGGTCAGGTTCAGCTTTCCGAACAGCTTAAGTTTGGTCCTGTCATCGTGACCTTCTATCGTGGCGGGTGGTGCCCTTACTGTAATATGGAATTGCGTGCGTATCAGGAGATCCTGGATGACATCCATAAGGAGGGGGCTCAGCTAATTGCCATCAGCCCGCAGACTCCGGACCAGTCCATGACGACCCAGGAGAAAAATGACCTGCAGTACCATGTATTGAGTGATGTTGGAAACAAAGCAGCCCGGCAGTTCAATCTCGTTTACAAGCTTCCGGACTATCTCGTTGAAGTATATAAGGACAAAGGGTTGAACGTGGACAAACATAACGGAGACGATTCCTGGACGCTTCCAGTTTCCGCGACTTACATCATTGATACAGATGGTTCGATCGTTTATGAATATACTAAATCTGACTATAAGGACCGTGCAGAGCCTTCAGAAGTTCTACAGGAGCTGAAAAAGGTAAAAGCGTAAATAAAAAGACGTCCCCCACGTGGAGGACGTCTTTTATTTTTTTATACCTTTCTTTAAAAATCTACCTTCGGAATAAAAAGGACAGGGTTAATTTCAGACCATAGACTAAAAAAAGACTGTCGAGGAAGTGCTCGGCAGTCTTTTTGAATGGAAGCGGACATTGACTTCACAGGAGGACGAGAACGGATGCTTCTTCTGTCAATTACCTAAACTGTCGGAACAGTCTTGATAAGCCAAGGATAATAAGTGCGAAAGAAAATAGAATCATTGCAATGTACCCGGCATAGTAAAGGAATTGATCGAAGAAATTACCGGCTGTGTCACCGATGCTGAACAAAGCATACCCGGCGATCAGTACAGATAAATAAAGGAATACACGACCATCAGCTTTCAAATCCACCATGTCTTTCACCTCCTCTCCTCACCAATATATGCAGGAGGGAGAACCATTATTTATCTTTTCTCCATAAAATTCGACAGCTTGTCCACCGGCATAAAGAAAAACCCCTTTCCATAGTGGAAAGGGGGATGGCACGTACTTTTCATTGAGGGAAGCAGACCATGAAATCTACAGGCTATTTTTCCTGGCGGGGAAAAATAGTAGGGTGATTCGACGTAAGAGACAAAAGAGAGTACCTATACCGATGATGAAGGATTCGGTCCTTCATCAGACAAATGTGCAGAACGTGGACAACCAGAACACGCCCGGCACGGTGAATAACGAGGATCTCTTTTGTTAACTATATTGTAACATTTTCCGACTGTCATCCGCTTTGGGAAAAGTAAAGATGGAAGGTGCTAATGGTTTGGGCTTTTGTCGAAGTATTTTCACAAGTTTTTACTTGTTCTGGAAAAGTGTGTGTTTTTTCGACTTTTTTCACTACAATCAAATGGCAGATTGTCGACTCATTGGGATTGATGTAAAATAATAGATAATAAAAGGTTGGAGGAATGAAAAGGTGGATATCCGTAATTATCAGTACTTGATTCAGCTGCAGGCAATGTCAATGATGAGCGGCGGTATAAATCAAACGTCCGGCTTGATGCAGGGGCCGACGTTCCAAAGCCTGCTCCAAGCGGCTATGTCTTCTCCGTTCGGCAGTCAGGATGATGAAGGCGGAGAGGCTCCGATGTTATCCGTTGGTTCCAATACGTACAACACTGTCCCGCTGTCCTTCTCTTCTCTTCCTTCTCCACAGCCGGAACCGGTAGAGAAAGAGGTAGTGCAGGAAAGCACGGCACCGAGTTCCATCGATCAGTTGATTACGAAAGCTGCCGAACGATTTGGTGTAGATGAACGCCTTGTCCGTGCGGTGGTCCATACAGAGTCGAACTTTAAAGCAGATGCAACAAGCCACGCTGGTGCGCAGGGACTCATGCAGCTCATGCCTGCGACAGCTAGAGCACTGGGAGTCAAGAATCCATTCGACGCAGAGGATAATTTAATGGGTGGAACGAAATATTTAAAGCAGATGCTGGACCGCTATGATGGAAATAAGAAGCTTGCGCTGGCCGCTTACAATGCGGGACCGGGAAACGTGGACAAGTACAACGGTATTCCACCTTTCCGGGAGACACAGAATTATGTCGGCAAAGTCCTTGCCAAAACATGAAAAAACCTGACCGGATCCCTATGTGGGACGGTCAGGTTTTTTATTTATCCGGCTCTAAATGCCGGCTCATCTGCATGTATTTATTAAATACGACGGTCATTTCTTTTAAACGGTTGCGCACATCCTCATCGATCAGTTCTCCCTGGGTGGAGAAGTGGTTCGTGTGGGTGTAGACATAGTTCGGTGTCACCATACAGCGGAAGTAATTCAAGATCGGTTTCAATTGATTCTCGATGACCAGATGGTGCTGCAGTGTACCGCCGTTTGCTACGATCGAAACGGGCTTATAACGCATGGCCAGCGGGGATACTGCATCGAAAACATTCTTTAACGTTCCAGGAATGGATCCTTGGAAGATGGGTGTCGCGATTACATAGGCATCTGCACTTTCTACGGCCTGAATAAGCGCCTGCATATCTTCATTATATTCGTCCGCAGGCCTCCCATCGACGAATTGCAGGTCATAATTCTCCAAATCGACGATCTGGGTGTCGTGGGTGTCCGGAAGGTTTTGTATATATCCTTCTATTTCATTTAACAATGTTCTCGTTTTCTTACCGACAATTGTTCCATTCAACAATAAGATCCTCATCAACGTTCTCTCCTTTATTTTCTAGAACCTAACATAGCGTATGCAAAAATGAATGAAGTGGGCTTTATAACAAGTGCTGATATGTATGCCTGTGTAGAAACGGTCGATGGACCGACTATATCGAATAAGAGAAGTGCCGGTCCCGTCCATTTCATGGTAAAGTATCACGTAAGTTAAAGCAATCGTAAGCGGACGCTGGTACAGCGGCTTAGGTGCCGTTATAATGAGGTAGAGGAGTGAAGATCATGATCAAAATGCTCAGACGGATCAAGTTCCTTCTACATATAAGAAAATCGATACCTTTCCTCATCCGTTTCTTTCGATCGGCAGAAGTGACCCCCTGGAAAAAATGGCTTTCTTTGCTGTTTTTGCTCGGCTATGTCGCTTTTCCGTGGGATTTAATACCTGATTTCCTTTTGGTCATTGGTTTTATCGATGATCTCGCTGTCCTGACGTTCGTTCTACAGCTTATGGTGAGGATGGCTCCGGATTCGCTGAAGGAAGAATATGAGGTATAGGAGGATTAGGAAGGTTTAATGTAGGGAATTATGAGGTATGAGTTTATTGTGAATGATTTTAAATAATCAGTCGAGGAGTGGTGATTTTGAGTAAAGCAATGTTTACAGCACACGCAACAGCTAAAGGTGGACGTAACGGCCATGTCATTTCTGATGATGGTTTGATCGATTTGAACCTGGTCCAGCCGGGTGAAGGAAATGAAAAAGGTTCCAACCCTGAGCAGCTGTTTGCTGCCGGATATTCTGCATGCTATGACGGTGCATTGAACCTAATGGCAAGCAAGCAGAAGAAAGACATCGATTCAGAGGTCACTGCTGACGTAAGTCTGTTGAAAGATGAGTCGGACAACGGCTTCAAAATCGGCGTTGTACTTAATGTTGATATTAAGGGAGTGACGCAGGAAGAAGCTGAGGAGCTTGCGAAAGCTGCCCACGAATTCTGCCCATACTCCAAAGCGACTCGTGGTAACATCGAAGTAGAACTTAAGCCAAGAGCTGTATAAGTCATACCTTTAGAAGCACCCGTTTTCCGGGTGCTTCTTTGTTTGCAATCCTGTTATTTTATCGATTCGGAAAAGTGTGGTATTTTAGAGGCGGAGGGATGAAGGTCATGAAGATAACCGATCAAGCAAGAGACTTACTGCATCAGATCTTAGAAGACGAAGAAGCCGGTTGTCTCCGCCTGTTTTTTGCCGGGTACGGCTGCGGGGAACCTGATATCGGAATGACGATCGGGGAACCTCAGGCAGATGACGAACTGCATCAGATCAACGATATCCCCGTTGCAATCGACGGGCGGATCATGCATCTGACGGAAACGTTAACGATTGAAGGCAAACAGACGATGGAAGGACCGAAGTTTCAATTAAGCGGTCTACCGGAAAAAGAGTGTTGACTTCCCACTATCCAGCTGGATGTGGGTTTATTTTTTAAACAGAGAGAGGTTCGAAACATCATGATGGCACGTGGACACCAGGTCGTCGGATTCACTTTCGGGGTGGGTGCCTTGACGCTGCTTCCTTCCTTTGAATTGGTTTCCGAGCGACCATTTCAAACGATCTTATATTTTGTCTTTGTTTTATTCGGTTCCTTATTACCAGATATCGATACACCGACATCCACGCTTGGCAGTAAGTTCTGGAGAGGATTGATGACGGTGTTTACCCTCGCTTTCCTCTGCTACTTATTTGCACCTCAGTACTTGGATACATACAGGGATGAGCTGAAGATCTTCGTCATGCTTCTGCTGCCCATTCTAATTATGATCCGCGGTCATAGGAAAATGACCCACTCGATCCTGTTCGTGAGTCTGCTGGCATTATATGGTTACATATTGGAACAAACGTTGAATATCCCATGGTTTTACCTGGGAGGTTTGATGATCGGTGTTGTATCCCACCTTTTCGGGGACTACATAACAAAACAGGGTATCCCTCTTGGGTATCCTATATCTAAAAAGTACGTACAGTTTTTATTTACATTTAAGACGGGTTCCAGTACGGAGAAGGTACTGATATATGGGCTGGTACTCTGGAATGTATGGTTTCTGACCTCCATCATTTTTTAATTGTGCAGCACGAACTGATACAGTAATACTTGATCGTCCGCCTCTCGAGAAGCAGCAACCTTCTCAGGGGCGGTTATCTTTAGGTGTATTCTAGGTAATATAGCGGCATACCAATTGGTTTGTACTGGACAGGTGGAATTTTATTCAATAAAATGTAAATAAGCATAAGAGAGGAGTCTTGGTGCTTATGGTGAATTATAAGTTGATTGAGCCGAGTCCGCTTACAAGTCTGCAAATGAACCGAAGCTCTTCGTTATATACCATTTATTTGAATAACTTGAAACGTTATTCCAGAATAGAAGCACTTAATCAGACACGGGATTTCATCTTCGCCCATACTCCTGATCAGTTATCCGAACAGATCGCCTCGATGGAATTTCTCTACATGAATGATTTGTTCGATGATCTAACATGTTGGATGAATCAGCCGTGCATCAGGAAAGATGTGTCTTTTCTTTACAGTATCTTGATGGATCGCCGCCAAAGAAAATCAACGATGGACCGCGTTCATCAACTGAAGGCTATCCGGTTTACGAACCCTTCCATGCATTGTCTTCACCTCTTCACCCTCGTTTATTCCTACTATGATTTGAAGATGTACACAGCCTTGGATAAATATTTAGATGACTGTGAGATTGCGCTTCGAGCCGTGGATGAACCCCTCATGTATTATTATTTGAATCAGAGGTACCAGGAGCTCCTTTTCCAGCATTATTGGAAGACAGACAACTCTATTCTCGCCAGCCGGTACGCTTATAAGATGATCAATACAGAACTTTCACCGAAGCGGAAGTATCGTATGTATCATCACCTGGCCTTATGTCTACTCTTTGACGGATATAATTCTGCCATCGAGCCGCTCAGTAAAGCTCTGGAAATCGCAGAGAGAATCAACGAAAGACCTCTCATTGACTCCGTTCTTCACCGATCGCTTCCGTTCATCTCGGCTTTCCATCATAAGACGGAGGGAGTCACTACACCGGACCCTGTGGAGAATGCACATCTTTGTATTGTGAAAGGGGATGTGAAGCGGGCGAAGGATTTCCTGCGGACGCTTCCTGTGCTGACTCCTTTTCAAGAGAGTTACATGGGGCTTGCCGAGCGGGATGAAGATCGGTTGAATCTTGCACATAAACGATTTATTACCGAACGTGGGGACCATTTCTTTGCACGTGTACCTTTGGAATTCTTGAAACGAATACAATCATAATTGGAGGCAGATTTTTCATGAGAAAAATGCTGACGTTGCTGTTCCTTTTTGTATTGCTTTCGGCCGCAGGTGCTTCGTTTTCAGATGGTCATACGTATGCGAAAGATCCGGGCGACCCTGGTATGGGCTCCGTTCATCCTGACAAAGATCCGGGCGATCCCGGCATGGGTTAAACAAGAAGACGCCTCCTTTAACAAGGAGGCGTCTTCTTGTTTATTTTTTCCGTTTTCTTTCCGGTAGAGGTTCTCTACGGATCATTTTCGTAAAGGCGTAAACGAAAATGATCAGAATGATGGTAAACGGCAGGGCGGAAACAAGAGAGGCCGTCTGCAGCGCATTCAGTCCTCCTGCGACGAGTAGAACAGCCGCAATAGCCGCCATTAGTACACCCCAGACGATTTTAATCGGAAGAGAAGGTGTCAGGCTTCCGTTCGTCGTCATACTTGCAAGGATATAAGTGGCGGAGTCTGCCGATGTAATAAGAAATGTTGCAATTAATAAGATAGACAGCATCGACATGATTCCTGTCAACGGAAGGTATTCATATGTTTCAAATAAAGCGACGGTGATGTCGTTACTAACAGCAGATGCAATCGATGTTCCACTGTTAAGGTCACTGTTCAATGCCGTACCACCGAAAGTGGCGATCCATAGGCAGGCGATTAATGGCGGCACGACAAGCACACCGAAAACGAATTCCCGGATTGTTCGTCCCCTGGAAACCCTTGCAACGAATGCTCCGACGAATGGAGACCAGGCAATGGCCCAAGCCCAGTAAAAGATCGTCCAGTCCTGCAGCCATCCATTGTTTCCCTGATAAGGCGTAAGCCTCAAGCTGTAGCTGACAAAGTTGTTCAGATAGTCTCCCAGTCCCAATGTGAAACTGTTCAGGATGAAAACAGTAGGGCCTGCAATAAAGACAAACAGCAGGAGAAGAAGACACAGACCGAGGTTCAGGTTGCTCAACCATTTGATGCCTTTATTCAATCCTGTGCTTGAAGAGGTTAAGTATAGAATAAGCAGAACGGCGGTGATAAGTAATTGGCTTGTGGTGTTGTTCGGAACATCAAATACGGCATTCAACCCGCCGTTCATCTGCAGGATGCCGAGTCCGAGAGAGGTGGCAATTCCCATTACCGTAGCGATGACGGCCAGGGAGTCTGTCGTGTTTTTGACCACTTTGGATTTGCCGAGTACAGGTTCGAGAGCCGTAGAAATCAGGCCGTTCTTATCCTTCCGGAACTGAAGGAAGGCGATGATCAGACCGACGATGGCGAACACCGACCATTGGCTGACACCCCAATGGAAGAAGGAATATCCCATAGCGACTCTGGCTGCTTCTTCTGTTTGTGGTTCGAGGTCAGAGAAAGGGGTCTCAAAGAAATGGCTCATCGGTTCTGCTACTCCGTAGAAGACGATTCCTACCCCGAATCCTGCGGAGAACAGCATCCCGATCCATGTGAAGAATGGGAATTCCGGTTTGGAGTCTTGAGGACCGATTTTGATTTTGCCGTACTTGCTTATGCTCAAAATAATAAGAAATAGGACGAATCCGAATACGGAAATCAGGTAAAACCAACCGAAATTCAAGGTTGTGAAATCGAATAATGTGCCGGCGACGTTCCCGAACCCTGTCGGATTGACGGCCCCGATCACGACTAAAATGGCTACGACGGTTGCTGAAATAAGAAAAACTGGATTTTTTAACTGTTCTTTCATCATACTCCCCTTTCATGAATCAGATAATAGGTCATTCAATATAGCCTTCCCTACATTTTCCTGCAGGAAACATCAGCATTCTTCATACGATGCTTCTTATTCCTCCCGAAGCAGTCTTCCCCTGAAACAGGTCGTAATTCTAAGGATTTTCCTGTAAGCATTTCGTTCCACCTCCTTTCTATGGTTCTTCATTCTACCAAACAAGGATAGGTTTGTAAGAGTGGGCTAGGATGGGCCGGGATAGGTAAACATAGAGAGAGAGGAGTGGGAAAAGCATGTTTGAGCCGTGTAGAAATATTGGAGACTGGATGAGGGACTTTCCTGGTAGATGGTGGGTGGCGGGAGGCTGGGCAGTGGATCTTCATATAGGAGAAGAAACCCGTCATCATCATAATGTGGATATTGCTTTAATAGAGCCTGAGGACAGCAGCTTCTTCCGCGATTGGTCCCCGCTTGGGACATCTCCCAGTGGAAGTCTCCGTGTATCCTACAGGGGAGGAAGTAAATGTGTGGCTGCAGGAACAGGAAAAGGAGAGGTTCCGTTTCTCCGCAGCTGTTCATTATGATCTATCTTCCATGCATCTGCGCTCGGAGAACGGGCTGCCTTACTTAAATCCGGAAATTGTCCTTTTGTATAAAGCATTTTCTGATACGGAAAAGAACGAAGCAGATTTCAAGTTGCTGTATCCTCACTTGAATGAGCATCAAAAAGAATGGCTGAAACAAGGATTAATGCATCATCGCCCGCAGCATCATTGGTTAATCCGGCTGCTGTATTGATGTTTGTTATATAGCTGCGGGATAAAATTATTAAAGGCTTTAACTTTAATGTGACGGGCGTTACGGTCATTATGCTCAGGAAGAAAGTCCGCTTTTCTGTTTATATTTTCTAAGTATGGGTATTCGTCTATAAGAACTTCCATGACCGGGGGATGCCTCTTACCCGGGAATCTCACCAGGTCGGAAAGGAGACGAATGATGAATAAGGTTACATCCGTATTTTGGATCACATTAGCCATCGCACTATTGTCGGTCGTTTGGGGGGCGGTGGCACCCGGCAACTTAGGGGAGATCACAGGTAGTATTCAAACCTACATTTCTGTCCATTTCGGCTGGTATTATTTATTGATTGTCACAGGTTTCGTACTATTCTGTCTGTACATGATCATCAGCCCATACGGGAAAATCAAATTGGGAAAACCATCAGATAAACCGGATTACAGTTATCCCACATGGTTTGCAATGCTTTTCAGCGCAGGGATGGGGATCGGACTCGTCTTTTGGGGAGCGGCCGAGCCGACAACTTTTTTTGCCTCCGACGCACCTTTGTCGGAAACGGGTTCTGATGCCGCTCTTAACGAAGCGATGCGGTTCGTTTATTTTCACTGGGGTGTGCATGCTTGGGGAATTTATGCCATCGTCGCGCTTGTGCTCGCTTACTTTAAGTTCCGCCGGGGAGCACCCGCTTTGATCAGTTCGACCCTGGAACCGCTTTTTGGAGAGAAAATGAAGGGGCCGTGGGGGAAACTGGTGGACGTCATCGCTGTATTTGCAACGATTGTAGGTGTGGCAACGACACTTGGGTTCGGGGCAGCGCAGATCAACGGCGGCCTTACGTATCTGACTTCCATTGAGGATTCTTTTGGAATTCAATTGACCATTATCCTGATTGTTACGGTGCTGTTCATGATGTCTGCTTATACAGGGCTAAGTAAAGGGATCAAGTACTTAAGTAATACGAATATGATTTTGGCAGGTCTGCTCCTGCTTGTGATGCTGATTGTCGGACCGACTTTATTCATTTTGAATATGTTCACAGATACAATCGGTGCATACTTACAGAACCTTCCAGGGATGAGTTTCCGTCTTGCGCCGAACAGTGAAGAAAGCAGAACCTGGATCAATGACTGGACGGTTTTCTACTGGGCCTGGTGGATTGCCTGGTCTCCATTTGTAGGAATCTTCATCGCCCGTGTTTCTAAAGGGCGGACGATTCGGGAATTCCTTTCCGGTGTCCTGCTCGTCCCGTCAGCCATCGGATTCCTTTGGTTTTCCACATTCGGTTCCTCTGCCATTCAAGTGCAGAGAAGTGGAGATGCAGACCTGACCCAATTAGCGACAGAGCAGGTATTATTCGGCTCCTTCGACAATTATCCACTCGGTTTGATTATGTCGATTATCGCGATGTGTCTGATCGGTACATTCTTTATTACATCAGCAGATTCCGCTACGTTCGTGCTCGGAATGCAGACGACGAACGGTTCACTGACACCGCCAACGATGGTCAAGTTCGTCTGGGGACTGATCCAATCATCCATGGCTGCGGTACTGCTTTATTCAGGTGGACTGCAGGCACTGCAGAATGCTTTGATTTCAGCCGCTTTCCCCTTTTCCTTCGTCATGATTCTCATGGTCGTATCCTTGTACAAGGCGCTGCGTGCCGATAAGAAGGCGATAGAAAGGGATAATGAACAAATGGAAAAGGATTCCGCTTAACCGGAAGCTTTTGTCTTCCACTCATCCGTAACCGCTTTTTCACTGTTTTTTAATTATTTTCATGAAATTGTATCATTAAGGAGATTCGAATTCTGATAGAATAGAGAGTGACTATGCATGTCGCAAAGGAGTTATGGATGATGTGGGAATGGAAGAACATATACCGCGGACTGCTGATGGGAGCGAGTGATGTCGTTCCGGGAGTCAGTGGAGGAACCATCGCGGTCGTTTTAGGTATTTATGATCGTCTTATTGAAGCGATCAATGGAATATTCAGCAGGGAATGGAAACGGCATCTTCGTTTTCTCATCCCGCTTGGAATCGGTATTGGTATATCGATCGTCCTGCTTGCTAATGTAATTGAATGGTTGTTTGAGCATTATCCTGGTCCGACCCAGTTTTTCTTCCTTGGTCTGATCATCGGAGTCCTGCCTTATTTAGCGCATAAAGCGGATATGAAGCATACCTTTAAAGCTCAGCATTACCTGCTGCTTCTGATCGGTGCAGCCGCGGTCGCTTCTATGGTGTTTTTCCAGACAGGAGAATCCGAGCCGCTGCAAAACATGACAGCTTCAACGTATCTGCTGCTCTTCTTCTCGGGTTGGATTGCCAGCAGTGCTATGATTCTGCCGGGCATCAGCGGATCGTTCATTTTGCTGATCATCGGTATCTATTCGACGGTTGTCAGCGGTATCTCTGATTTCCGGATCGACATCATTGCCGTGGTCGGTATTGGAATTCTGATCGGACTGATAACGATGAGTAAAATCGTCAAGTTTTTCCTGGAGAATTATACGGCTGGTACGTTTGCCGTCATCATCGGATTGGTGATCGGGTCCGTCGTCGTCATCTTCCCGGGAGTTCCGGAGAACGGTGTCATGTGGATCGTCAGCATCGTTACGTTCCTTGCAGGTCTGGCAGCGGCGTGGCTGCTCGGAAGAGTCGAATATAAATAAGCAGAACGTAAGACAAAAGTTCCAGATTCTATTAAGATGGAAGATAGATTGAAGCACAAAGGAGAATGGAAGATATGGAATCTATTCATACTGTTGATACATTCAACGAAATCATTGAAAGCGAGCAGCCGGTTATTGTGAAGTTCCAAGCGGACTGGTGCCCGGATTGCCGCCGTATGGACATGTTTATCGGAGATATTCTCGAGGAGTACAACGGATATCAATGGTACGATGTTAATCGTGATGAACTTCCGGAAATGGCGGAGAAATATGAAGTCATGGGCATTCCGAGTCTCTTGATTTTCAAGAACGGTAATAAACAGGCACATCTTCACAGTGCGAACGCGAAGACTCCCGAAGAAGTGCTGGAGTTTTTGAAAGCAAGTCTTTAATCGGTACGTCCACATGGTCCCCATGTGGACGTTTTCTATAAGGAGGTTCTGCCATTTGTACAAACGGTTGTTATTGGTTGGTGCGGGTCATGCCCATTTAGAAGTGTTGCGCCAGTGGAAGGAGAATCCACTTCCGAACGTACAAGTATGTTTGATCTCGCCAAACCGTTACCAATATTACTCAGGAATGTTCTCCGGTTTTACAGAGGGTATCTATGAAGAGGAAGAGACACGTGTGGATCTCAGGAGGCTGACTATAGATGCCTGTGTTCACCGGATTCAAAAGAAAGCAGCGAGGATCGACGTTCGTCATAAGAAAATCATTTGCGAAGATGGATCCGCTTATCCGTTCGATGTCGTCAGCTTTGATATCGGTTCTGGGAGTCTCCCCCCTGATTTTGCAGAGTCGCCTGCGCGCTCGGTCAAGCCGAATGACGAATTCATTGAACAAATGAAGGAATTGCGGGAAACACCGATGCCGCTCATTATCGGTGGGGGAGCGGCCGGGACGGAGCTGGCTCTGTCGATGCAGGCCTATAAAGAGATGCAGGGGATTCCCGGCCAGGTACGTATCATTACATCCGGGCGCATTTTGTCGGATGCGCCCAAGTGGGTCTCTACGAAGCTGGAAGGATTGTTGAGGGAAAAGGGTGTGCGAGTCTGGGAGCAGGAACGTGTACAGGAGGTTTCAGACTCCCATGTCCATACAGCTACCGGCAATCAGGTTCGCCACACAGGTGTGCTCTGGCTGGGCGGAGCTTTCGGTGATACCGTCTTTGAACGCTCGGGTGTGGAAGTGGATGAACGGAGTTTTGCTTACGTTCGTTCGACCTTACAATTCGAAGGGTTCGATTACATGTTCGGTGCGGGCGATTGTGTCACCATGATGGATCATCCCGATCTGCCGAAAAGTGGTGTCTATGCGGTAAAGCAGGGGCCGGTGTTGTTTAACAATCTAAGAAGTTATCTGGATGGGAAAGAACTGCAGCATTTCTCTCCTCAGAAAAATGCCATGTATATTCTGTCGACAGGCGGAAAGCGGGGATTCCTTATCTATGGACCGCTCAGTGCCCATAACCGGCAGGCTTGGAAGATGAAGCATAAAATAGACAAAGAATTCATGGCCAAATATCAATAAAAAAGTCTTTGACGTCTGTCCTTCAGCACAGGACTCGTCAAAGACTTTTTTTCAGCGTATTTTTAACCATTCTTTCACTTTATTGCGGAATAAGAAAGTAAGAACGAGGACGAAGGCGAAGACGCTGAAAGCTGCAATGATCAAGCTGCGGTTCCCGCTGGCCAGACTTGTACCTACTAAACTGTAGGCAAAAGAACCGGGAAGCATCCCTATGACGGTAGCGAGCAGGAAAGCAGAGAGGCGGACTCTTGTCATTCCGGCAAGGTAGCTTAAAATATCGAAACCGACTAGTGGGATAAGGCGCAGAATGAATACATACAGAAAACCTTGACGCTTCATCCTCGGATAGACCGCTGCCGCCCATTTGGATTCTTCGAATTTCAGGACGGAATCTCCGAAGAAACGCCCCATCGCATAGCCGGTGATCGATGCTGCTGTCGCTCCGATGATGATATAAAGGATTCCGGGCCACAATCCGTAAGCGAAGGCTGCGGCGAGCGAAAGGATCGAAGTCGGAAAAACAATGATCGGACCGGCGGCATACAGCAAAATGAAGAGGGCCGGCCCCCACGCACCGAAGGATAGGATGTAGGAGCGGATATGATCCGGGGATACGTTCAGTTGGCTCCTCACGATAAAGACTGCGAAGAGGAACACAGTTAAAACGACGAGAGCCCGGCCGATGCTTTTCCTGCTCACTGTATCCCCGCCTGAAAGGTACGCACGTCCGCCTTGTTTACATATAGAAGTACGTCCGTTTCTATAAGCGAGCGGTCCTGGAGAGGGATGGCAAGCTTCTTCTCCAGCTCAGGAAGCTCGATATGAGCGATGGGATGGCCGTGGTTGTACGTAATGTGTTCCACCCTTCCCTGAAAAGTCAAGCTATCCTCTTCTTTTTCCGACGAGTGAAATCTTACATGCTTTAAAGGCACGTAGGTCCGGTCATCAATGATAAAGTGGCCACCCATGAAGGATGCGACGTGGATGTTGGCAGGATAGTCATGGAGCGTATCCGCATCCCCGATCTGCTGAAAGGCTCCATCCTGAAAGAGGGCGATCCGATCCCCCATGATCATAGCTTCCTCCAGGTCATGCGTAACGAACAAAGCGGTCGTGTTCCGTTTCACTAAAAAGTCACGCACCCAATAGCGCAGATCCTGGCGTAGATGAGGGTCGAGGCTGCTGAATGGTTCATCGAACAATATAACTTCCGGTTCTGTCGCCATAGCCCTGGCGAGCGCGGTCCGCTGCTGCTGGCCGCCGGATATTTGTGATGGGAAGTGGCTTCGGTAATCTGTCATTCCGATGGCAGCAAGCAGCTGCTCTATCTTTTCGGGCGTGTATTTTTTGGATACTTTCGCTCCGTACGTAATGTTTTCTTCCACAGTCATATGGGGGAACAGGAGCGGTTGTTGAAAGACGAGGCTGATATCCCGTTGATTGGCTTTCTGCCTCGTAATATCCTGTCCGTTCATCAGGATTGTTCCGCTTGTCGGTTTTTCCAGGCCGGCAAGGACACGCAGGAGGGTGGTTTTCCCACTTCCTGATGGTCCGACCACACTGAGTATCTGACCTTTTTCCATGGTAAAGGAAAGTTCACTCAATACGACCGGTCCTTTAAACTGTTTAGTGATCCGTTGAATTTCCAGAGCTGGGCTTGTCATCGTTGATTCCTCCATCGTGTATGAGTATATGGGAGGAAGGAAATCATTCCTTCCACTATGGCATACATAGCTAGTGGTACGAGTGCGAACCAAATGGAGAAGGCGGACATCAGGGACGGATCGGCATTCTCCATGAACGGAAAGAATACCATCGGAAGGGTCCGTACCTGTCCTCCCCCAATGATCGAAGTTATCGCATACTGACTGAGACTGATGACGATCGTCAGGAATGTCGTGCTCCGGATCGCCGGCTTCATCAGGGGCAGTTCAATGGTAAACAGCTGCTGGAGCTTTCCTGCTCCCAGTACTTCGGGCTGCTGCAGCATGGAAGATCCGATCTGCTTATAGGTGTTATGGAAAATCTTGATGCTGTAGGGAACCGTCGGGATCAGGTGAATAAGTATGACGCCTGCTGCTGTGTCTGCCAACCCGATTCGGATCATCCAAAGGTGAAGGCCCATGGTAATGGCAAGAACGGGAATAAGCAGGGGGGCAAGCAGGAATGCTTCCAGAATCACCTTGCCGCGGAAAGTTGTCGTCGCAAGAGCTTTTCCGGCGGGGAGGGCGATCAGGAAGTTGAGGATAAGCACACTGAAAGCTATTAGAACGGATGTCCCTGTCGCTTCGATCAAATAAGGGTCATTCCAAAGCCGCTGATAGCTCGTCCATTGAAGCGTGATCCCATTTCCTGTGTGGAACCGGAATGGAGCGCTGAGGCTCTGTAAAAGCAAAAGGAACAGAGGAAATACGAATACTCCCCCTGTGACCAGGTAAAACAATGTTTTCTTCAAGGTCATAAAGATTCTCCTTTCGCTCTTCTCCATCTCCTTCTGTTTACAAAGGCATAACCGACGACAGCCAGAGCAAGCAAGAGAAGGCTTATAGAAATCATTGCAGCAAACGCAAGCGGACGATCATCCCAAGAGCTTCCATAAAACCAGTCATAGCTTAATACCGCTGCCATTTCTGGATAAGTCGTTCCAAGCAATGCCGGCACTTCATACGCAGACAAGGTAAAGGCAAAGACGATGAGGAACGTCTCGATCAAGACGGGGGTGAGGCTTGGCATGTCCACTGTTTTGAACTTCTGCCAGCCGCTGCCGCCCATCGTTTCGACAAGGTCATAATACTCCCTGTTTATTCCTGCATACACAGGGAAGAGCAGCAGAATGACAAGCGGGAGTTCTTTCCATACATAAGTAATGATGATGCCGATCCCGTTCGGGTCCCGTGTCCAAATCGGGAAAGCTTCCGTGCCGGCCAACAGGCCAAAAGAAGTCAATGCTTGAGCCGCCACACCCGATTCCGATAAGAGCAGGAGAACGACATACCCCCATACAAAATGAGGGAAGAGCATTGGTATCCAGACGAGGAGCCGTGACGATGTTTTCTTGAGATAGGTATAGAAATACTTGGTCATCACGAGCCCGATGACCATGGAAAGGGACGTGGCAAGGAAAGCCGTTTGGACACTGAAGCTGATGGAGCTTATGAATCTCCCGTTGTCTGCAAGCTCTTTATAGTGCGTAAGCCGCACACTTCCGTCATCCATCAGGCTTTGGATCATGCCGTTTGCCAATCCATAAAACGGCATGACCAGAAAAAGAAGGGATGGAAGCAGCAACCACAGGCTCTTAGTCCTGAACGATTTCATTAAACCATTCTTCCGTCATCCATTCGACATAAGAAGCTGCTGATTCGGGCAGAAAGCTTTCTTCCAATTTTTCTACAGGAAGGACACTATCGCCCCGATCAACCGCTTCAAACTGTTGCTTCTGCTCTTCCGGCAGCAGGTCGAGGCTGATCGGTGTGTTGTCACCCCAGGAATCGGGCTGAAGCTTGGCCAGTTGTGCCTCCGGAGACAACAGGAAATTGATGGTCGTCAAAGCGCCTGGTTTGTTCGGACTATTGAACGGTACAGACAGGAAGTGGGTATTTCCGATGGACCCCGGCTCCATGACGAAGGATTTCGTTGTTTCAGGAAATACGCCGTCTTCGATTAATGATTCTGCGCGTGCTTCGTTGTACCCCATCGTCATCCATACCTCGCCTTCGCTGTATAGACGGTCCAATTCAGTCAGGTCATTCGGATAATGTTCGCCGGACCGCCAAAGATCTTCTTCTATATCCTTTAAATAATCCCATGTCTGATCTGCTGTCGGCTGGATGGTCTCTTCATCGAGAGGCTGATCATAGATGTCTGAAGGCTTGTCTGCCTTTGCGTACAAAATATGCCGCAGGAAGGCATTGCCGGAGAAATCTTCTGCGCGCGGGTACGTAAATTTACCTGGGTTTTCGTGGATCCACGTTTGCAGTTCCTCAAAAGTTTCCGGCGGGTTTTCAATTTTGGCGGAATCATAGAAAAAGACGAATTGAACTTTTCCCCATGGGGCCTCCATTCCATCCACCTCTGTGCCGAAATCTTTTTGAAAGGCTGGTGAGTCCGTATCATAATATTTCTGGAAATTGGGCAGACCGTCGGTGATCGTTCCGCTCAATAATTTGTTTTCTTTAGCATTTTTGAAATTTTCGCCGTTCAGCCAGATAAGATCGATCGATCCATCCTGTTTGCCGGCTTGTTTTTCGGTTTGGAGCTTCTGCAGAATTTCCGGTGTGTCCATCGGCACGCGCTCCAACGTTACACCAAACTGTTCTTTCATGCGGGGAGCTGCCCATTCGTCGATATATTGGTTAATGCTTTCATCCCCACCCCACATATGTAAACGGACGGTAGTATTCTCAGAAGCTGATTCGATGGCCTGCCAGGATTGGTCCGACCAATCGGTGCTGTTCGGTTCCTGGCTGCACGCAGATAAGAAGACCAGGGCAGCCAGAAAAAGCATGAGACTGAAAAACTTGTTCATGAAATTCCTCCTCTATCTATTCCATCTTTATCATCCATTGGACTCTTTTCTATCATACAAACAAAAAGACAGGAAGGAAACTATTCCTGCTTCCTGCATGCGGAGGGGCTTCCCGGGGTATGAAAGGACTAGGAGGTGTCGACATGCTGTATGAACAGTTCGCAAAACCGGAAGGATGGATTGGTAAGCTCGCTGGAAAGTATATGGAACGGGAGAATGAAGCGTTGAATGAATGGACCATCCATTTTCTTACCTTGGAAGAGGGGGACCGGGTGTTGGAGATCGGCTTCGGTTCGGGAGGGGCATTGAAAAAGGCATTGGAAGTACCGGGAATCCATTTGTTCGGAATCGATCCATCGGAAGCGATGGTATACACGGCACTGCGCCATCTACATAAACGGGAGAGTACTGCAGATGTCTGCCTCTATCACGGAGAAGCATCTCAGGTGACCACTTTCACTCAGCAGCTGGATAAAGTCTACGCCGTCAATAACAGTACGTATTGGGAAAAGCCGCTGGAGACGCTCCTCTATTTGCGGGGGCTGATGCGGAGAAACGGGAAAATCGCGTTAACCATTCGCCCGCACGAGGACGGAGCGGGGGATGATACAGCAGAGTTGTTAGGCGGCCAGCTGCAGGCCTTGCTGGTCAAGGCTGGGTTTCAACAGGTTCGCATCCATCTCCGTGACGCAAAACCGAACGATGCCGTCTGCGTGACAGGAATGGCGTGAGAGTATGCTACGATGGGGGAGGAGGGATGAAGCATGAAATCGTTGACGAAAGAAGAACGGGAATATTTGATCGATCAGGTGCAGCAGCATTTTGAAATGGAGCGGAACGAGGTGCTCGGAGAGCTTGCGGCCGATCACTTCGTCCAGTGGATGGCAGAGGAAGCAGGTCCGATCTTTTACAATAAAGGTATCACGGATGCCAGACGGATGGTAGAACAGAAGGTAATGAACATCGATGAGGACCTGCTTTCGTTGGAAAGACCGGCAGGCAGACCGAAGAGAAGATAAAGAAAACCGCTTCCTCATTGAGGAGCGGTTTGTTTTTATGCTTGTTCTTTATCCCAGCGGAAGTGATCGATTTGTTCGTTCAGCTCTGTCACCATGGTGGTCAAATGGGCCGCCTCCTTGCGTAAGTGTTCAAAGGCGGACTGCTGTTCCACGGTTGATGCAGAAATTTCTTCTGTACCTGCCGCTGTTTGTTCGATGACGCTGCTGACGTTCTCCATGGAAGCGTGGACGTTCTCGCTGCGGTCTTTAGAGTGAGAGAGTTCATCGACAAGCTCTTCCAATCGGGTATCTATTGTTTTTACTTGATCAGTAATCCTTTCAAATGCGGTCTCTGATTTGACGGAAGCACCGGTTTGTTCCTTTGCCAGGGAGAGAGCAGCGGTCATCTCCTTTTCAATGCTCCGGACACCGTTTCGTATTTGGCTGACCATGTCGGATATATCTGCCGTAGCATTGGTCGATTGATCAGCAAGTTTTCTTACTTCTTCTGCAACGACAGCGAAGCCTTTCCCGTGTTCCCCGGCGCGGGCCGCTTCGATGGCAGCATTCAAAGCAAGAAGGTTCGTTTGTTCGGCTACATCATTGACGACTTTGATCGTCGTATCGATACGGTCGGTGTATTGGATGAAGTCCGTGACCGATTTCTCGACACGAGAGAGGGAAGCGCTGCTTTCCTCCATTAACGAACGTTGACTCGTGACACTTTCTCTTCCTTCTTCGACAAACGCCCGCGCCTGTTTCCCTGCTTGTCTCGAAGCCGATCCCAGCTCTGTGTTTTTCAAGAAGCTGTGGTGCAGTTCCTCCATTAAGGAGGCGACATCCTGCATGTCATTGGATATGGACTGGCTTCCCGCGGCCAACTCGTCCGTAGACTGAGTAACTTGGTCGGAGACTTCCGTAAGGGCATGCATTTCTTCGTTCAATCTCCCGCTGAATGTACCGACTTGGCGGCTGATTTGGTGAACGGAAGACACGGTTCCCCGGAGTTGATCGACCATCGTTTGAAACGATCGTTTCAATTGCCCGATTTCATCTTTCTCTTTGTCCATGACCACGAGCTCCGTCGTCAAATCACCGTCCGCAATGCTTGCTGCTTTATCGGCAAGCGCGCGAAGCGGTTTGGCGATGTGTTTCGTCAGTCTGGTCGTAGACAGGATGGTCAGGACGAGAAGGACCGTGGCAGCAATGATGGTAAATGTAATCAACTGACGGATAGCATCCTTCTGCCTGTCTATTTGGTTCTGATACCAGGATTGCCCTTCCTGCTCCAGCATGTACACGTCATTCGTTATTCCGGCCGTTCTGGAAGCCTGCCGCTGTACCTCATTGACATCGCTGTCCGCCAGTGCCTCTTGTGCCCGGGTCTTCCAATCAGCAAATTTCGCTTCTGCCTGCTCGTACCAGCGTTTTTGAGCAGCTGTTGTGACGAGGGGAGCTACTTCTTTGAATGACTCTTCCATCTGGGCGATCTGCGTTTCCGCATCTTCCTGGAAAGCAGCGGATGGGTTATATCCATAGGTAGTTAACGCTTGTTCCACTGTGACAAGTCCTCCGTGCAGTTCTTTCGTTTCTAATAGAATCTGCACGTCCTGATTCGATGATTGCTGCAACTTCATCATTTGGAAAACGATGAAGCCGATCAGAATAAGGCATATGAACAGGGGGATCAGCGTCATTATGTATAATCGTTTCGCAATGGTCATGATCGTTCTCCTCCTTTATTCCTTCCCGTCCGCCTCGTCGATCATCTGTTCGTCTGCTTCTGTCCATTCGATGATCCGGACAGGTGCAAGGCCGATTCCGTTCTCTTTGATCCCGAGCGTCTCCGGTCCTGTAGTGATTTCACCGGTTTCCTGCAGTTCTTTCATGACTCTGTATAACGCCACGTTGACGTTTTTCAACATGGAAGACACAACGGCATCTTCCGCTACGAAGAATTGGTCCGTATCGACACCGAAGGCATAGATCCCCTGATTTTGTGCTTCTTTCAACACTCCAATTCCGGCAAATCCTGCAGCAGGGAAAAGGAAATCCGCGTTCTTATCCGCCATATCAGCAGCTAATCGGGCCCCTTCTTCATCGTCATCGAACGAGCCGGTATAGCCTGTCAGAACCTTTGCATCCGGGTTCACGGCCGCTACTCCTTCCCGAAATCCCTTTTCGAAGTTTTGAATAACAGGCATTTCTTCTCCTCCGATGAATCCGACCACATCGGATTTTGTTTTGGAACCGGCAATCATGCCTATCAATCTGCTGCCTTCTTCATCTTTGAACAGGATGGATCGGACGTTCTCTTTTTCAGATACAGCATCGATCAACACGAATTTCTGCTCCGGGTATTTATCCGCCAAGGCTTCAATGGCAGGTTGGGAATTGTATCCGAGTCCAATGATCACGTCGTGACCCTGTTCAATCATTTCTTCCGCCTTTGCCTCATAGTCTCTATCGAATGGTTCTCTGTAATCGAATGTAATGCCAAGCTCATCCCTGGCCTGTTCCAATCCTTGAAATGCCGAGTCACTGTAGGCGTTATCTCCAAGACCGCTTTCTGTAACGAGCAGTCCGGCAGAAAAGGTCTGTGCCGTTGCCTTTTCTAAGTTTTCACTGCATCCGGTAAGGATCCATAGAGCAAGAAACATGTACACGAGCAATCGAACTTTCAACGTTAGCCACTCCTTTTGTATGATGTCTGACATCTATTAAATCGGTAAGCCGATCTATTTGTTGAGCAGGATATAAAAATTCATACAAAAAACACCAGGAACAGAGTTCCTAGTGTCGGGAGTATTCCTTATTCAAAGAGAAGGCGTCCGCCAGTAGTTCATACGACCGCATGCGTTCCTCGAATGGAGAAACAATGGTATTGACGATCAACTCATCGACCCCGTAGTCGTCGGCGAGTTGGACCATTTCTTCTTTTACTCTCTCCTTGCATCCAACGATCATACGGTGCCGGTTCTCGCGGATTTTCTCTTCTTCATAGAGGGAATAAGAATAGGAGAGTGCCTCTTCCGGTGTCGGAAAATGGTTCATATCGGTTCCGCGCTCAATTTGTAGAAGGGCTAAATCAAGTCCTGTTGCCAAATACTCGGCTTTCTCATCCGATTCTGAACAGATGACGAAAACAGATACATTCACAGCAGGTTTATCCTGCTGCATAGATGGAGTGAAATAGTCTTTGTATCGATCGACTGCTCTTGTCCCGCCCCGGCCGTTAATAAAGTGGGCGAACGAGTAAGAGGTGCCTAAATCAGCTGCGACCCGAGCACTTGTCCCGCTGGAACCGAGCATCCATACAGGAGGCGCTGATTGTCCTTTCGGTGACGCATATATATCCATACCGTGCGGGTCATATCCGTGAAGATACGCCATTAATTCTTCCACTTGCTGTGGATAGCCTTCTGTATTAGGAAGCTTTCCGCGGTTCAGGGCAAGGTTCACGTTCGGTTTTCCTCCTGGTGCCCGGCCGATACCTACATCCACACGATTCGGGTGAAGTGTCTCCAGAATGCGGAAGGCTTCCGCTACTTTGTAAGAGCTGTAGTGCGGGAGAAGAACCCCGCCAGTACCAATGCGGATCTTCTTGGTTTGTGAAGCGAGATGGGCGGCTAATACTTCGGGTGCGGACCCTGCAAGGCTGTCCGTACTGTGATGTTCCGACACCCAGAAGCGATGGTAGCCAAGTTCGTCTGTCCATTTTGCAAGCTCAGATGTTTGTGCTAGTGCTTCCTGCGGGCTTCCCCCGGATAGGATAGGGGATTGATCCAGTATGCTTAATTTCATCTGCCTGCCCCCTTCATTGTTGGTGGTTATGTCTATGACTATCGTCCCACGAGTGGAGGGGAGATGCAAAGGATATGCCTTTTGCGCAGAGGGTTTTATGAGAAGGGAGGAGGCCTCTATTTCCTGTGGGAAAAGCTTGGAGGGGGTAAGCAGAAGAAAGAAAAACGCAGGCGTAGGGCCTGCGTTTTCATACGTGCTTTATCTGGCCAGAAACCCGAGCATACCGTAGGTCAACTTCGTCTGCTTATCCAGCTTGAATAATTTCTTAGCATGGACATCATCGATATGGATCGGTGTGAAGAAGACCGTTCCGTTACGGAACTCATCTTCCGGCTGAACGGCCAGCCATTCGTTCTCCTCTAAGCCCTGAACGATTTCGACGAGGCCGTCTTCGGTTATGCCTTTCTCAATCTCCCGCTTCTCCATTTCACCGTCTTCATTCATCACCCAGGCAAAGAGATTCTCCTCTGTGCTGAGCGCTTCATCGGCGGCGGTGACAGCGCCTGGAGATTCGTTTGTAATGATGCTTATTTCAGCGTGATACCCTGGTAGAACGTCTTCGTTCAAGTCATCCATGGCAATGGTGAAAGGATACCGGCTCGTTCCTTTTACAGACGTACGATCCGGATGGGTATCGATGGAGCTGATCGAACCGGTGCTTTCCATATCCAGCTCCGGTACTCTAATGTCTGCCTGCATTGTTTCATCCACAGTCGTACGCGCCGACTCATCTAATGTGCCGGAGAGAATCAGATCGGTGGAAGCGATCGTAAGCAGCGGAGCATCCAGCTCTTCCGAGATTTCCGTGACGGTTCCAGCGAAGGTGCTTGTAACGGTAATCTGATCGCCATCCTGCTGCAGCTGGTCGAGTTGGTCTTCCTTCATTTCGAGCATCGCTTCCTGTTTCATAAGTTCCGACGCCTGTTCGGCAAGCTTCTCCTGCTTCAAGTATTCTGCTTCCGCATTGGAGGAAGTGTCCTCCTGCTGCAGAGGTGAACGATCCGTCATTTCTTCCGTCTCATCCGGATTTCCTCCCCCGAAAAAGCTGGGAGCGCTCATTCCGGACGTCGACTCGGACGGCTCCGGAATTTCATAGTCTTCCAATTCTTCTATGTAAGCTTCTGTCGCGGAGATTTCCTGCTCGATGCGGTCGATGTCTCCCTGAAGCTGTGCTTCCTGGGCGTAATAATCTGATACAGCATAAGTGTACAGGTCATCGCCGTCTGCGACGGTATCTCCTTCTTCAACGAGAAACTCTTGGAAGCTGCCAAGCTCCTCATCCAAGTATACAGGGGTAGTCGTTTCCGAAGTGAAAACTCCTTTTGTCTCCAGCGTTTCCGCCAAATCTTCTGTTACTGTCTGTGACCAGTCGTGGACGTAGGATTTTCGCTCGACCTTCTCTTCCTCATCGAAATAAATGAGGAGAGCGTTTGCCACAATAAATGCGACGATTAATAATCCCAGGATGCGCCCTTTCACATTAACTTTTGCCATAGTATTTCCACCTGCTGCTTTCTTACCTGATTAGATAAAGTAGGAACAAATCATAGTGGGCAAGGGCGGAGGTACCGGCCCATAAGAGGATGTGCCAAACGATGACTCCAGTCCATATCCACCCTTTTCTCGTAGTAGACAACCAAGTGAGACATTTGACTTGATACCAGATGATGAACAATTGAAAAATGGATATCGCTCCGAAGAAATAAATGATCCACTCGATGGAAGTGATGTAGGAAGCGATCACTCCGAAGGAAAGAGGGGATACATACCAGTCGATACCTGCGTAGACCATGAGCGGAATCCATGTGATCCGTTCCAAAAGCATGATCAACAATACGTTCATCTGGATGATGAACAGTTTCTTATAAGATACATTATTAAATAACCAGAAGAAAAAGGAAGAGATGAACAGGACGAATAGGAAGATTCCCAGGGCGAACGCTGTCCGGCCGATCAGAAACCAGGCTTTCCTCTGTTCGTATTCTGTACGGGTCAACCCGTCCATATTGGCAGAGATCGCATCCGTGCCGAGTCCGAGCCAAGCCGTCCATGTGTATGTAAGGACTGTTAATACTAAAGTGAAGAATAATAGATTCCAAACGTTCCTCAGCCGCTCGGCTTCATTCAAACGAAATAAATGATCGTCCCGGCGGGTGAACAACTTAATGAGATTTACTGAATAAGTCATGTCCTCCATCCTTTGGCAGCAAAATTAAAGCTATGTCTTATTTTAACGGAAATTGTCACCAGTTGCTATAAAGGATTGTAATCTTTGGAAAAATGAGAAATCCTGAAAATGGTGGACTCCATCGGAAAGAAGAGGCAGCTTTCAAGGATATAACAAAGGTGCTTCCAAAGAAGCACCTTTGTTTGTTTCGGTATTGATTTTCAGGCCCTGAAGGGGACGGGAAGGCAGGTGTGAAGCCTTCTCGTTTTCCAGCGCCCGGAAATACGTTAAGTGGCTGCTGTATCATAGTTTCCTGGTTTCTTCTTCGTATGGAAGAAGAGCTTCCTGTCTTTGTACAGGAAGAACATAGACAGGGTGAACGCAAACAGGTCAGATAACGGGAAGGCAAGCCATACGCCGGTCACGCCGAAGAAGTTCGGCAGGATCAGTACGAGCGGAATCAGGAATAAAACCTGGCGTGCCATGGAAAGTATCAGCGCAGGCTTTGCCATGCCCAAAGCCTGATACAAACCGCCGCTTACGACCTGAGCACCAATTAATATAGCAAGAGAGAACATGATCCGCATGGCATGAGCACCGGAATCGATCGTCTCCTGGTCTCCGGTGAAAATCTTCATCAAGCCTTCCGGGAAGACCATCATAATAATGAAGATGAGGGCGGAAATTATCGTGACAACCTTCATTCCGAGTTTGATGGTGTCCTTCAGCCTTTCATCATTGTTCGCACCGTAATTGTACCCGATGATCGGCTGCATGCCCTGAAGGACTCCGATCATCGGCATAATCGTGAACATCGTCAGCTTCTGGACGATACCGAAGACGCCGACTTCGAACTCGCTGCCGAATTTAATAAGCATCAAGTTGATCGCAATCATCATCGCACTCCCTGCCACCTGCCGAATGAAGGCAGGTAAGCCGATGGTCACGACTTCTTTCAGCACTTTGTATACAGGGAGGAGGTACGCCGTTTTTATAGCAAGGGAGGATTTTCCCTTAAGGAAGTAATTTAAAATGACGACGGTGACGGTCGCCTGGGAAATCACGGTTGCAACCGCCGCCCCCTGCACGCCCATATCAAGACCGAAGATGAAGATTGGATCTAATATGATGTTGATGACAGCAGGGATGATCATGGTCATCATGGCGAACTTCGAATTCCCCTCCGAACGGATGATGCTGTTCGTTGTAAACGCAAACGAGAAGAAGAACGATCCGACCATGATTGGGAACAAATAATCACGCGCGAAAGGCATGATGTTGTCGGTCGTACCGAACAGTCTTAACAGTGGTTCGAGAAAGGTGAAGGCACCGATCAGACCGATGCCGCTGACGAGCACGATGGTGAACAGGACGTTGCCGAAGACGTGGTTCGCTTCTTCCGGCTTGTTCTCCCCGAGACGTCTTGAGATGACGGAAGCACCCCCGATACCGACAGCAGCGGATATGGCCATGATGATCATCATGACAGGAAATCCGATACTCACCCCGGAAACGCCGAGAATGCCGACGCCGCGGGCGATGAATAGCGTGTCGACGACGTTGTATAAGGCCATGACGAACATTCCTACCATAGCGGGAATCGATAAATTGGCCAGCAGCTTCGGAATCGGCTGTGTACCTAAACGCTGACTCTGTTCTTTCATTTGCCGTCCCTCCTTGTAAGGTCGCGGTTCAAGTTGTTCTGCATCTTTTTCAGCCAGGCGTTCATCACCTGTTCTTCTTCCCAGGACAATCCTTCTGTAGCTTCTGTTTCTATTTCGTCGATGATCTGGAGGATCGTGTCGTAGAGATCCAAGCCCTGATCGGTAAGCGAAATAAGCTTTGTCCGTTTGTCCGTTTCGCTTGGGCGTTTCAAAATACGCTCATGCTTTAATAACGATTCAATGAGTCCGTTCATAGAAGAGGCCTGGATATGGAGTCTCTTCTGCATTTCTGTCTGGGACTGTTCCCCGGATGTCGCAAGGAAGTAGATGACTTTCGCCTGGGCGTGTGTCAATCCGTATTCGCCGAGTCTTTCGTTATATATGTTTTTTAGAAAATGGGATACCATGTGGATGTTATATCCCAGAGAATGATCAATTTGTTTTTTCTTTTCCATTTATTTAGCCCCCTAAACAAATAGAAGTATAAAGCAGAACAGGAGAGAAGGCAATCCTCCCGCCTGATTCTTTTTGCTTAACGAATAGAAGGTATTTGTACACATATTTCCTGATGGATTTATTGTAAAATGAAGGAAAAGGAGTGAGGCAGAAGATGGGTGGATTAATAGAGCGTAAACCGAAGTCCTTCTATATCGCTTTGGTATTTATTTTCCTGCTGCTTGGATCCAATATAGCTATTCAAAAATGGGAATGGACGGGGCGGGTGGATCCCCTGCTCGTATGGGGGACGGTGCTTGACGTCATGGTGGTTCTGCCTGTTGTCGTCTTCACCTTTCTATTGAGAAGGAAACCGACGCTGTCTGTATTTGCGCCGATGATTTTACTCGGTCTTCTTTTCATCCATTGGATTGTTCCTGATTACGCAAAGGAAGAGTTATTCCTGTTGAATGTATCAGTCTTGATTCTGGAGGCGGCTGTCGTCCTCTTTGAAATAGGGATGATCGTCTTGTTCGTAAAGAAATACCCGGAATGGAAGCGTCACTTTCAAGGAGCATCCCAGGAATATCCTCATCTCCTTCCACGCATCTTCGCCGCGAATAAGCGGACCTTCGATCTGGAAGGGAGAGGCCGTACCTTCTCCCGGTTAAGCGGATTTCTTGCAACAGACGTCTCTGCTGTTCGTTACGCTTTGTTTCCGCGGTTCGACCGCGTTCCTGCTGCGCCGAACAGCTTCAGCTATCACCAGCGAAGTGAGTACTTCGGGGTGTTTCTCATGCTCGTCCACGCAATGCTGATTGAAATTATTGCTGTGCACGTCATGCTGATGCAGTACAGCCACACGGCCGCATGGATAGCGACGGTGCTTGATTTGTATGCCCTGCTTTTCCTGATCGGAGACTACCAGGCAATCCGGAAGTCTCCGGTTATCCTTGAGGATGACCGTCTCCACATTCAAAAAGGACTTCGTTTCCATACTGTGATCGATACGGTTGATATAAAGGAACTGGCTGTATATGAAGCGGGTGATGAGCGCTGGCGAAAGGATAAGCGCGCCGTTCATCTCGGGCTGGCGGGATTCGAACCGGTGCCTCCGCAGCTTGTGCTGGAGCTTGCAGACGCTGTGGATGTACACCTTTTCTTCGGGCTCAAGAAGCGGGTGGATCGCATCTACCTGACCCTGGATGAGCCGGAGCGGTTCTGGGAAGCGATAAAAAGAGAGGGAGTGGTTTCAAAGGATGGAAAATAGTCAATTATGATAGGAGGAAGGATGGGATAGTCATGCCTCGATATCAGCGTGGTATTTTCTTATATAATGGAAATAAAGAGGAAGCGGAACTGGATACGGCTTTGCAGCAGACGCTTCCTTCCTTAAGCAGGGAAATTGCAGAGCTTCGTGTCATTCAGACGTTCGAGGTGGAAGAAGTCGGGGAAGTATGCCGCCGCTTCGGAGAGGAAGTGGATGTCTTTCTCATCTTTGGTGGGGATGGGACAGTTCACGAATGTATCAATCACCTGGCGGAACTGGAAAAGCGCCCGGTCATTGGTGTGCTGCCGGGAGGCACCTGCAACGATTTCAGCCGCGTATTGGATACTCCGCAGAGGCTGCAGCAGGCAGCGAAAGCGATCATAACAGGTGAGGAATTGTCGGTGGATGCCGGGAAGACGGACGACAGGTATTTCATCAATTTCTGGGGGATCGGTCTTGTTGCACAGACATCGACGAACATTGATCCGAACCAGAAGAACCGATTGGGTGTACTCAGCTATTTCATCAGTGCCTTCAAGACGATGAATGAAGCCGACCCATTCCGCTTCAAGGTGACGGTGGATGGGGAAGAGATCGATGGCGAAGCGGTGATGGTGCTGGTCATGAATGGGCAGTTCATCGGAACAAGACGGGTGCCGCTTCCTACGATCCATCTTCAGGACGGCAAACTGGATGTGTTAATCGTGAAGAACTCGAATCTGACGTTTTTCCGGGAATTGTTGAACGCGGGTAAACCTTCGGCTGAAGATCGGGAATTCCAGGAGCTTTTCCATCGACAAGGCAGGGAAATCAAGATAGAAACGGAAGCAGAGGAAGCGGTGGATATGGACGGGGAAATTCAGGGAAAAACACCGACGAGCATAGAGGTCCTGCCTGCCCATTTCACTTTTCTCGGTGGGGGACCGGAGGCGCTGCACATCGGCCCGGGAAATTGACCGGAATATTTATTTCCCAAGGTGGGATGGTTTGACAGAGCAAATTTGTTAAACTTATACTATCTACTATTGCAGGCATCGTGTTCTCAGTCCCCGCAGACGATGAGGAGCGGGAACCGGAAAGCCTGATCATGGAAAAGGATGGGCGGACGTCATGAACGAACAAGAGTTATATAAAGAAAAGAAACAAGACCCTTCGCTGAAGCTGTTTGTCGTTATGTCAAAAGCACAGCGGACGATATCCGATCTGGTGAAGGATGATATACAACGCTACGAATTGAACCCGACGGAATTCGGGGTACTGGAACTGCTTTATCATCAAGGACCGCAGCCGCTCCAGAAAATCGGAGAGAAGATATTGCTCGCGAGTGGCAGTATCACTTATGTGGTGGACAAGCTGGAGAAGAAGAAATACTTGGAGCGGGTGCCGTGTCCTAACGACAGAAGGATCACCTTCGCTTCCATTACGGACAAGGGCCGAGAGCTCCTGCACAGTATCTTTCCTGACCATTGGAAGCGGATCGAGTCGATTCTCGGAGGCTTGACCGATGAGGAGAAACGCCAGGCGATCGACCTTCTGAAGAAGCTCGGTAAATACGCCGACGCACAACAGGAGTAGACAATTATCTGATTCTTTTGTAAAATGGCAAGTAGACTAAAGACAAAGGAGGTATGAAGATGTTACAGATGCACACGCTTGATTACCAATTGAATTATCTGCGTCGTGCAATTATTCATGATTCAGCTGCCACAGGGACACGTATGTCCAAAAACAGCTGAATAGGAAGGAATGTAACGTCTCATATCTGATCATATAAGAAAGCCAAAGTCAGAGGTAACGGGACCTCTGGCTTTTTTTGTGCTTTTTTCATTTGTCTTTAGGAGGAACGTAATGATGATAATTACATTAAAAGATATAAATAAGATCGTCGGTGGCGAAGTATTGTTTGAAGGTTTGAATATGGAATGGAAGGCGCAGCAGCGGATCGGACTCGTAGGCAGGAACGGGAGTGGGAAATCCACTCTGTTCCGGATCGTGCTGAAACAGGAGGATATAGACGGCGGAGATATCTTCATCCAAAAAGGGTTGAAAATCGGTTATCTGGAACAGATTCCATCCGCTTGGGAAGATACAGCGGAATCTTACCTGCGCCAAGCCTTCCAATCCTTGATCCGAATGGAAGAGAAAATGAAGCTGCTGGAAAAAGAGATGACGGACCCGATGAAGCTGGAACGGGCCATAGAGGAATATGGGGATTTGCAGGAGGAGTACACGAGGCTTGGAGGATATGGTATAGATTCCTCCATTCGACAGGTCGCAGGCGGCCTTGGAATCACGGTTCTTCTTAATAGGAGCGTCAATGATTTAAGCGGAGGAGAAAAGACGAAGCTCGGTCTCGCTAAACTGCTTCTTGAAGAGCCGGACGTTCTATTATTGGATGAGCCGACGAACCACCTCGATCTCCCTGCTATCGAATGGCTCGAGTCCTATTTGCTCCAGTACAGCGGAACGGTCTGTGCGATTTCCCACGACCGCTCTTTCCTCGACCGGGTCGCCACGGATATCATGGATCTGGAAGCTGGAGCGGTGGATGTATATAAGGGAAATTACTCTGCTTTCGAAAAGCAGAAGGAAGAGAAGCTGCTTGCCGAATTCCATCAATATGAAGAGCAGCAGAAGAAAATAAAGAAAATGAAAGAAGCCATCCGCAGACTCAGACAATGGGCGAATGAAGCCAATCCTCCGAATGAGAAATTGTTCAAGAAAGCCAAAAGTATGGAGAAGGCGCTGGAACGGATGGAAAAACTCGATAAACCGATTCTCGATCCGAAGAAGATGAAGCTCCGCCTTGATGCAGGAGACCGATCAGGGAAAGATGTATTCGTCGTCCGTAGCCTGTATAAAGCATATCAGAATGATACCATCCTGGAGGACCTTCATCTGCATGTCCGTTATCAGGACCGACTGGCGATTGTCGGGGCGAATGGAAGCGGGAAATCGACACTGCTTAGAATGCTGTTAGGAGAAGAGAAGCCCGATCATGGAGAGATCAAGCGGGCGCCGGACCTTCGAATCGGCTATCTGCCGCAGCAACCGTTAAAAGGGGTGGACGGTGACCGGCGTCTGATCGATTTCTACAGGGAGCAGATTCGTGTGACAGAAGGAGAGGCCCGTCATCATCTTGCTGGATTTCTGTTTTATGGGTACGACGTATTTCGGAAGCTCCGTCATTTAAGCGGGGGAGAACAGATGCGTCTGAAGCTTGCTGTATTCATGCATCTGGATATCCAACTCTTGATCCTCGATGAACCTACCAATCATTTGGATGTGGAATCGCAGGAGGTTTTGGAGGAGGCATTGAATCAATTCGACGGGACGGTCATTGGTGTTTCTCATGATCGTTGGTTCTTAAACCGCTGCTTTACAGAAACAGCGTACATGATGAATGGACAGTTAAAGCGCCGGATCGGCACGTATGAGGAAACACGTAAAGAATGGCTGGAAAGTCTGGATGAGAAACAAAAGAAAGACCCGACACAACCATCGCAGCCGGAGAAGGTGGAACTCCCTCTGGAAGAGCAGATTCAGCAGTTGGAGCAGCAGCTGGAAGAGCGAAAGCGAAAGGGCGGAGAGGATACCGGAACAGCAAAGCTGCAGACGGAAATCGATTATCTTTATGAAAGATGGCTTGGATAGGGAGACAGGGGGGGACTACCCTCTGTCTTTTTCTATGGGAATTCAGGAAGGGATTTCATGTTTAAAGCTAAACGGAACGGGTATGAATTAATAGGCGTAAGGAAAGATGTAAGGAGGGAGAAGCTTGGGTAAGCGGAACGTCATCGTGTATACCAGTAATGATTGTACCCATTGTGCGCGTGTGCTGGAGAAGCTCTCGGATTGGAATGTCGAATATGAAGAGAAGAACATTTCTGAGAACAGAGAGTACTTCAAAGAATTACAGAGCAAGAAGATTTATGGCACGCCTGCCACTTTCATAGATGGTGAGAAGATCCTCGGTTTTCAGGAACGTAAGCTGAAGCAAGCATTGAAAATAAGATCAGACGAGACTTTCTTCGTGGACACAGATTCCATGAATTTTTCTTGAAGTGGTGCAAGTGATGGGAAATCACTTGTTTTTTTTACACTTTTTTCGTCTTTTGACATAGGCTGAAGTAAATAATGTAAAGGTGGGACCTGACATGTACCAAGATCCTTACCAAACCTATTCCAATGGTTGGTACTATTATCCGACTGAAACCGCCTATCGTCAGAATAATTATCCGATGTATTCAAACCAGGGAGGTAACTGGGGTTATCCTATGTACACAGATGCTTCCTATATGCCGTACCAGCAGCAACAGCCCTTCATGAATAGTTACAATTATCCGGGTTATACTGAGACCGGAGAACAATCCGCCTCTTTTGACGCTTCCTCGATTCCTAAAGGAGTCATGGGGTATTTTCAGAATGAAGAAGGGCAGCTTGATTTCGATAAGATGATGTCGACGACCGGGCAGGTCGTGAAAACGATGCAGCAGGTGAGTCCGATAGTCAAAGGTCTCGGCTCATTCGTTAAAGGCTTCAAGTAACGCGCGCTGCTGCAGTGCGCGTCTTTTTCTATACAATATGATGACAATCTGGAGGAGAAGATGATGACTATCGGATGTTTGTGTATCCACGGGTACACGGGAAGCCCGGAGGAGGTACAACCTCTCGTTGACTTCCTGAAGAAGCGCACGGACTGGGAAATAGCCAATCCGACACTCCCCGGGCACGGAGAAGACTTGGATTTGGAGGGGCATTATTATCAGGAGTGGATTGCGACGGCGGAACTCACCCTGCTTGATATGATGACACGCAATGATAAAGTTTATATTATCGGCTTTTCGATGGGAGGAATGATTGCGGCATACTTGACGGCTAAATACCGTCTTGACAGGCTTGTGCTGCTGTCGGCAGCGGGGAAGTATGTCAGCCTGCCGCAGATGTATAAGGATGTGGCAGAAATGGTGTTCGATGCGTGGAAAGGAGTCCTTTCCTCTAATGAGCTGTTCCTTCGATATAAGAAGAAGTTGAAGGATACTTATTTATTTTCCACCTTCGAGTTTATGAAGTGTGTCCAGTTTACAAGGCCGTACCTTCGTCATGTCCGGTGTCCGGTATTGATCATTCAGGGAGAGCTGGACGGCATGGTGCCGAAGAAGGCGGCGCTTTACTTAGAGAAAGAAATACCGTCGGTGGAGAAGGAATTGGTATTCTTAAAGAAATCGAAGCATTTGATCTGTCATGGCGATGATCAGGAGGAACTTTTCGATGAAGTGCTCGATTTCGTCCATCCTAGAAGTACTGTACCTTCGTGACCGGCTGCACCGGTCTTTCACCTGTAGATTCTCATATTGATGGAGTGGATTTATCGGTTTTTCCTGAAAGGGATGAGCTTCTTGAAAGCATGAAAAAAAACCGGACGCTTTCCGCGCCCGGTTTTTCCCGGTCAACGATAGTTAGTCGCGGAAGAATGCGATAACGAGACCGCCTTCTCCTGCATAGGTGGAAATCAAAGGTCCGACGTCCATGAACAAACTGTTCTTGAACGGATAGTGGTCCTGGATGGCGCCTAATACTTTCCGTCCACGCTCTTCATCATTGGAATGGGAAAGAGCGATGATGCGGTCTTCGACGTTATGGGCATATTCTCCAATCTGCTCGATGAACCGACGAAGGGCTTTCTTATCGCCGCGGACTTTCTCTGTGACTTCCACCGATCCCTCGTCTTCGCTGGCTCTCATTAAGAGTTTGATGTTTAACGTCTTAGCGATTGCGCCTTTCATTTTATCCAATCGTCCGCCTTTGATGACATTTTCGAGTGTCTTCAAGAGGAACAAGGTCGTCGTCTTCTCAATTCGTTCTTCCATATGAGATACGACTGCTTCGAAAGAAAGTCCTTCCTCAATCTTCCGCTGTGCTTCATGAACGAGCAGGGCGATGCCGCAGGAAGCGGTTTTCGTGTTCAAAACCTTGATTTCCCTGTCCGGCTGCTCTTCAAGCAGCATGTCTTTCCCCATTACAGCGCTGTCGTAGGTGCTGCTGAGTCCCCTGGTCATCGAGAGGACGAGAATCGGCCGATGCGCGTCGATTTCTTTGTACGTTTCATAGAAGTCATTCGGGCTCGGGGAGGAAGAACGGGGGAGCTCGTCCGATTGTTTCATCTTCTCGTAAAAGGTAGGGAGGTCGATGGACACCCCTGATTTATAACTTTCTTCTCCAAAATGAATGTTCAAAGGAACGGATTTGATTTCGTATCGATCCATCATTTCCTGCGGAACATCTCCGCCGCCGTCAATGATCAATTGAATCGTCATATAGTCACCTGCTCTCGAATTTATCGTCTTTCTATTCTGACATGAAAGCGCCATCCTGCAAAGGTCAGCTTTTTCCAGTCTTATGTTTGATGCGCTTGGAATACGTAATGGTCGTGCTGAGTAGGAACAACATTAACCCGAAGAGGACGATGCTGCCTCCGAGGAACTGAGACCAAGTTATAAGTTCTCCAAGGAAGAAATAAGCAAGAACCGCCGCGCCGACCGGCTCTAATAAGACAGCCATGGATATGGTTGCGGCGCTGAGCCAGCGGATTGTCCAATTGAACAAGGTATGCCCGAAGAACGTTGGGATGATGGCGAGACATAAGAAAACCGTCCACTGCCGACCGTCGTACCCGGTGAAGGGAAAAGAGAAGGCCGTATTATAAAGGAATAATGTAGCGGCAGCCGTTCCGTACACGATGAAGGTATAGGCCATTAAAGAAAGCCTCTGTCTCAATTTCTGGCCGAGCAGAAAGTACCCAGTCACCATCACCGCTCCGAGGAGTGCCAGCGAATCGCCGTACAGTGCCTGTCCACTCAGCTGCCAGTCCCCCCACCCGATGATAGCGCTTCCTGTGATGGTGATGATCAAGCTCATCACCGCTCCGGTCGTAAACCTCTCTTTGAAGAAAAGGAAGGTACCGAGAAAGGCGAAGACAGGCTGCAGGGATACGAGGACGACGGAGCTTGCCACACTGGTATAGTTCAGTGATTCGAACCAGAAAATGAAGTGGAAGGCAAGGAAAATACCGGAAATAGTCGTCAAAAGCCATTCTTTCACGTGAAGGTGTTTGATTTCATCTATATGTTTCCATACTACATAAGGGGCCATGATGGATACGGCCATCAGCAGTCGGTAAAAAGCGATGATCGATGCGGGGGCATCACCCGCCGCCTTTACGAATATGGCGGAAGTGGAAATGGAAATAACACCGATGAATACAATTAAATAAGGATGAAACGGAGGTTTATTCAAGCGAATCCTCCTTCATAACACATCGATTTTTACTAATTTTATCATTATTGGGTTTGAAAAGCACAGCGGAAATGTGTAGAATTAATGATGTTATATATGTTATGATGAATGAATCTATCAGGCAGATACCAGAGAAGCCTCTCCCGTTTCCTGTGGCAGAAGGCTTTTTTTACATGTATATAGGTAGAAGATTTAAAAACAAAGGAGTATGAAATTACTGTGACAACATTTCAATCACTAGGATTATCAAACCCCATTCTAAAATCATTAGATGTGATGGGATTTGAAGAAACCACACCAATCCAAGAACAGACCATCCCTCTAGGACTTGAAGGGAAAGACGTTATTGGCCAAGCGCAGACAGGTACGGGGAAGACGGCGGCATTCGGTATTCCGATGCTGGAGAAAATCAACAAACAGGTGAAAGCCGTTCAAGGTCTTGTCATCGCCCCGACAAGGGAACTGGCTATTCAGGTAGCAGAGGAATTGAACCGACTAGGTAAAGGGAAAGGTGTCCGTGTCCTTCCGATTTACGGTGGGTCCAACATGGAACGCCAAATCCGCGCCCTGAAGAACAACCACATCGTCGTTGCGACACCTGGTCGTCTACTTGACCACATCCGTCGTAAAACGATTAAATTGGAAAGTGTTCACACAGCGGTTCTTGATGAAGCGGACGAAATGCTGAACATGGGCTTCATCGATGATATCCGTGACATTCTTAAGGCCCTTCCGGAAGAACGCCAAACGCTTCTGTTCTCCGCAACTATGCCGAAAGAGATTCGTGATATCGCGACAACGCTGATGAACAGCCCGGAAGAAGTAAAAGTTAAAGCAAAAGAAATGACTGTGGAAAACATCGAGCAGTTCTTCGTGGAAATTCCGGAGAAGCATAAGTTCGATACTTTGACTCGTCTTCTTGATATCCATGATCCTTCTTTGGCAATCGTCTTCGGCCGTACGAAACGCCGTGTTGACGAAGTTGCTGACGGTCTTCAGGCACGCGGCTTCAGTGCAGAAGGAATCCACGGAGATTTGACTCAAGGAAAGCGTATGTCCACATTGAACAAGTTCAAGCGCGGACGTATTGAAATCCTTGTGGCGACAGACGTAGCAGCACGTGGTCTGGATATTTCCGATGTAACTCACGTGTACAACTTCGATATTCCGCAAGATCCGGAAAGCTATGTTCACCGTATCGGCCGTACAGGACGTGCTGGTCGTAAAGGTAAATCAATTTCTTTCGTCACACCGAGAGAGAAAGACCAACTGCACTTGATCGAAAAGATCACGAAGAAGAAAGTAGAACGTTTGAAAGTTCCTTCTTCTGAAGAAGCAGCGCGTGGGCAGCAGAAAGTTGCGGTCGAGAAGCTTCTGGAAATGATCGAGAAGAATGATCTGAAGAATTACAAGCAGGCGGCGGATGAGCTGCTTCAACAGCATGATTCCACAGACCTGATCGCTGCAGCACTGAAGATGATGACGAAAGAACGCAGTGAAGTTCCGGTTCGTCTATCTCATGTTCAACCGATCAGCGTGAAGAACGCCCAGCGTGATAAGAGCAAGAAGAAGGGCGGCTACCGTGGTGGCGGTAACCGTAACTTCAACAGTAAGAATAAATCCCGCAACCGTAACTTCAACGGTAAAGGCGGAAAACAGCGCAGCTTCCAAAGTAAAGGCCGCAGCTGATAAAAAAACGATCAGCCCTCTTGAGAGAGGTGCTGATCGTTTTTTTTTATCTGTTCAGCAGGGCTATGAGGACGAGGAACAGGATGATTCCCCCCACGATATATTTCCCTGTCTGCCTGCTGCTGAATTTCTTTTTGCGCCAGCGGTCCGGATCGAAATGAATGTCGCCGTCGTTCCGTTTCGTGCTGCGCCTTACCTGCCAGATGGAGAAGGGGCGGGCATTCCGGAGAACGACAGGAGCGATGGCGAATCCGCCGATCAATCCGAAGAGGTGGCCGAGAATGTTAATGTTCGGTCGGACGAAGGTCATAAACAAACCTAATGCCACAATGACACCGATAATTTGAGAGTTGGCTTGATCGATCAAGTGTTTTCGGTTCCAGACCATGAAGATATAGACCCCGAATATCCCGAAAATCGCTCCTGACGCACCAAGGTGGGCGTAGTAGGCGGAAGGATCAACGATGAACGTTCCGACATTCCCGGCGATACCCGCGAAAAGGTAGAGAGCGATAAATTTCACCTTCCCGAGCATCTGCTCCAGCGCAGGGCCGAAGAGGACGAGAGAAAAGGAATTGAACAATGCGTGAGCGAAGCCGGCGTGAAGAAAGATCGGTGTCACCAGCCGCCAGTATTCTCCGTTAAGAACGAAGACGTTCACTCCCATCCCCCAGGCTTTCCACTCTTGAGCGAATCCCAGCTGCAGGAAGTCCATCAGTAACCATAGGACGAGATGGAGTCCGACTAGAAATGATATGACAGGGTAGAATTTCAGAAATTCCTTAAAGCTTTCTGTACGTACAAACATTCGATTCGTCTCCTTTTAAAGACCTTCTTATTGTCAATGTAGTCATATAGGGTACTTCGTATTCTTTTTTTATCTCCCTCATCATCGGGTATACTGTGTTTAGAATGAAGATAAAGGAAGATGCAGGCATGATAGAAGGAATTGGAATAGACATCATTGAGTTGGATCGTATTAATCAAAGTATAAAGCGAAATCCCCGTTTTGTTCAAAGAATATTGACGGAAAACGAATATCAGCGATACGAAATGCTGAATGAAGGAAGACGCGTCGAATTTCTTGCCGGCCGCTTTGCTGCCAAGGAGGCCTGTGCGAAGGCACTGGGAACGGGAATCGGAAAAACAGGCTTTCAAGATATAGAAATTTCTTCGGCTGAGACGGGGGCTCCTCAAGCATCGGTTCGGGGAATGGAGCACTTGAAGATCTGGGTGTCGATCAGCCACAGCAGTCAGCACGCCATTGCTCAGGTGGTTTTGGAAAGGAACACGTGAGGTATAGGCATAAGACATAATTACATAGGTTGTCTCATAACATTGTAATGCGGGTAGGAGGGAACGAATTGGATATTGTGACCGCACATGAAATGTACGAACGGGATCGGTTGGCGATGGAAGCGGGAATAGACGGCAGACTGTTGATGGAGAATGCAGGACGTGCCGTCGCTTATGACTTTCTGAAACGGATCGAACCTCACCAGAAGGTTGTCGTCTTAATCGGAGGTGGAAACAACGGGGGAGACGGTTTCGTCATTGCCCGGACGTTGATGAACCTGGGCTGTCAGACGGAGGTCGTGCAGGTGGTGCCGGATGATAAGATCCGTGGCGACGCTTTGGAACATAAACGGTTGTTCGAGGCGTCCGGATACAGGTGTACGGTCTGTCCGGAAACGGCTGCGATCGCAGCTCTGCTGGAGGAATCGGATATCTGCATGGATGCGATTCTCGGTATAGGGGTCAAAGGGCGGTTGAAAGAGCCGATCGCCTCGATCATCCACCTCTGTAACGAAGCAGACGTCCTGCGATTGGCAGTGGATATTCCTACTGGAGTCCCCGCTGGTGAAACGGACGAGGAATTCGACGGGTACCGGGCTCACTATACGTCCATCATCGAAGCGCCGAAGCTTAGTGCGTTCCTGCAGCAGACCCAGCCGTTCTATGGCGAATGGTCTGTCGTCGAAATCGGTCTTCCAAAACCGCTGCTTCCGGATGTCCGGCGTAGATGGTGGAGGGAGCAGGAAGTTCAAGAGACGCTGCCGAAACGGGATGCTCATGCACATAAGGGAACACATGGAAAAGGGTTGGTCATCGGAGGATCTGCGCTCATGCCGGGTTCAATAGCCATGTCGGCAAGAGCTGCTCTGCGCAGCGGAGCGGGGTTGGTAGCTGTCGGTACCGAAAAAGAAGCCGTTCCAGCCATTGCCTCTTTCATCCAAGAGGCGACATTCGTAGACTTGTTCCGTGGACAAGTCCAAGATAATCTGGAAGGATATGATGGCATTGCTGTCGGCATGGGGCTTGGCAGGGAGGATTCCAAAGAATCTCTCGTAGGTGAAATCATCCGGCATGCGGAAGCTCCTCTGCTTCTGGATGCGGACGGTTTGTACCATGCCAAAGCTTTTCTTGAAGCGGTAGGAAGCCGGCAGTACCCGACGATACTGACTCCACATCCAGGAGAATTTGCGCATTTACTTGGTCTGTCTGTAAAAGAAGTGCTGCAATCTACCTTTTCTCTTACACGTGCATTCGCAGAAAAATACGGCGTCTATCTTGTTCTGAAAGGCCCTTCTACTATCATTACGTCACCGGACGGGCGGCAGCGTGTCGATACTTCCGGTAATGTGGGTCTTGCTAAAGGCGGCAGTGGTGATGTCTTGTCCGGAATCCTGCTTGCTATGATCATGCAGGGGGCGGATGTGCTGGATGCCGTCTGCGACGGCTGTTTTGTTCACGGCCGGACAGCAGACCTTCTTGTGGAATCAGATCGATCGAATGTCGATTTGCTTGCGACGGATGTCATTGAAGGATTGTCCCGAACGTTTCGTACATTCTCATGATTTCGTTCCCTTTGTCCTTAAGTAGAGACAAAGGAGTTGTGTCTTATGCAAAGACGTTTTCTGATTCTACTATTCAGTTTGTTCGTCTTAGGTACACTGGCAGCTTGCGGCACCCAGTCTAAAGAGGATGTTGTCAAGAAGCTGGAGAAGCAGTCGGAGGAAATGGCAGGCTATAAGACCGAAGCAAACATGAAGATGAAAACCGGCAAGGCAGAGCAGAAATACCATATTCAAGTGTGGCATAAGAAAGATGATTTCTATCGGGTGAAATTGAACAGCGACAAGGATGAGAAGGGAAGCCAGATCATCCTGAAGAATGACAGCGGCGTTTATGTGTTGACACCTGCCTTGAACAAGAGCTTCAAGTTCCAGAGTGAATGGCCGCAGAACACGAGCCAGCCTTATTTATATGCGTCTTTGTTGAATGACATCAAGGCAGATGATGATGCCGAATTCACGACGTCGGATAAATATTATGAATTCAAGACGAAGACCAACTACCAAAACAATAAGACTCTCCCTTATCAGAAGATCTTCTTCGACAAAAAGTCTTACCAGCCCGTCATGGTTCAAGTATTTGATCAGGATATGAACGCACTGGTGGAAGTCCAATTCGCCAATTTCGCCAAAGATGATTCCTTGAAGAAAGAGGACTTTGATGTAGATAAGAATATGGCGATGGCACCGACGGAAGCACCTGTTGCGAACATGGAAGGACAAGAGCTTGAAGAAGTGCTGTATCCGGAAGAGACATTCGGTGCAGAACTTGCAGAAGAGCAGGAAGTCAAAACAGATGACGGCAAGCGGATCATTATGAGCTATGCCGGCGAGAAGAATTTTACGCTTGTCCAGGAGAAAGCAGAGGTGGAAGCCGCAAGCGCATTATTCTCCGTACAGGTGAACGGTGACCCGGTTCAGCTTGAAGGCGGCGTGATCGGTGCGATGGAGAATAACCGTCTGGAATGGACGCAGGACGGAACCACGTATCAGCTTGCCAGCAATGAATTGACGAAGGATGAAATGATTTCGGTAGCAAGCTCCATCTATAATGGAGACATGGTGAAATAGTCGCTGGTTGGAGCAGGCTTAACGGTCTGCTTTATTTTTATTTTCCGTACCTCTAAAGATTCCCCCTTATGCGATTTGACAGTCCCCGGCAATCATTCAATAATAGGAAGATACATTAGTTGCAGAGGAGCGGACGTTTTGCCAATGAGTTACTATCGAGATACTTACGTAGAAGTGAATCTGAACCATATTGCACAGAATATCCATCAATTGAAGGAGCGTCTCGGCTCTTCAAAGAAAATCTATGCGGTTGTCAAGGCGGACGCATACGGACACGGAGATATCCAGGTGGCAGAGGCTGCCTTGGAAGCAGGAGCGGAAGGACTTGCCGTTGCGATCCTGGATGAAGCGTTGAAACTAAGAGAAGCGGGTGTGACAGCCCCGCTGCTCGTCATGGGCTGGATTCGTCCGGAAGATGCGGCACTGGCAGCCGTCCATGATATCGCCGTCACCGTATTTCAGCGGGAGTGGCTGGATCAGGCTGGAGAGCAGGCATTGGAACGGCCGCTCCGTATACATTTGAAGTTGGACACAGGGATGGGGCGGATCGGAGTACGATCCGAAGCCGAGCTGGATGAAATCCTTCCTTATATCGATGAGCAGCCGAACTTCCAATTAGAAGCGCTTTTCACCCATTTTGCGACAGCTGATGAAGCAGATACGACATACTTGGAGGAGCAGCAGCGCCGCTTTGATGAATTGTTCGCTCATTTTGAAGGAAAATGGCAGGAAAATGTCGAAATTCATACGAGTAACAGCGCAGCGAGCATGCGCTTTCCGGAAAAAACGGCCCATTTTGTCCGTTTTGGTATCAGCATGTACGGTTTATATCCGTCGCAGGATGTGAAGCGGGAACGTCCGATTGATTTGCAGCCCGCGATGTCGCTGCATAGTCAATTGATTCACGTGAAACAATTGGAAGCCGGTGAAGCAGTCAGTTATGGTGCCACGTATAAGGCGCAGGAAACCGAGTGGATCGGCACCGTACCGATCGGTTACGCGGACGGCTGGACGAGGAAATTGCAGGGGATGGACGTGCTGGTTGACGGAAAGCGCCATCCGATTGTCGGAAGAATTTGCATGGATCAACTCATGATTCGGCTGGATCAGGAATATCCTATAGGGACAAAGGTTACCTTAATTGGTAAACAGGAGGATCAGGAGATCTCCGCAGATGACATAGCCGCCAGGTTGGATACCATCAATTACGAGGTGCCTTGTATGATCGGCAGCCGGGTACCGCGTGTGTACGTGAAAGATGGCAGGATCGTAGATGTCAAAAACGCTCTCTGACGCGGATTGGACAATTCTCCCTATGTAAGGATAACAGGTTCCATGATTCACGAAAAAATTCCAACACTCCTTTGCAATGGACACTCCCGTTTGATAAGATTAGAGTGGACTAATTGACTGGTTTCTTTTGAGAGAAGATGGTGGAGGTGTATGGTTTTGTCCGATAGCATGCAGGAGATTGTCATCCGGATTCCGGATAACCTACTCAATGAAGTGGATGGCTTCATTCAACTCGAAAACAGTGATCGGAGCGATTTCATGTGTCAAGCAACGAAAATGTATTTGCGTGAAAAGAAACAGCGTCATATAAGAGAATCCATGCGTAGAGGCTACATGGAAATGGCGAAAATCAATCTCAACATCGCTTCAGAAGCGTTCCAAGCTGAAGAGGAGGCAGACCACACCCTGGAGCAATTAGTGAGCGGGGTGTGAAGCCGGTGATAGTCAAACGAGGAGACGTTTATTTCGCTGATTTGTCCCCGGTCGTGGGATCCGAACAAGGCGGGGTTCGTCCTGTACTCATCCTCCAAAATGATATTGGTAATCGTTTTAGCCCTACGGTAATCGTCGCCGCGATTACTGCGCAAATACAAAAAGCCAAACTCCCTACACACGTAGAAATTAACGCAGAAAAATACGGGTTCGAACGAAACTCTGTGATCCTATTGGAACAAATCAGAACGATTGATAAACAGCGTTTGACCGACAAGATTACTCAACTGGATGAACCGATGATGCAGCAAGTGAACAAATCCTTGCAGATCAGTCTCGGTTTGATCGATTTCTGATCCGTCTAAGCTATTCCATAATAAAGTTGCCTGGATAAAGGTAACTTTATTTTTTTTTACGTTTATAGTTTATAATAAGATTTATAAGGGTAATGATGATGGCGTGATTTTTTAATGCGTGAAGGTATGATAATTCGCTTATTTTTGTTAATATTATATTCAAATATTATTAGAACGGAATTATAGAAGGGTAATACAGGCGGAGGTTTGAAAAAATGGACGAACGATTGAAGAACGTAGTAATCGAGTATAGTGATGACATAGTAAAAATGTGGTTGGAAGAAGTGAATGCACATAAGCAGAACGACTATACGTCGACGATTTCCGACGAAATGTTCGAAAGTACAAACAGGGAATTCGTCAATGTCATTTTCTCCAGCATTGAAAAACAGGGGTTGTCCTCCGATTTGGACGATTTCTCGGAGCGGCTGATTAACTTAGGCTGGCCGCTGAGCTATCTGACAGATGGGATGCAGGTATTCCGCCGCGTGGTGACCGGCTTCATCCTGAACCAGTCGGATCAAATAGACTCGGATTATTTCTCCAGGGTACTGAAGGAAGTGGACGGTTGGGTGGATCCGATCATCAACCGCCTTGTTAATGAGTATTCCGGGAGCTGGGAACACATCGTTTCCCTTCAACGTGTCGCTCTTCAGGAACTTTCAGCTCCGCTCATTCCTGTCATGGAAAACATTACGATCATGCCGCTTATCGGAACGATCGACACAGAACGTGCCAAGCTCATTATGGAGAACCTGCTGGACGGGGTCATCAAGCACAATGCGGAAGTCGTGCTGATCGACATTACCGGAGTTCCGGTCGTCGATACAATGGTTGCCCACCACATCATCCAGGCGGCAGAAGCGGTCCGTCTTATCGGTTCCCGCTGCATATTGGTAGGGATACGTCCGGAAATTGCCCAGACCATCGTCAATCTTGGTATCGATTTAGGGAAGTTCCCTACGAAGAGCTCCTTGAGAAAAGGTTTTCAAACAGCGCTCGAATTAACGAATCGCCGGATCGAAGATACACAAAACACCTACGAGGATATTGAGAAATTGATTGATTCGCTAGATAAGGAGTGAGAACAGTGAGAATACCGATTCTGAAGCTTCATAATTATCTGTTGATCTCTATCCAGATCGATTTGGATGATCAGACAGCTATCCAGTTTCAAGAAGACTTGCTCAGTAAGATCCATGAAAGTGGTGCGACAGGGGTCGTCATCGATTTGACGTCTGTGGACATCATTGATTCCTTTATTGCCAAAGTACTCGGCGATGTGGTGACCATGTCCGACTTGATGGGTGCCAAGGTCGTACTGACAGGTATCCAACCGGCTGTTGCCATGACTCTGATAGACTTGGGTATCCATCTCCAAGACGTTCCTACAGCATTAGACTTAGAACAAGGGCTGATTAAACTTCGCCAGGAATTGGAGGAGTGAGTATGGACTTCCAATCCTGTGTCAATATAAAAAAGGAGTGGGACATCGTCGGGGCACGACAACTGGGCCGGGACATTTCCAGGAAAATCGGTTTCGGCACCGTTGATCAAGCGCGGATTGCCACTGCCATATCTGAACTGGCAAGGAACATATACTTATATGCTGGAACGGGGAAAGTATGTTTTGAAGTGATGGAAGATATGAACAAAAAAGGAATCAGGATTGTTGCGATGGACAGCGGTCCCGGAATTAAAGATATCAGCCAGGTGATGGAAGACGGCTTTACGACTTCCGGAGGGCTTGGTGCCGGATTGCCCGGAGTGAAACGATTGATGGACGATTTCGATATCGTTTCGGAAGAAGGGGAAGGTACGGAAATAAGAGTTGTTAAATGGCTCCGTTAGAGGAGGTATAACTGATGAGTACATTGAAGCTCGATTTGGAGAATTATAAGGAACTTTTGCAGGAGTATATTAAGACGAAAGATGAGCAGGCTCTGTATCAGGCAGAGCAGTTCAGTAAGCATTCGATGCAGCAGAATATTTCACCGGAAGAAATCATCAATGTCCACATTCAGTCGTTACAAGAAATATACCCGGATATGCCCGAGTATATTCAATCTTCGATGAACTTCCTTTTGGAAACGATGATCTCCTACGGTCTTGCCTATCAGGAGTATCAGTCTCTCAGGGAAAAGCAGCTGGAGCTGAAATCAGAGATATCGGTAGCTGCCAATATGCAGAAGACGCTGCTTTCGACAGTTAAGCCGGAGCTTGCTGAAGTAGAGGTCGGAGCCCTGAGCGTTCCGGCCAAGCAGATGAACGGAGATTATCATCACTTCGTGGATGACGAAAAAGGGAGTCTAGGAATTGCTATCGCTGATGTCATCGGTAAAGGGGTCCCGGCGGCCTTGTGTATGTCGATGATCAAATATTCGATGGACAGTTTTCCTGAAATGAGGACGGACCCGAGCGTCATTCTTGGGAGCCTGAACCGCGTCGTGGAACGCAACGTCGATGCGAGCATGTTCATTACGATGTTCTACGGATTATACGATACCAACGATCACACTTTCTCTTATTCCTCTGCCGGTCACGAACCGGGTTTCTATTACCATAGTGACAGGGACGAATTTGAGGAAATTGACGTTCCCGGCCTGGTGCTCGGCGTTTCACCGGATGTCACTTACACGCAATATGAAAAGAAAGTGGAAAAGGGAGACATGATCATTCTTCTGACAGATGGTGTGACCGAATGCCGTCAGGGGGAGCGGTTCATCGAACAGGAAGAAGTTCTCCACGTCATCAAACAGTACGCACACCTGCCTGCTCAAGGGATTGTAGACCATGTGTACAAGCATTTCGAGCGTTTGCAGGACTTCCAGCTTCGCGATGATTTCACTTTGATTATCCTGCGCCGTAATGTTTAACGGCCTGTTGGGACGGGTACTATCGATGTGATTGACTTTTTTAGGATCTTAGGAGGGTAAATGGTATGAACTTAACTATAGATGTTACGAATAAAGAAAGTGTTACGACCGTTGTTTTATCCGGAGAGGTAGATGCATTCACCGCTCCTAAATTGAAGGAAACGCTGCTTCCTTTGACGAAAGAACAAGGTCAGGTACTCGAAGTGGATTTTGGAAGTGTCAGCTATATGGATTCTACAGGTCTCGGTGTGTTCATCAGTGCTCTGAAGTCCACGAAGGAACATGGAACGGAAATGAGACTTATCCATATGCAGGACCGGGTATATCGTCTGTTTAAAATCACCGGCTTAACCGAAATCATGACGATTGATTCTACAGTGCAAGGTGGAATGTAATAATGGAACCATTTGATTTTGTCGAAGTGAAAGTACCAGCCAAAGCAGAATACATCGGGGTTGTTCGTCTGAGTACGTCAGGGATCGCCAACCGTATGGGTTTTTCCTACGAAGATATCGAGGATTTGAAGGTGGCGATATCAGAAGCCATTACGAATGCCGTCAAGCATGCGTATAAAGAAACGGGCGAAGGCGAAATTACGATCGGCTTTGGAGTATATCAGGACCGCTTGGAAGTCATGGTGGCAGATCACGGTGGAAGCTTTGATTTGGGCGAGGTGAAAGAAGACATCGGCCCGTACAAGCAGGATGATGATATTGAAGAGCTCCGCGAAGGTGGTTTCGGCCTGTTCCTCATCGATGCATTGATGGACAAAGTTGAAATCAACAGTAAATATGGAGTCATCGTCTTAATGACGAAATACCTCCATGAAACTGGGGTGGGTCAAGATGGCGACCAAATCACAACACCACAATGAAGAAGTATATGAATGGATAGCACATTTACAAGAACACCCGCGTGATGAGGTAATACAGGAGAAAATCGTTCTTGTTTATAAAGACCTGGTCGAATCCATCGCTCGGAAGTATTCCAAGAACAGTACGATCCACGAAGATTTGGTGCAGGTGGGCATGCTGGGTCTGCTAGCTGCCATCCGCAGGTACGACCCGGAATTCGGAAAGTCTTTTGAATCCTTTGCGATTCCGACCATCATCGGTGAAATCAAACGGTTCATCCGCGATAAGACATGGAGTGTCCATGTACCGAGGCGGATCAAGGAACTCGGCCCGAAGATTAAGAAAGCGGCCGAAGAATTGACGAATATGCTGCAGCGTTCTCCTTCTGTGTTGGAAATCGCTGATTATCTGGAAGTTTCGGAGGAAGATGTACTGGAAACGATGGAAATGGGCAAAAGCTACAAAGCCTTGTCCGTCGACAGGAAGATCGAAGCCGATTCCGACGGGAGTACCGTTACCATTCTCGATTTAATCGGGAATCAGGATGATGGATATTCGAACATCGACCAAAAGATGCTGCTTGAGAAGATACTCCCGATCCTGAGCGAACGAGAGCAGGAAATACTGCAGTGTACGTATTTTGAGAACATGAGCCAGAAAGACACCGGAGAGCGACTGGGAATATCACAAATGCATGTTTCCCGACTGCAAAGAAGAGCACTCCGTAAGTTGAGGGAAGCCTTGCAATCTGAATCCATAGAGGTATTCTAGTGGAAAAGGAGAGTAAGCGCGTGAATTTATCTGTTTTTCAAAAAGCGAAAAAAGGCAATTACCACTGCGGAGACAGTTATTTCTATATAGAGACGGAAGATGGTTTCCTTTGCGCCCTTGCAGATGGATTAGGAAGCGGCGAGTTGGCAAAGGAATCAGCGGATGCTGTTATGAAGGTTATTCAATGGAATCCTGATCTAGGAATTGAAGCGCTTGTGAAAAAGTGTAATCAAGCACTCGTCGGCAAACGCGGAGTCGTTCTTGGAATCCTCCGGATCGACTTTCATACAGGAACCTACTCTTATTCTTCGATCGGCAACATCGGTGTCATTACGATTGATGCGGATGGAAAGAGAAGCAGGAATATTCCGCTTGCCGGCTATTTGGCAGGATATCCCCGAACACTGCGGGTAGCCCGCGGGAAAGCAGAGAAAGGTATGTTCTTCCTGATGTTTTCAGACGGCGTCAACGATCGTCGGCTGTCGAGTGAATTGACAAGAACAAGAAGTGTGGAACAGATTACCCATCGTTATCAAGAGCTGTATGGACAGTTTCGGGAAGACGATACGACACTGATTGTCATGGAATATGATTAAACCCCTGGAATCCCATGGTGGCGGGACTAGGGGTTTTTGTGTACCTGTCTATATTTTCCGGCGGCGGTGGCGTGTGGAGCGGCGTAATTTGATACAATGAAGAAGACGCCATTGAAGGAGGTCTTTTTTTGAGTGATGTAATGGTGCAGCCGGAAGTAACGAAACTGGTTGCCGAACAAACCAAAATGAATGAGAAAACGATTAAGCAGGTAATCGCATTATTAGATGAAGGAAACACGGTTCCGTTCATCGCCCGTTACCGAAAAGAAATGACAGGCGGGTTGGATGAAGTACAGATCAAAGCTGTTGAGGATCAGTGGAATTATGTAACGAATTTGATGCAGCGAAAAGAAGAAGTCATCCGATTGATTGAAGAGCAGGGAAAGTTAACCGATGAATTGAAGCGGGACATTGAGTCGGCGTCCCAGCTTCAGAGGGTGGAAGATCTGTACAGGCCGTATAAACAGAAAAGAAGAACGAGAGCCACGGTCGCTAAAGAGAAAGGGCTGGAACCGCTCGCCTTGATGGTTTGGGAGCAGAAGCAGCGCATGGACTTTGAGAAGGAAGGGGAAGCCTTCCTTTCAGAGGAGAAGGAACTTGTTACTCTGGAGGATGTGGAAGCCGGAGTGAACGATATTCTCGCGGAATGGATTTCTGAAGATCCGGGTTACCGGGAGCGCGTCCGCAAGCAGACACGTGATAAGGGAACGATCGAATCATCCGGCAAGAAGACAGAAGAAGACGAGAAGGGTATCTTCGAGATGTACTATGAATACCAGGAACCTGTACGGTCTATTGTCTCCCACCGAATTCTTGCGCTTAACCGCGGCGAGAAAGAAGAGGTATTGAAAGTATCGATCCATCCTCCTGAAGAAGCGATCCTTCAGTACTTGGAGAGGAATGTCATACACCGGAATACGGTAGGGAAGATGCGGGAGCTGTTGGCTGCGGCCATTCAGGACAGTTACAAACGCCTGATCCAGCCTTCCGTGGAGCGGGAAATCCGTAATGCCCTGTCGGAACAGGCGGAGGAGCAGGCGATCGAAGTGTTCTCAAGCAACCTGCGCAGCCTCCTGCTGCAACCTCCGTTAAAAGGGAAAGTAGTGTTGGGCATCGATCCGGCCTTCCGGACCGGGTGTAAGCTTGCTGTTGTGGATGAAACGGGGAAAGTGCTCGATATCGGGGTGATCTATCCGACGGCACCGAGGAACGATACAGCAGGAGCAGAGAAGAAGGTTCTTCAGTTCCTTAAGCAATACGGGGTCGAGTTGATGGCAATAGGAAACGGGACGGCTTCCAGGGAGACGGAGCAGTTCATTGCAGATCTGATCCAGAAGCATGACCTTGATGCTGCTTATATGATCGTCAACGAAGCGGGCGCAAGTGTTTATTCCGCTTCTAAACTGGCAAGGGAAGAGTTTCCTGATTTTCAAGTCGAAGAGAGAAGTGCTGTATCGATCGCACGACGCGTCCAAGATCCGTTGGCGGAGCTTGTCAAAATCGATCCTAAGTCGATAGGTGTCGGTCAATACCAGCATGATGTGAGTCAGAAGAAATTGAATGATTCCCTTGGTTTCGTCGTAGAGACGGCGGTGAACCAAGTAGGGGTAAACGTAAACACCGCCTCCGGTTCCCTTCTGCAGTATGTATCCGGACTGAGTAAGACCGTAGCGAATAACATCGTGAAGAAGCGGGAGGAGCTTGGGAAGTTCACGAAGCGTTCCGAGCTTAAGGATATTCCGAGGCTGGGAGCGAAGACGTTCGAGCAGAGTATCGGCTTCCTCCGCATACTGGACGGAGAGGATCCTCTCGATAGAACGTCTATTCACCCGGAGAGCTATAAGGCCACAAGGCAGCTGATTGCCGGAATCGGATACAGGACAGAGGATATTGGGACGGAGCAGTTGTCCGAAGCAGTCAAAGGTTTGGATACAGGAGAGCTCTCTCTAGAATCCGGCATCGGTAAACTTACATTGGAAGACATTTTGAAGTCTCTCGTCCAACCGGGGCGAGATCCGCGAGATGATTTACAGAAGCCGATCCTTAAGAAGAATGTTCTTTCTATGGAAGATTTGCAGCAGGGAATGGAACTGGAAGGGACCGTCCGTAACGTGGTCGATTTCGGTGCCTTCGTAGACATCGGAGTGAAACAGGACGGGCTTGTCCATATCTCCAAGTTATCCAACTCCTACGTCAAGCATCCGATGAACGTCGTGTCTGTCGGGGATGTCGTGACGGTGTGGGTGGAACAAGTGGATGCGAAGAAGCAGAGAATCGCTTTGACGATGGTCCAAAAATAAGAAAACGAACAACTACCTGGGAGGGAGCGCTCGCCGGGTAGTTGTTTTTATTTATATAGATGCTGGTAGTAGTACCAACATTGATTCAGCACTTTAATTTGATATTTATCCTTATTATAGAAAGCATCTGCCATTTGTTTCTTCAACCAGGACGGCATGGAAGTCGCTCCTTTCCGTTTCGATTTTTTCATGGATATGATAAAGTATGCAGAAGACAGAGGAGGTGTGACCGCTGATGATGACCGATCAAGAATTGCAGCAATGGACGAAGCAGCTTTCCGAGACGTATTTCCACAAACCCTATCCAGACAAG
>NZ_CP048117.1:725000-965000 GCF_000469135.2 Bacillus sp. SB49
CGGAGCATTGCTGTTGGTATCCTTGTTATCGACGGATCCTCATCACGGCGAAGAATACCGAAAGTACCAGCAGTACTTTGGGAAGCTTGCTACCTTTGTGAGCATCGGATTTCTGCAGACGCTTGTCGTAACGCTTGGTAACATTTACATCCTGAATGTAGATATAGCTGCAGAGCTTCCGTTCATCTTGTTTGGATTCGCAACGAGTTTTGTCTTTATGACCATTGTGTTTACACTGGTATCCGTTCTTGGGGACGTTGGGAAAGCAGCAGCGATCGTATGTCTCGTTCTGCAGATTGCAGGTTCAGGCGGGACGTATCCAGTCGCCTTACTTCCGGAATTCTTCCAGAATATCCATCCGTTTCTTCCGTTTTCCTACGCGATCGACCTGATGAGGGAAGCGGTAGGCGGTATCGTACCAGCCCGGGTGAAGACAGACTTTATCTTTCTGTCTATCTTCGGCGCAGCATTCCTGCTTATCGGTACGTTCCTGAAAGGGCCGCTCCATAAGCGTACGCGGAGTCTGATGAAGAAATCACGGGAATCAGGATTGTTCCATTAAAGAGATAACCACAATAGGAAGAAAAAGACGGATGATCTGAAACGGGTCTTCCGTCTTTTTTGATGCATGGGGGGTGGAAGGCAAACAGATGATTTTTCATTTCCATCCGCATTTGCGAGAATAGAAGATGCAACAGGAAAAGGAGGAAACGACATTGAGTAATACGAATGTATCTGTTAAACCTTTATTCGAAACTTTCCATAGTGACAAAATACAATTAAAAAACCGCACGGTGATGGCGCCGATGACGCGCGGCTTCTCCCCGGGAGGCATTCCTGGCGAAGACGTGGCTGCCTATTACCGCCGCCGCGCTGAAGGGGATGTTGGTCTTATCATCACCGAAGGAGTCGGAATCAATCATCCGTCTTCTGTTTCCGGTGACAGCATCCCGCTCTTCCACGGAGACGCGTTGGACGGCTGGGCTAAAGTCGTAAAAGAAGTGCATGAAGCGGGAGGGAAAATTGCTCCACAGCTGTGGCACGTCGGAATGACACGAAAACCTGGAGAACTGCCGAACAAAGAAGCCGCACCAATCGGACCGTCTGGTTTGACCCTTGATGGGGTGCAAGTATCCGAACCGCTTACGGTCGAAGAAATCGAGGGGCTGGTTCAGTCATACGCGCAGGCTGCTGCCGATGCGAAGCGTATCGGTTTTGATGCCATCGAGCTTCACGGAGCACATGGATACTTGATCGACCAATTCTTCTATGAGCATACGAACAAGCGCACCGACCGTTACGGTGGTGATTTGGTCGGCCGTACGCAATTTGCAGTCGAAGTCATTGAGGCATGCCGTAAAGCCGTCGGCCCGGATTTCCCTATTATCTTCCGTTTCAGTCAGTGGAAAATGAATGACTATCAAGCAAAACTTGCAGCAACGTCAGAGGAATTAAATCAATTCCTTCAGCCGCTTTCTGACGCTGGAGTCGACATCTTCCACTGCTCTACCCGTCGATTCTGGGAACCGGAATTTGAAGGCTCTGAAATGAACCTTGCCGGATGGACGAAGAAACTGACCGGAAAACCTGCTATTTCTGTCGGTTCTGTCGGATTGGACGGAACATTTACAAGTTTTCAGGCGGCAAATACGACGAGTCTGGACGGTCTCATTGAAAAACTGGACCAGGACGAATTCGATTTGATTGCCATCGGTCGTTCTCTGCTTCAAGATCCGGAATGGGTTAAGAAAGTAGAGGAAGGCAGAGTAAATGATCTGCTTCCATTTGATAAAGACGCGTTAACGAAGTTATATTAATAGCGGAAAGAGGACTCCTGCAAAAGGAGTCCTCTTTTTTTGTTTTTGGGAGAGGGGCTTTGGAGTTGCTGTGAACCTGATTCAGTCATCAAGCAGGTCTTTATTTTTATTATAGGACCGTTTAAGAGAGATGTAGTCAAAGAGCAGATAGAACAGGAAGCCGAGGAAGACGGGACCGGCTATGTCGAGAATTTCCATGCCCGTAGACGGTATTCCATTGTTGATCAAAAGCACGATCATGAATATGGCCGCGAAGAAAAGGGCTCTTTTCCTATTCAGGCGGCGTTGTGCACGATAGGTTTTCTCTTCAGAGATGTCGGTATGCTCTATCCCTTTAAATACATAACGAAAATAGGTGTATGCCATCACGAATACAGGAGTAAGCAGGACGGAAATTTCATTAAAAGATTGGGAATTCCACCATATGTTGTTCATAAGTGTAAGTGGCAGAAGGAGAAGTACAGTCAAAAAAGCCGCTTCTGCCATAAAGTAAACGATTTGTGAACGTTTGTATTCATCCTTCGGTAAGAAATAGTTGAGAAATGACTGGACCATTATGATTCCTCCCAGAATAAATCATCTAATGTTTTATCAAGTTCTTTGGCAATCGCGATACAGAGCTGAAGGCTGGGGTTATAGGTGCCTTTCTCAATCAGGCCGATTGTCTGTCTTGTCGCTTGGACACGTTTGGCAAGCTGGGCTTGAGTCAAATCCTTTTCTAGACGTGCCAGTTTGATTTTGTTCACTTTCGTATCACCCAATCATGTTAAATATATATTGCTTATGTAAATTATATATTACATTCAGCAATTGATTTCTGCAAGGGTATAAGGAATAATAAAAGAAAAAATGGATGGGATGTTTATGAGAAGAAAGTTCCGTATAGGAGAGATTGCCGGCCTCTTCCAGTTACCTGCATCAACGCTGCGTTATTACGATGAAATCGGCATTTTCAAGCCGAAATACACGGATGACTCAAGCAGATATCGTTATTATACCGTCGATCAGTTTCCGGTATTGGATACCATCATCTTTATGAAAAAGAATGGATTTACTATGAAGGATATTCAGGAGCAGCTGAAAGAGAGGACTCCTGAAAATACGAAAGAACGGTTGGAGCGGAAGCTGGATGAAGTGAGAATGGAAAAGCTGCGGCTATCGATAGTAGAAGAAAAGATTAAGAATAAAATTTCGACCATAGAACAGGGCCTTACATTAATGTCGCAGCCCTCTATGACCTATCAATGGTTTCCTGAACGGCCCGTTTCCTATATATATAATGATGAGCCGATTGATTTGAAGGAGGCTTCCGACGACATCTACGTGAAAGATTTGGAATATCATTCCTTGTCAGGGATCATGTATGACGGATTCTTCACGGGGGACTTCGGCACGATTGCAGATATGGATAGTCTGGATGGTGAGGGACCGGTAAAGTATCGCTCAGTCTTTGAACTCCTGCACAAGGATAAGGAAAAACCGGAGTCATCCTTTTTAGCAGAAGGGATGTATGCGTGTTATCCCCATAAAGGGAAGTATGAAGCAATAAAGCAAAGTTATCGGTTTATGTTGGAGCAGCTGAAAATAGAAGGCTGTGAAATAATAGGAAACGCTGTGGAAATCAGCCTGCTTGATGAATCGGTGATCCGCAATGAGAAGGATTATATGACATGGATCCAAATACCTGTCCGTAAAAATGATTGACCTTGAAGTAACTTGAAGGTTTATACTTTCTCTTGTAAACAGATACGGGAGGAACCATGATGACAAATACACACAGCATTTTGCAGCATCAACCAGTAAAAAAAGTATTCTTCCAGTATTTCTTTCCCTCTTTGTTCGGAATGATGCTGATGTCCATCAATATCCTGATCGACGGAATTTTCGTCGGTAACGGGGTCGGTGCGGAAGGTCTTGCCGGCGTCAATTTAGCCATGCCGGTTTTCTCGCTTATTTTTTCCATTGCTTTATGGATCGGTATCGGTGGCGGAACGCTGTATTCCATCCGGATCGGGGAACGTCAGATGGAACAGGCGCGGAGTGTTTTTTCCCTGTCTCTTATAACGACGATCCTCATCCTTGCTCTCATCGGTACGGTCGGATATTTTCAAGTGGAAGCGGCAGCCCGAATGTTAGGGGCGAACGCAGAGACGCTCTCACATACAGTGGAGTACTTACAGGTCCTTTTCTCCCTTGGGTGGCTTATTGCCCTGCAGCAGCTGCTTAGTATATTCGTTAGAAACGATGGAGGCCCTGTGCTTTCGATGGTTGCACTTGGGATAACAGCAGTCACCAATATCGGTTTGAATTATTATATGATTTTCATATTGGGTCTGGGCGTGTTTGGTGCTGCCTTGGCCACCATTCTTGCGAGTGTTCTCGGTATTTTTGTTTTACTCATCCATTTCTTTCGCAGTGACACAAAACTCCGACCTTTTGCTTTCCAGTGGAGCTGGTCTGGTCTGGGTGCGATTTTCTCGATCGGATTTCCAAGCTTCCTTGCAGAGGCGGGGGCGCTTGTCTTTGTTGCAGCGTATAACCTGGCAATCGTAAGCATGCTCGGAACGGATGGAGTCGCCGCTTTCTCCGTTATCAATTATTTGCACGGCTTCATGTTCCTGTCGTTCTTCGGAATCGAATCGGCGCTTCAACCGATGATCAGTTATTATCACGGCGCTAAAGAGAGAGGCCGGATTCGGGAGAGTGTGAAGATTGGGGAGGTTACTGCTTTGGTAATGGGCGTCGTACTGCTTGTTGTCGGACTTCTCGCAGCGCCGCTTCTCGTATCGTTGTTCGGTCTTGAGTCTCAACACGTCCGCTCGCTCGCCGTAGACGGGATTCGATTGTTCTTTATTGCTTATTTATTCCTTGGCTTCAACTTTGTTTATATGACCTATTTTCAATCGATCGGACAGATCCGCTCTTCCACCATCATCATTCTGCTCAGAAGCTTTGTACTTCTGCTTCTGTTCTTATGGATTCTGCCGCTGTTCCTCGGGCCAGCCGGCGTTTGGCTGTCTTTGCCGATGGCGGAGATGGTTGTTGCATTCTTGTTGGTTATTTATGTGAGAAGACGCGTAGTAAATCACATAGGCGGTGCTTAAACAGGTTGATCGTCTTGGGTAATATTTACAAATTTAATTCTAGGATATATGATGAAACTCGGAATCTATCGATAAGAGAATAGAGGAGAGTGACTATGAGAAAGCGTATAGTGATTCTGACTGTTTTCGCTGCTTTATTGGTATTCGCCGGATGTAATGTTTTCGGGCCTTACAATCTTTACTATGAATGGAATGAAGAAGGGGTTCTGGCGGATTACTTGGAAGAAAGCGATCAGTTTCAATCAGAAGACATTGATTCTATTAACTACTTAGGATCGGACACGTTCGAGATTACGACCGGAGACGAAGGTTATATCGTGAAACGGGTTTACACCTCCATGATGAATGGACATTGGGACGTGTTTCAAGCGTCCGGATCTGAAGCCGATTTCTAATACGAACGTAGAACAAGAGTTAGGGAAGGGGGAAACGATGCGCAGAGAACCGACGTTTCTAAAGGAGTAGAACAGAAGCGAAGGGAGAGAAAGAGATTGATAGAAGAATGGTACACCGAACGATTACATCTGCGTCCATGTAAAGAAGCAGATGCGCCGTACCTATTCGCTGTATGGTCCGATCCGGAGGTTGCGGAATTTATGAATATCGAACCATTCTCCAGCCGGGATCAAGCCGTCCGTATGATCGCTTTTATGAATGCACTGGCTGAAAAGGGAGAAGCCATTCGTTATTCCCTCGAGACTAAAAACGCAGGACGTATCATCGGGTCCTGTGGTTATAATGCGGTGAACGATAGTGCCGGAACAGTAGAAATCGGGTATGAGATCGCCAAGGCTTACTGGCGGCAGGGCTATGGTACAGAAGTAGTTTCCACTCTTGTAGATCATGCGTTTCATCGCTGGGGGATGGAGCAGGTGGAAGCCAAAGTACATCCTCAGAATGAACCATCGACCCGCTTGTTGGAGAAGCTTGGCTTTATCTTTTCAGGCACATTATGGGAGGAAGATGAAGCCACTGGCGGGAAGGAAGAAATGCTTCGTTACGTTAAAAGGAAGTTCCATGACTGAGCAGAAATAAAAAGCAGGCCGGCGGCCTGCTTTTTTGTTGAAAAAAATTGTTCAGCCTTGAATCCCGCTCTGTCCATCATTTTCGTGTGAAAGAAAAGGGCGCCTGCTTTTTTTAATGTCGTTCCTTTGCTATGATCATAGAGATTCTGTGTGATTATTCAGAAAAAATAAAAAGGAGTGAATGACATGGCAAGAGCAAAACGGAAAGGATTGACTCTGGTTTACACCGGAGATGGAAAAGGAAAGACAACAGCTGCCGTCGGACTGACGGTGAGAGCGGTCGGGCAGGGAATGAACGTAAAAATCCTCCAATTCATCAAATCGAAGAAACGGAGCTATGGAGAAATGAAGGCGCTTGAGAAGCTGGGTGTGGAAATGGTGCAGCTCGGAGAGGGGTTCACCTGGCTGAAAACTCCGGATGTACATAGGGAAGCGTTGAAGTCCGGGTGGGCGGAAGCGAAACAAACTGTCATGTCCGGCGAGTATGACGTGGTCGTCCTTGATGAAATAAACAATGCCCTGGCGATCGACACATTCCCGGTCGATGATGTACTGCCATTGGAGGAAGTGCAGGAGCTGATCCGCCATAAACCGGAGCACGTTCATCTTGTCCTTACAGGGAGAAGTGCCAAGGAGGAAATTAAGGAGCTGGCCGATCTTGTTTCCAATGTGCACGTCGAGAAGCATTACTACGATGAAGGAGTGCCGGCGGTGCGCGGCATTGAATATTGATGAGAAAACGCTTGGTGATAGCCGGCGCAGCCAGCGGTGCCGGTAAAACGACGATTACACTCGGGTTAATGGCGGCATGGAAGCAGCAGGGATGGAACGTACAGGGATTCAAGTGCGGACCGGATTATATCGATCCCAGTCTTCATAAAGCGGTAACGGGGCGGCCGGCGCGGAACCTGGATAGTTGGATGCTTCCGGATGACGTGTTGGCGGAAGTGTTTCAAAAAGGAAGTGACACGGCAGATATCTCGATTGTCGAAGGAGTCATGGGACTGTACGACGGTAAGTACGCGACATCCAATCAAGGGTCGACCGCGGAAATCAGTCAGAAAATTGATGCACCTATCATTCTTGTCGTTGACTGCAGTAAGATGGCAAGAAGCGCCGCAGCCATCGTGAAAGGATACCAGTTATTTGATGACACGACGGACATTGCCGGTGTCATTGCAAGCAAAGTCGGAAGCGAAGGGCACTATCGGATTATCAAAGAAGCGGTAGAGCAGGCGTGTGGCATCCCGGTGTGCGGGTATCTGCCTCGAATGGAAGATTTAGAGATGCCGGAACGACACCTTGGGTTGATCCCAGCCATTGAAAGGGGAGAGCTTGATGACCTTTTTAACAAGATGGGAAGAGCCGTCATGGAAACCGTAGATATGGAGCGACTGCTGCAGATAAGTGAGAGTAAGCCTTGGATGGAGGTTCCCCCTTCGCCGTTATTTCAACAGCAGGCTTCTTCTTCTCTTAAGATAGCGATTGCGGAGGATAAGGCGTTCAACTTCTATTACCCGGAAAATCTCGAACTTTTGGAGGCGCGCGGTGTAGAAGTGCTTCGTTTTTCTCCGTTAGCTGGAGAGAAAATTCCTAAAGTGGCGGACGGCGTTTATCTGGGCGGCGGCTTTCCTGAACTTTATGCCGAACGACTCTCGGAACAGAAAGACATGAGAAAAGCGTTCCTGGCTCGCGTCGAAGAAGGGCTTCCTGTCCTAGCGGAATGTGGGGGATTCATGTTTTTAACAAAGGCCATCGACGGACATGCCATGGTTGGGGCTATTTCCGGGGACATGCATATGCAGGAAAAGCTGGCTGCTGTCGGATACAGGGAAATCCATGGAGGACCCGGGAATTTTCTTCTTCCTGAAGGGGAAACTGCAAGAGGTCACGAGTTCCACTATTCTGTATATCGCCCGGATGAGGAGCATACGCCGGCCTACTTCGTTAAAGGAACATTCGGAGAAGGGACAGAAGGAGTCATTCATAAGAATATTGTCGCCGGGTACACGCATATACACTTTGCATCGAACCCATCCGTTGTGGATGCTTTCCTGAATAAATGCAGGGAGGTTCGCAATTCATGAAGGCCGTACCAATTATGATCCAGGGCACACACTCAGATGCGGGGAAAAGTATGATGGTTACGGCTTTGTGCAGGATTTTTGCACGAAAAGGATATGCTGTCGCCCCGTTCAAGTCGCAGAATATGGCGCTCAACTCCTATATCACTATAGATGGCAGAGAAATCGGACGCGCGCAGGGGGTGCAGGCGGAAGCAGCCGGTGTCGAGGCAGAGACGATGATGAACCCTGTATTGATCAAGCCGACGAAGGATGATGAATCCCAAATTGTCGTCCATGGGAAGCCGCTCCGGAATATGAAAGCATCCGAGTACCGGAAGGAATATTACGAGACTGCCAAACAGGTAATACGAGAAGCTTATCAATCTTTAGCCGGTCGTTTTGAAAGAATCGTAATCGAAGGTGCCGGAAGCCCGGCAGAAGTGAATTTAAACGACCGTGAACTTGTCAATATGAGTATCGCAAGAATGGCGGATGCTCCGGTCATCCTTGTAGGGGATATCGACAGAGGAGGCGTATTTGCAAGCCTTGTCGGAACCCTGCAGCTGCTTGATCCGGTTGATAGAAAGAGAGTGTGCGGTGTAATCATCAATAAATTCCGCGGAGATGTGTCTCTGCTTCAGCCCGGTTTGGATTGGTTTGAAGCGTATGCAGGTATCCCGGTTCTGGGTGTCGTTCCGTTCATGGAAGATGCTGCGATGGATGCGGAAGATTCCTTAAGTCTCAATCAATACAGCCGTTTCCCCGACGATGCCAAGGATTTGGATATCGCTGTCATTCATCTTCCGCGCATTTCTAATTTTACAGACATCGATCCGTTTCGGTTTGAAACGGACTGCCACGTACGGCTTGTTCAGAAGCCGGAAGAATTGGGAAAACCCGATTTGATCATTCTTCCCGGAACGAAAAATACGCTGGAAGACTGTCAGTTCATGAAGGAGCTGGGGTTGGACCACGCTGTCAGAAGGCTTCACCTTCAAGGAACCATCATCTTCGGGATTTGCGGCGGCTATCAAATGATGGGGGAGAAGATCCATGATCCTCAAAAAGTAGAATCTGAAGCCATCGAAGTGGAAGGGATCGGGATTTTTCCACTAAAGACGACAATGCTTACAGAGAAACGGACGGTTCGCTCAAGCATGAAGGTTCATTTCTCGGGAGAAGAGCTGGATATTCAAGGCTATGAAGTCCATATGGGCCGGACGGAGCGGACGGGGGATGTCGATTCCTTCCTTGATGGTTCCGTAAGCGACGGAGCATATGGGACGTATTTTCACGGTGTGTTCCATAACGACAAGTTCCGCCATCTGTTTCTCAACCAGCTCAGGAAACGAAAAGGATTGCAGGAGGCGGAAGCGCACGTGTTGTATGAACAACTCCGGTTGGAAGCTTATGATCGTTTAGCAGCGCACGTCACAGGTTTTTTAGACGTAGATAGACTGGAAGACATAATGGAGCAGTACCAGCGTAGATAGGAGCAGAAGCAGGGCCCCTATGAAGGTTATGACAAGATTTACTTTTTTCCGACGGGATTCTATAATAGAATCATCACAAAAATTCGAATATTCCGCGATCAGGTCCTACATGCTGTAGGTGAAAAGGGAAATCGGTGTAAATCCGATGCGGTCCCGCCACTGTAACGTTGAGGAAAGCTGCGTGCCACTGTTTGTACGGGAAGGGCAGCTTGACGATGAAACGGAGCCAGGAGACCTGCCTGACGTGTTCGAGAAGAGACTTTCGGGTTAAAGGTCTGCTTCGAACGAGCGTGATGTGTGCGTTTATTTATCAGCGTGTATCATTCCGCCTCCTTCGACGACCGCCTTTTTCTTAGAGAATGGCGTTTTTTTGTGAGCAAAAATAGGGAGGGGAAAGATACATGAAAAGAACACACTGGTTCATGCCGTTTGTTATGGGTATGCTTCTGATGTTTGCTGTCGGTTGCAGTGATGATTCCAATGAAACGGAGCAGGGCGCAGATGCTGGTGCGGAGGAAACGACTGATCAGCAGGGAAATTCTGCCGAATTCCCGGTCACGGTCACAGACGGAAGTGGAGAGGAAGTTACCATCGAAGAGGAGCCGGAGACGATCGTATCCTTAATACCGAGCAACACAGAAATTACATTTGCGCTCGGTCAGGGCGATAAGTTGATTGGTGTCGATACATACAGCAACTATCCGGAGGAAGCAAATGATATAGAAAAAATTGGAGCTCAGGAAATGGATGTGGAGAAGATTTTATCTTTAGATCCGGATCTTGCGCTGGTGACAGATTTCCACCAGGAGAATAATCGCGATATTCTAGATAAATTCGAAGAATCCGGTATCGACGTTGTTGTTGTCGACAGTGCGGAGTCTTTTGATGCTGTATATGACCATATCGAACTGCTTGGTGATGTGGAAGGGGCATCCGAAGAAGCGGATGAGCTTGTAGGCGACATGCAGTCCAGCTTGGAAAAGATCAAAGAGAAGGCAGAAGCTGTCGAGGAAAAGAAACGGGTTTGGGTGGAGGTCGCTCCTAGTCCTGATATTTATACAACCGGTACAGGAACCTTCATGAATGAGATGCTGGAGGCGATCCATGCCGAAAATACGGCTGCCGACCAGGAAGGTTGGGTGAAGATGACGGAAGAGGAAGCCGTCCAGAAGAATCCTGATGTCATCATCACCACTTACGGCTACTATGTCGATAATCCTGAGGAGCAGGTGCTTGACCGAGCGGGATGGGCGGAAGTTCCTGCCGTGAAGCAGGAACAGGTCTTCGATGTGAATAACGATACGGTGACGCGTCCGGGACCGCGTTTGATCGATGGAGTAGAGACGCTTGGAAAGCTCATTTATCCAGAAGTATTTACTGAATAAGATCGGGTGGATGTACATCTTGTTGGGAGGGTTCGTACTTGGTGCGACCCTTCTTGGCGTTTTAAACAGCAGTGTCGATTTCCCGATCCCGGTTGTCCTCGATCTTCTGCTTAATAAAACGCTCGGGATTACTTTGCGGGAAGAGACAGTCGAGAAATCCACCGAACTGATCATTTGGGAAATACGGTTTCCACGGGTACTGCTGGCGCTTCTCGTAGGTGCTTCCCTTTCCATTGCAGGTGCTGCTTTCCAAGGATTGTTGAGGAACCCGCTGGCTGATCCGTACACAATCGGCGTTTCGTCCGGTTCCGCCCTCGGTGCTGTATGCGTGCTGTATTTCCAAATTACGATTTCGTTTCTAGGCGAATTCACGCTGCCGGTTGTAGCGATTATCTCCGGATTCATCACGATGCTTATCGTCTTCGGGGTGACCCACCTGGCCAATCGAACGCTTGCGATCGAGACGATCATTCTGGCTGGTATTATCGTTAGTTCTTTCATCAGTGCGGTCATTTCCTTAATCATTGCCTTGAGTTCAAGAGAAGATATGCGGCAGATTCTTTATTGGCTGATGGGGAATGTCGGGATGCGGGGATGGAGTCATGTCCAATTGCTTCTTCCGTTTTTCGTCGTTGGGGTCCTGCTTCTCCTGTTCAAAACGCGCGAATTAAATGCGATGGCGCTTGGTGAGGAGTCTGCCGAACACTTGGGAGTGCACGTGAATCGAGGGAAAGTGATGGTCATCGTCGGCGCATCGCTGTTGACAGGGGCTGCCGTCGCCGTATCCGGACAAATAGGATTCGTCGGACTGGTCATCCCTCATTTCATCCGAATGCTTGTTGGGCCCAACCACCGCCATGTCCTGCCGTTATCCACGCTTGCCGGCGGTGGTTACCTGATTCTCGCCGACTTATTTGCACGGACGATTGTGGCACCGGAAGAATTGCCGATTGGTGTCATCACCGCCCTGATCGGCGCACCGATCTTTGCTTTACTTATGATCAGAGAGCGATTCAGGAGGAACGAATCATGATAATGATGAAAGGTGTATCAGGAGGATATCAAAGCAAACGGATTGTCCATGATATTGATTTGTCGATTGAAACCGGCCGGTTCTTTACATTGCTTGGTCCGAATGGAAGCGGAAAGACGACCCTGTTTAAATTAATTACAGGGATACTGCCGGCAGCGACGGGAACTATTCAACTGTTCGGCAGGTCTCTGCATACGTTTTCTCCCCGGGAAAAGGCAAGAATGATGGCTGTGCTCTCCCAGGAATCGTATGTAGAATTCGACTTTACGGTCAGAGAAATCGTTACGCTTGGAAGATATCCTCATCAACGAGGGTGGTTAAAGCACACGACGAAAGAAGATCTTCGTATCGTGGATGCAGTAATGGAAGAGACGGATGTCCGCCGCTATGAGAATCAACCGTTCCGTACCTTGAGCGGTGGAGAAAAACAGCGGGTTCTGCTCGCAAAGGCATTGGCGCAGCAGCCGAAGATCCTTTTCCTGGATGAGCCGACAAACCATTTAGATATCAAGCATACAGTCGTCATGCTGGAACATTTGAAGAAGCATCAACGGGATCATGATCTGACGATTGTGGCGATCCTCCACGACCTGAATACGGCCGCGTTGTTCGCAGATGATGTCGGGTTACTGCAGCAAGGGAAACTTGTCGCAACAGGGGATCTGTCCTTGCTGCAGCAGGAGGATTTATTGCAGGAAGTGTACGATGTTCCTGTCCATCATCATTATCACCCGGAAATACCGAAGTCACAAATCGTGGTAACACCCAATCAGGAGACGGGTACGATCCCGGATTATCAAATCATTCAAAATGCAGAATGGATACATCTCCAATTTACCCGGCCGCTTCGGACGATGGCAAACAGCGTCATTGGCGGTGGTATCGGCTGGTCTACGGACTTTTGTAATTTTTATGTAGATTTATCCTACGACTGCCGGGAACCGGAAACGGATGTCATCAGCTGGATGAAAACAAGAGGCGTCGATCCCGCTCAAACAATTGGAATGATGACCGCTGTCCATCTGCAGGACTATGTCATCTGTAAAGAAAACGTTCAGGGTATCGGTGTAATGGCTGTAGTGACGGCAGGAGTCGGTAATGCGGTCGATATTTCTAGAAGAAGAGAACTGGGTGCAATCCAGCCGGGGACGATCAACATTATGGTTTTTGTTGATGCTCATTTGACAGACGGTGCCCTCGTCAATGCCGTTCAATCCGTGACAGAAGCTAAGGTGAAAGCGTTGGCAGACCGGTCTGTCCTGGATCCAGTGACGGGATCGACAGCGACCGGTACATCCACAGATAGTACCGTCGTCGCCTCCACACAGGTAGGGGCACTGACTCCCTATGCCGGCTCAGGGACGGCCGTCGGGCAGGCAATCGGTACAATTGTCTACCGCGGTGTAAGGGAGTCCCTCGATAAATATGAGAAAAGGGGATCCCGTTGATGGACTGGCTTTATCACTACTATATTCTGCTTTTTGCAATAGGACTGGATTTATGGATTGGTGACCCTAAGTGGATTCCCCATCCGGTAATCGGAATCGGAAAGCTTATCGGTCGGCTTGAAGGTAAGTGGAACAATGGTGAACGTCTTAGGGAGAAGGGTGTAATGCTAGTTATCGTCATCGTAGGAGGGGCTGCAAGTATCAGCTTTGTGTTGATTACTCTGGCGGAAGCGGTCCATCCGGTTCTGGCTTTTCTGGTGGAAGGGTATATTGTATCTTCCACTATTGCCATCAAAGGGCTTCAGAAGGCCGCTTATGAGGTGCTGGTGCCTTTAAGCGCCGGGAATATCGAAGCCGCCAGGGAAAAGCTCAGCTGGATCGTAGGCAGGGATACGGAAGCTCTGAATGAAAACGAAGTGACGCGTGGTACCGTGGAAACTGTTGCCGAAAATACGGTCGATGCAGTCATTGCCCCAGTTCTTTGGGCACTGATCGGCGGCGGACCGCTTGCGTTCGCCTATCGTGCAGCAAATACATTGGACTCGATGGTCGGCTATAAGAATGATCGCTACCTTAATTTCGGCTGGGCATCCGCCAGGTTTGATGACATCGTCAATTGGCTGCCTGCACGGGTGACAGCGGCAGCCATGTGGATTGGTTCTTTTCATGTCAGAGATTCAAGGCGTAAAAATGGTCTTGTCATCGTACGGCGGGATGCGGCAAAGCATCCGAGCCCGAATGCCGGATTTCCGGAAGCTATGTGTGCCGGGCTTCTCGGTGTCCGTCTCGGAGGTGTGAATTTCTATGAAGGGATTCCTTCTTACCGTGCAGAGCTTGGAACAGCAGGAAGGAAGCTGAAGGCGGCGGACATATTAATAACCGTTCGGTATATGCACGGTACATGGGTGGTGGTGTTGGCACTTGTTGGTATAGTCATTGGTATCACTCACTATTTCTGATAGAGGGAGAGGAAAAGGATGAAAGAATGGCCGGAACACGGCGGGAATCCGTTAAAAATAATGCAACGATATGATATGGGGGAAAAGAAGGTGATGGACTTCAGTGCAAATCTAAATCCGCTGGGACCACCGCCCGATCTTTCTCTGGCTGCCGCATTCCGTACCTTGGATGTCTATCCCGATCCTGATTACCGCAGCGAAGTGCAGGAGCTTGCCGATGCGCTCTTGGTCGAACCGGACATGATTCGCCTTACTAACGGAGGAGCAGAAGCGATTTTCCTCGTGGCACATCTGTTTGCGGGTAAATCCGCGCTGATCATCGAGCCGGCATTCTCCGAGTATGCACGAGCATGTGAAGCATATCAAATAGATGTGACGCGTCTTAATTTAAAAGAGGATTTTGGTTTTCCCGTGCAGGAAGTGCTGACAGCGATCCCACAAACAGACCTGCTTTTTCTTTGTCGACCTAATAATCCTACGGGTACAATAATCCCGATTGATCCGCTCATACAAATGCTTGAAGAAGCGGAAAAGTCCGAGGTGACAGTGGTGGTCGATGAGGCCTTTGTTCACTTCCTTCCGCTGGAGGAACAAAATATCCTCCCGTTAATGGAGCGTTTTCCAAACTTGATTATCCTGCGTTCCTTGACGAAAATCTATGCGGTTCCGGGTCTTCGCCTTGGGTACATAGTGGCCCAACCCGAACAAATCAAGCGGGTTGCCGGGGTGCAGATCCCATGGAGTGTAAACGGAGTGGTTGCTTCTTTACTGCCCGATCTGCTCGCTCGAACCGACTATATACATAAAACCCGCCGTTTCGTACAGGAAGAGCGGGAGCGATTAGTGATTTCTTTGCATGAACTTGGATTTACGGTTTCACCATCTGTTTCTAATTTCTATCTGTTGAAGGATGCATCCGCGGCAAATTCCGACCCTTTGTTCGTTTATCTGGTTAAGAATGGAATCATTCCGCGTCACACCCATACGTTTTCCGGACTGGAAGGAATGTATATAAGGCTGGCTGTAAGAAAGAAGGAAGAAAACGATCGACTGTTGGAGGTGCTGGCAGCTTGGAAGGGACAGTGACGTTCGTTTCTGGAGGCGCCCGTTCCGGCAAGAGCGCTTTTGCTGAGAGCAGGGCGAAGGTTAAATCCAGCACAGGAAAGCTTATTTATGTTGCGACAGCTGAAGTAGTGGATGAAGAAATGGAAGACCGGATTATACGGCACCGCAAAGATCGTGGGATAGAGTGGCGCACTATGGAAGCGCCGGTTCATATAGCAGGGGACTTAATGAATGTGGAAGAGGGTTCTGCTGTGCTGATTGATTGTGTCACCATATGGGTCAGTCATTTAATGTATGACGAAAAGGAGGACCTGGGCATGATTCTGGAAAAGGTTAAGGAACTGCTGCGAATCGGTCGTGAGAAGCGGCTGCAGCTTATCTTCGTATCCAACGATGTCAATGAGGGAACTCCGGTGCAGGAATCTTCTGTCATGGAATACATAAGAACCCTTCAGGACGTGCACCAGCTCCTGGCAGCTAAAGCCGATGAAGCGTTTCAGGTCATTTCCGGCATCCCTCTTTCCTGGAAAGAAGGAATAGGTTGAAGACGGGCGTTTACGGTTTGATTCTCGCCATTCAGTTTTTGACGCGTATTCCGCTTACCATCGAATGTCCATGGGAACAAAGGACAATCAAAAGCGCTCTTCGATCTTATGGAATCGCAGGTTTCATCATTGGTATGCTGCTCGCAGCCCTATGGTGGGGGACGGTGCTCTACTTTCCTATATGGTTTGGCGGGCTGGCGGTCATTTCCCTGTGGGTATATGTATCCGGCGGCCTTCATCTCGACGGGCTGATGGATGCAGCAGATGCGAAAGGATCCAACAAGCCACTGGAAGGTAAATGGGAGATCATGAAAGATCCCCACGTTGGGAGTTTCGGGATATTAGCGCTCGTTTTCCATCTGGCATGGAAAACAAGCTTCATCTTCGGCCTGTTCGTTTATGGACTTGATAAGAATCTGCTCTTTTCTATCTTCTTCATCCCTGCGTTAAGCAGAGCAGCGGCATTGATCGTTCTGTATCAGCTTCCATTGATGCGGGAGAAGGGTCTCGCTTTCGAGTGGAAGAAACATATGGACCGAAGGGATGTCATCATAGGTGTAGGTGTCGTTGTATGTGTGGGAGCGTTATCCATTTGGACGATCGTTCTCATGGCAGCTTATGCCGTCTACTACTTTATCTTACGTTGGTGGATTGTCAGGAACTTCCGTGGCGTAAATGGAGATTTAATCGGATTAACGATAGAGGGGGGAGAATTATGGGGGCTGTTCGTACTTTGGATTTGTATGTGGTTCGTCATGGGCTGACGAAGGCAAATATAGAGAAGCGCTATATCGGCCATTTGGACGAACCGGTAATGGAAGAGCGGATGGAAGAGATGTTTGAGTTGAAAAAAAGCTTATCCACGGTCGCTTTTGATGCCTGCTTCACAAGTGACAGGAGGCGCTGCCTGCAGACCCTCCACTATTTAAGGCCGGATCTGCAAGGGTGGAAGGACGTCCGTCTTCGTGAGATATCATTCGGAAAATGGGAGGGGAAAAGACACGAAGACCTTGTCCAGGATCCTTCTTATCAGAGGTGGTTAAAAGATTGGCAGAATACCGGTCCTGACGGAGGAGAACGATTTCCTGAGTTCCACGATCGGGTGGGTGTTTTTTTAAAGGAAATGGTTTCATCTTCTTATGATCAGATTCTTCTCGTTACGCATGGGGGAGTTATTCGTTCTTTATATCAACACCTTCATCCGGAAGCATCCTTCTGGGATATAAGTCCGCCACACGGAAAAGGCTGCTATTTTAGAGTTAGTAAATCAGAGGAGGGATGGTCATGCACGTCGTGGTCGGAGGTGCCTGTTCAGGAAAACGAAAATACGTCCGAGAACACTTCCCTTCTTTAAATTGGGTGAGTGCTTATGAATCCCGGCAATGGTGTGAATGGAAGACTGTGCATGACGGGACGCTTGTTCTCGAAGGGTTCGAGGTATGGATCAGAGAAGCCCTTCAGCAAGGAATGACGCTGGAGGAGGTAAAGAAACTTTTTTTCACCTTCGTCGAGGACGTCAGGCATGCCGGACGTTCGGTCGTATTTATCCTTTTGGAGACAGGTCGGGGGATTGTCCCAATGGAGAAACTGGACAGAGATGGAAGGGATTTGTTAGGCTGGCTGACTCAGAAGTTGACAGGAAACGCGGATGAAGTGACCTATTGCTGGCACGGTTTGTGGACGACGCTCAAAGCATGACACCCATGACGGTGTCATTGGAAAGCTTATGCGTCTTGCAGGAGTCGATGCTCCATCATGGAAACAAAAGGGAACAGGAATAGAAAAACGCACCAAAAGCGCGGGCTTTTGGTGCGTTTTGTTTCTTTAAGATAAACCTTTTCTTCCGTAAAGTTGGATGGTCATGCATCAACGGGAACGGTATGCCCTCTATCATTGTGCCCGGGCCAAAGTAAACCGATGGCAGCACCGATGACTGCCGGAACGATCCATCCAAGGCCGATATCATAAAACGGAAGGTAGGCCGCATAGGCGCTGTCCACGACATCAAGAAACGAAACAGCGGCATTCGGCAGGCTGTCTTTCAAAGCATTGTAGCCGTCGATGACGCTGACGAAGAATGTGAAAGCAACGGAAACGGTATAGACTTTTTGTTTATTACCGAAGAACGAAGAAGCGAGTCCGAGTAAAATCAGGACAATGGCGATAGGGTATAAGAACATCAGTACAGGAACTGCGAATTGGATAATTTTTGTCAATCCCAGGTTTGCAATTAAAAAAGATACGAAAGAAAGCAGAAACACAAATGTTTTATAGCTGACTTTCGGTACAATTTCGTGGAAGAACTCGCTGCACGCAGCAATTAAGCCGATGCTTGTCTTAAGACATGCAAGAACGATGATGATACCGAGAAGAACAGCTCCGAACGATCCAAAGTAATGCTTAGCCACTTCAGCGAATATGACGCCTCCATTGTCGAACAAGCCGATGGACATAACGCTTGAAGCGCCCATGTAGGTGATTAAACCATAAATAAGCATCATCAATCCCATGGCGAAAATTCCTGACTTCCAAGTCGCTTTGGCGACAGCTTTCTTATCCGTGATGCCTTTGCTCTTAATAGCATTGATGACAACAATACCGAAGGCGAGGGAAGCAAGAGCATCCATTGTATTGTATCCTTCCGTGAATCCGGTCATAAAGGCAAGATCAGTGTAGTCTCCGGATGGTGGCTGGAAACTGCCCATCGGTCTGACAAGTGCTACGATAATTAATAGGAATAAGAACACTAAAAAGGCCGGTGTCAGATATTTTCCGATGTAATCCATCACTTTTGCGGGATTCAGGCAGAAATAATAGACGATTGCGAAAAACACAAAGCTGAAAACAGCAAGCCAAAGGGTGGTTTGGCCTTCCGGAATAAAGGACTCGAAACCGACGACGAAAGGTACGGTCGCTGTCCGTGGAATAGCGAAGAATGGTCCGATCGTCAAATAAAGGACTGCTGCGAATCCGAGACCGAAGATGGGATGAACCCTTCCGGCAAGATCACGCAGACCACTGCTTCCGGATAACCCGATGGCCAATATTCCCATGAAAGGAAGGCCGATCGCCGTCACCAGAAAACCGATTAAAGCCGGCCAGAAGTTTGTACCCGCCAGCTGTCCGAGCTGGATGGGGAAGATGAGGTTCCCTGCTCCAAAAAACATTCCGAACAGCATCGTGCCGATGACGGCATAGGTTGAAAAAGGGATCTTTTTTTCCATAAGTATAGCTCCTTCTTGGTGTAATAATTGTTGAAGTTTTTTGATAATAGAGACTATAATAACAAGAATTCTTTCCGGATACAATGCCATTTTTCTTATTGATATTATTGGAAGTAAACGTCTTAGGTTATGGTTTAAAAGAATGGATATTAAAAAGAAAATCCACAGGCGCTTGACAGATGACCTAAGATCCTATATAGTTAAAGTTAATTATTCTTGTTCGTTTACGAATGAAAGCTTAAGTAACTGTTAAGTCACTTTCGTCTTGAATGAATTTGCAGAGCAATAATAGTAATACAATGTGGATTTATTCCACGCAGGAGGTAACAATATGTTACAAGGTACAGTTAAATGGTTCAACGCAGAAAAAGGTTTCGGTTTTATTGAAGTAGAAGGTCAAGATGATGTATTCGTACACTTCTCTGCAATCCAAGGCGAAGGTTTCAAAACTCTTGAAGAGAACGAAACAGTTTCTTTCGAAATCGTTGAAGGCGACCGTGGCCCACAAGCGGCTAACGTTCAAAAATAAGTCCTAAAGAAAAGCTTCCGGCTAACCCCGGAAGCTTTTTTTTATGCGTAAATTTACTAAAGTTTATTAGAGGTAATTATCGGGTGGATATAGATCAGGGAGAGAAAGGAGACAAAACCAGGCAATAATCGTTTAATTTTTCTGAAAATAATATTGAAAGCGCTTAATTGTTCTGGTATTATTCATGTAACGATAATATTTACTAAAGTTTTACTAATGTTTGGAGAGGGAGTAATTCATGACTACGATCAAGGAAATAGCTTTGCGTGCCAATTACTCAAGCAGCACCGTTTCAAGAGTGTTAAATCATGATACGACGCTTTCCGTTTCACCGGAGGCGAGATCAAAAATATTGAGTATAGCGAAAGAATTAGGTTATAAGACTGTGCAGGAACGAAAAGGTACGAATACTTCGAAGACAATTCCCGGGAAAGTAGGTGTTCTCATCTGCCATTCCCTTGAAGAGGAATTGAATGACGCGTACTTTATCCATATAAGACAGGGGGTGGAAAGTGAGTGTGAAAAGAGAGGGCTGGATCTGGCAGAGGTTCTTCGATTGAGTCAACTGAAGGCTGGAAAAATAAGTGATGAAATCAAAAATTTGATCGTTGTCGGGAGAATAAGTGAAGAGCTTCTGAGGGCGCTTACGGATCATTTGGAGAATGTCGTTTATATAAACCATTCGACGAACGATGATGTGTACGATGCGGTAGTAATTGATTTTGAACATGCAACCAGACAGGCGGTTGAACACCTGCTTGAACTTGGCTATAAGGATATTGGTTTCATAGGTGGACAGGAAGTAGAGCATTTCGTGGACAGGACGGAAGATTTGGAAGAAGGAAGAAAAGCCACGTTTCGAAAGATTATGGAGGAAAAGGGGCTATTCGCTGAAGAAAAATGTTTGGTTGGGCAGTTCCGTATTTCGGAGGGGTATCGGCTGATGAAAGAGATGATTGAGAGCAGCAGAGTCCCGGAAGCAGTGTTTGCATCCAGTGATGAGATGGCGGTCGGCGCGCTGCGGGCACTTCAAGAAAACAATTATCAAGTGCCTGATGATGTAGCGATCATAGGGTTCAACGATATCGAGTTGGCTAGCTATGCGAGCACACCACTTACTACAGTTCGAGTGCATACAGAAGAAATGGGGAAGACCGGGGTGAAGCTTATGATCGACCGCTTGGAAGGCCGCAACATCCCAATGAAGGTGGTTCTTCCTACCGAATTAATTATTCGTGAAAGCTGTGGGAGCAGGAAAAGGGATTTGCAAAAAAAGGGGATATCCTAATACCTTTACAGCTTTAAGGAGGTGAGGCCTTGGGGGAAAAGAAATGATTCGTACATCCACCTGTTTTGGGAAGGACAGGCAGATGCACAGTGGTAAACAGCTGAAGACTGTCTTGCTTAGGGATCAGCTTCAGCGCTTAAAGTATATCGGATTACTTATAAGGGAATCAAATGTTTCGCTCGTATGGGTAAAGAATGACTACATTTAGGAGGAACAACGATGAACAATAGATGGTACAGCCTTATTGTCATAGCCATTATAGGTGTTTTCCTTGTCGGCTGCTCAGACAGCTCTGCCAGCGGAGATGGGGATAAAACGGTACTTACTTTTTATTCGACGGCGACTACGGAAGAAGATAAGCAGGTATTACAGGAAACAATCAAAGAATTTGAAGAAGAGTATCCGGACATCGACATTGAAGACAATTATCCGGGGAGCGGATATGAAGATATGATCCGTGTAAAAATGGCTGCAAACGATATGCCGGATCTGTTTGATACCCATGGTTGGTCACAGCAAAGGTATGGGGAATATGTGGCTGATTTAAGTGATATGGAGTGGGTGGAACGACTGGATCCTGCTCTTGATACCATTCTTAAGGATGAGGATGGAATGGTATATGCGTATCCATTAAATCAGGCGAAAGATGGAATAAATTATAACGAGAACTTACTGGAGGAGTATGGAATCGAACCTCCTGCGACATTTGATGAGTTCATGGCAGCTTTAGAAACTATTAAAAAGAAAAGCGGTGGAGAAGTGACGCCGCTCTGGATTAATGGTTCGGACAAATCTGCTTTCGGACAATATTTCGATCAATTTGCAACACCGTTACTGGTTACAGACGAAGAGAATAATTACGAAGAAGAACTATTGGATGGCACGTTTGACTGGTCCAACTATACGTATCTTCCGGAAAAATTGAAGGAAATGCAAGATGAAGAGTTATTGAATAAAGATGTATTGACAGCTCAAATACAACAGCGTACACAATTGATGGCGCAAGGAAAGATTGGCTTTGTGTTTGGCGGAGGCTCCATCGGGACAGCTGTAGAAGAGCTTAATCCTGATGTTAAGGTCGGAGTTATTCCTATGCCGATCATTCATGATGGAGATGAACCAAGCTGGATCGGCGGCGAGCGTCATACTGTCGCTGTCTCAAAAAATACGGAACACATGGAAGAAGCGGAGACATTCATTGAATACCTGGCGCGTCCGGAAGTTGCCAAGAAAGTAGCGGAAGGAACCTCTCTGCCTGCTGGATTGACCGGCATCGATGCAGACAACTATTTCAAAGCATACTATGACAAATATGAAGGTGTGATGGTCGAGCCTTATTTTGACCGTATCTATCTACCGAGCGGCATGTGGGATGTTATGGGGGCTACAGGCCAGGAGTTGTTGTCCGATTCCATGAGTCCGAAGGAAGTTTCAGAGAAAATGTCCGAAGAATATACAAGATTGAGAGAATAGAAGGAGGGTGACAACCCTCCTTGAAAATCCAGCATCTATTATAGGAGATGGATATCATGAGTGAAATGGTTCGAAAAACAGAAAGGACGCTCGTTAAGGAGCAAGATCGTTCAGAGAGAAAACGACAGAAGAAAAGCAAATCCGGGTCCCTTTGGTGGATGTACTTACCGGCCCTTCTCGTCGTATCTGTGTTTATCCTTTATCCGTTCCTGAACGGGATTCGTGTATCCTTTACAGATTGGAACGGGTTCTCACAGACGAAAAACTGGGTGGGGTTCGAGCAATATACAAGAATGTTTCAAGACCCGGATACGTGGCTCGTTGTAAAGAATACGCTGCTATATGGTATCGGAAGTACAATCTTTCAAAATGTGATCGGTCTGCTTTATGCACTTCTGCTTAATCAAAGCATCCGTTTTAAAGCGGTGACGAGAACGATTGTATATTTACCTGTCATCATCAGCCCCCTTGTCATGGGTTACATTTGGTATTTCTTCTTCGCATATCAGAATGGGGCGTTGAATGATGTATTGATGCTCTTTGGAATGGAGAGTGTCAATGCGCTCGGTAATCCTGACTTGAACCCGTGGATCATTGTCTTCGTGAATACTTATCAGTTCGTTGGAATTGCGATGATCATATACTTAGCCGGCCTTCAAGGGATCTCTAAAGATTACTACGAAGCGGCGAATATCGATGGAGCATCCGCTCTTCAGAAATTCAAGAGCATTACCCTGCCGTTGTTGATGCCCGCCATCACTATCAATATGGTTTTAAATATCATTGGCGGACTAAAGTTGTTCGATGTGATCGTGGCACTGACGAACGGTGGCCCGGGAAACGCCTCGCAATCGATGTCGACATTCATGTACTCGCTTTACTTCAACAGACAGGATGCCGGTTATGCAGCGACCCAGGGTGTGCTGATGGCATTTATTATCCTGATATTGAGTCTGCTCGCTCTTGTCTACTTCAAGCGTAAGGAGGTCGATGCATCGTGAATGATTCCGGGAAGAAATCTAAGAAACTATGGACGATCGTGGCCATCGTCATCTCGATCGTTCACCTTATTCCTTTCTACATTCTCATAACGACAGCTTTTAAAGCGAATAACGATTTCAGTTCGCGTTGGGTTTTACCGGAATCGTGGAGTTTCCAGAACTTTACCCAAGCATGGGAAACAGCGAGTCTTGGTACAGCCTTCTTTAATACGATGGTGATTACTGCATGTGCAGCCGTCCTGTTGATTATCTTTGGCTCGCTTGCAGCGTATCCTTTGGCGCGTTTGAATACGAGATTGAATAAGTTCGTTTATTTTCTTTTTATCGCTATCATGATTATTCCACCATTGACTGCACTTGTTCCGTTGTACCAGCTGGTCGTGGATATCGGGTTGATGAACACGAGGACGGTTGCCATTCTGAATAACTTGGCTGCGTTTCTTCCTTTGACGATTTTCTTATATGCGGGCTTCATCCGGTCGACTGTACCGAAGGAGCTGGAAGAGGCAGCAAAAATGGATGGGGCCAACACGTTGATGATTTTCTTCCGTGTTGTATTTCCACTTCTCAAGCCGATTACCGCGACGGTATTAATCATCTCCTGTGTATTTATCTGGAATGATTATCAATTTGCAATCTTCTTCCTTCAGGATAAAGAAGTACAGACACTGACGGTAGCCTTGGCCGGCTTCTTCGGGCAGAATCAAAACAACTTGAATCTGGTCGCCTCTGCTGCTCTTATGTCCATGCTTCCAATGACGATTCTATTTCTATTTCTACAGAAGTATTTTGTTGCTGGTCTATCTTCAGGATCTATTAAAGGCTAATCTATTAAGAGTTAGGAGAATATATCATGTCCAAAATTACATTCTTAGGTGCAGGAAGCACGATTTTCGCTAAAAACGTACTTGGTGACTGTATGCTCACTCCGAGTATTCAAGGATTTGAATTTGCCCTGTTCGATATCGACCAGCAGCGGTTGAGTGAGTCGGATCGAATGTTGAAAAACTTGAAAGAGAGTACGGGGAGTACCGTGACCGTGAAAGCTTATACGGATCGTAAAGAAGCTCTTCGTGGCGCCAAATATGTCATCAATGCGATTCAAGTTGGAGGGTATAAGCCAAGTACCGTAATCGACTTCGACATTCCGAAGAAATACGGCCTGCGTCAAACGATTGCAGACACGGTGGGGATTGGCGGGATATTCCGTGCTTTGCGCACGATTCCGGTAATGATGGATTTTGCTCAGGATATTGAGGAAGTTTGTCCAGACGCTCTCTTCCTTAATTATACGAACCCGATGGCCGCGCTTACAGGGGCAATGCTCCACCACACTTCCGTCCAAACGGTCGGCCTCTGCCACAGCGTTCAAGCAGCAGTACCCGAATTGTTTCGATCGTTAAATATGGATGATACGGACATCCAGTGGAAAATTGCCGGCATCAATCATATGGCATGGCTTCTTGAAGTGAAGAAGGACGGCAAAGATCTTTATCCGGAAATCAAAAGGCGTGCACAGGAAAAGCAGAAAGAGAAACATGATGATATGGTGCGTTTTGAATTGATGAACCGCTTCGGATACTATGTGACGGAATCGTCGGAACATAATGCGGAGTATCATCCGTACTTTATCAAAGGTCGTTATCCGGAATTGATTGAGCGGTTCCATATACCTCTCGATGAATATCCTCGCCGCTGTGTGAAGCAGATCAGCGATTGGGAGAAGATGAGGGAGGAAGTCGTGCATAATTCGAATTTGACCCATGAGCGGACACATGAATATGCTTCCTATATCATCGATGCGATGGAAACAGATCGTCCGTTCCGCCTTCATGGTAATGTATTAAATACAGGAGGACTTATTTCAAATCTTCCGAACAAGGCGGTCGTAGAGGTCCCCTGTCTTGTCGATAGAAATGGTGTCACTCCATGCCGTATCGGTGACTTGCCGGAGCAGTTGGCAGCCTTGAACCGCACGAATATAAATACCCAGCTGTTGACGATCGAAGCAGCTATCACCGGCAAGCGTGATCATATCTATCACGCCGCGATGCTCGATCCTCATACGGCTGCAGAGCTGTCGCTCGATGATATCGTCTCTCTTTGCGATGAGCTCATAGATGCGCACGGGGCTTGGATTCCAAAATTTGAAAAAAGTAATGTTCTTGTATAATTAAAGGAAGAACCGCAGGGGAAAATTCCTCTGCGGTTTTATCTATTAATGAATGGAAAGGTTTAAGAAGGATGGGTTTCGTCAAAAGTACACCAAGAGGAGGAAAACCTATGAAATCCACGAAAAGTTACAAAGAAAGGCTTAAGCAGTTAAATCCGAAGCAGGCAATAGAGAAAGGGCGCGCTCATTTCTCAGAAAAAGAGTATGGGGAGAAACTGCGCCGGTACAGTGGACGCCTCGGCGCGAAGGTCGTCTACTACAGCCTGCTCCTCTATTATGCCTTCCGAAAACCGGAAACGCCCAAGAAAGCGAAGCTCACGATTATGGGTGCCCTCGGTTATTTGATTCTTCCGGTAGACCTCATTCCGGACTTCATACCCGGTGTAGGTTTAGCGGATGACAGTGCCGTGATTGCCTATGCCATCTCCCAGATTATTTCCCATATTGATGAAGAGGTCGAGAGGAAAGCAGAACAGCGGGTCAGCAGGCTTTTCGGAAGGGACTTGGATGAAGAGGAGCGGACGCTTCCTCGGGCTGAGCGGTAGACTTTGTGCTTTAGCGATGCAGGAAAGTACGATATAATAGGCGTGTTTTGAGAAAAAGGAGAATGAACATGCCTTTGCAGACGAAGCCCTTGATAACCGATGGGGATTTTTTTCAACATTTAAATATAAAAAATAAATATAAACAGCCGTTCCGAGAATGTATGGTTCGTACAGCTGCGAAGCTGCTGGACACAACGACGAGTGAAAGCCGTCCGGGTATGCTTCTCGGTAAGGTACAGTCCGGGAAGACGAGGACGTTCCTTGGGGTGATGGGACTGATGTATGATAACGGATTCGATGTCGTCATCCTGTTGACGAAAGGAACGAATGCGCTCGTCAGACAGACATGCAGCCGGTTAGAGGAGGAGTTCGAAGCTCCGCTGAAGGCGGACGCCATGCGGGTGTATGACATTATGAAAATGCCGGATCGACTTTCTAAATATGAATGGTCTCAGAAGCTGGCATTTGTCGTAAAAAAGGAAACCCGCAATCTCGATCGATTGAAGGAAACCATGATTGAGAAGTATCCGGAGCTAGCCGGAAAACGCGTACTGTTCATCGATGATGAAGCGGATTTCGCAAGTGTTGCCTATGAACATAAGCGGGATCAGAACATTACCGAGCTGCGAGTCATCGCAACAAAAATCAATGAACTGCGGCAGTTGCTTGCCCAACCGGCATTTCTTCAGGTAACGGCGACACCGTATTCTCTCTATCTGCAGCCGGAAGACTTAACGTTCCATAAAGGGAAGGTGTTCGAACCGGTCCGGCCTGCGTTCACGGAATTAGTCCCTGTTCACGACCGGTATATCGGAGGGGAAGTCTACTTCGAAATGAGTGAGCAGGAAGGTCATCTTGCTTCCTATCTTTTTCATCCGGTCGAGGAGAAAGAGCTGGAAGTAATGAAGAAAATGGACGGACGCCGTGTGAAGATGGACCGTCTGCTCACCCAGAAGTCTATTGCGAATATCCGTCATGCCGTCATGAACTTCCTTGTAGGCGCAAGCATTCGCCGCTGGCAGCAGCGGGCGATGGGGCAGAAGCGGAAGAAGTATGCCTTTATCATCCACACGGAACGAGGGAAAAGCGCCCACAGCTGGCAGGCGGAATTGATGGAAGGGTTCCGGACGCTTCTGACCGCGGAAGCGGAAAAGCAGTCCGAATTGTTCCGGGAATTGATCCGCACCTCTTTTGTGGGAATCATTCGTTCCGTAAGTAAGTTGAAGAAGCATCCGGTCCCTGAGTTTCCTGATATTTATGAAGAGGTACGCCATTCCCTGCTTGAGGAGCATCTGGTCAGCAGTGTCGTCAACTCGGAAAGGGATATCCGTGATTTGCTTGATGATCAGGGAGAATTGCAGCTGCGCGCCCCGATGAACATTTTTATTGGTGGACAGATTCTGGACCGTGGAGTGACCGTTCATCATTTGATCGGCTTCTTCTATGGAAGGAACCCGAAATCTTTTCAACAGGATACAGTTCTCCAACATTCAAGAATGTACGGAGCCCGTCCTGTCGCAGATCTTGCTGTTACCCGTTTCTATACGACGGTAAAGATTTATGATGTGATGAAGAGGATTCATGAATTTGACGCAGAGCTGCGCCGTGTCTTTGAGAAAGGCGGACATCAGCAGGGCGTTGTCTTCATACAAAGGGATGGAAAGGAAGAGATCCTGCCTTGCAGCCCTAATAAGATCATGCTCTCCAGTCTGACAATGATCAAACCGCATAAAAGGATCCTTCCGATAGGCTTCCAGACGGGATACAAAACGAATATTCAAAAGCATATTCATACTTTGGACAAGCTGATAGATAAGGCGAAGGTGTCTGCTGTCCGGGAAGAAAACGGAGCCTTCCTCATCCGTAAATCCGAAGCTAAAGAGATGCTTCGGATTGTGTATGAAACGCTGGAAATGGAAGAAGGGTACACGTTCCACCTGGATGAGTATGAAGCGTTGATTGATTACCTTTGTGCAGAATCCGATAACGGTGACTATGTATGGTTGTTATCCCGCACTCATCGACAGGTGAAGCGGTTCAAGAAGGATGGGAAGTTCGAAAACTCTCCGGATACTCCAGGTAAAGGCAGCGGAGAGCTTGCATTGGCAAGAAAAGTGGCGGAAAGCTCCCCCGCACTCCTGATGTTGAGACAGGAAGGAAAGAAAGAGAACGGGTGGCGGGGAAGTCCGTTCTGGTGGCCTGTCCTCATTGCCCAGGCCCGAATCGCCCCAACGGTCTATGCGGATAAAATCATAAAATAACAGCGTATGAAAAACTCCGAACGGTCACTCCGTTCGGGGTTTGTTTTTTTCTCATAAGGTGGGAAGAGAAGAAGGAGGAACTTTGGCCGATTTCTCGGATGCTGATGTATAATAGGAATATATACCTGGTATGCAGGATCGGGAAGCAAAGGGGAGAAAGTTCATGCATGAAGAAATACTGGGACAGTATAATTGGTGGCTGGTGGTCTTATCCATCGCCGTCTCCATTCTGTCTTCATATACAGCACTGCTCCTCGTAAGGAGGATGATGCAGACGGAAGGAGCTGTCCGCTGGAAGTGGCTGCTTATCGGAAGTTTGACCTTCGGAGTGGGTATTTGGTCGATGCATTTCGTCGCCATGCTCGCGTACAAAATGGATATGGTCGTTACCTATAAAGCATGGGGAGTAACGCTTAGTGTTATAGCAGCAATATTCTCCAGTTTTCTCGCCTTCTATCTTATCAGCAGGAAAGAGAGAAGATGGTTTCATCATATCTTGGGGAGTGTCCTGATCGGACTGAGTATCGTCTCCATGCATTATATAGGGATGGACGCGATGGAAATGGGGATGCGTATTGAGTATGACCCCCTTTGGGTCGCCCTATCCATTGGTATCGCATTGGCTGCCTCTTTTGCTGCACTCCAATTATTTACGATCTCTGCGAACGTAAAGAGAGAAGAAGCCGACTATACCAATTTAAAATGGTGGGGAAGTTCTTTAGGCATGGGAGCAGCCATTTCCGGCATGCATTATACAGGAATGTATTCGGCCTCTTTCCATCCAATGGAGGAAGAAAAAATTTCCTCCGCAGTACCGGTGATCGATCCGACTCTTCTCGGTTTGTGTATCGCTTTTGGTGTCATGGCGACCATCGGTTTTCTCATTAAGTTGATTGCATTTGATACGAAGATGGAGTCCACGACCGACCGTCTTCATTTGGCGAATCAGATGTACAAGTCCATCGTGGAGTCAGCGAACGATGCGGTGATCACTTCGGATGCGTCGGGTCGTGTCCTCTCTTGGAACAGGGCTGCGGAACGGATTTTCGGTCACAGAAAAGAAGATATGTACGGAAAAAGTCTTCGGAAGCTCACTCCGGGTCCCTACGAAGAAGGTGACCTTTCTAAAATGGTTCAAGTAATCGGAAGGACAGTAGAGCTGGAGGGGCTGCATAAAGCCGGCCATACGTTTCCTGTCGAATTGTCACTGGCTAAGATCGATGACCATGGAAAGGTCTTTTACATAGGCATCATTCGCGATATAACCGAAAGAAAGGAAGCTCATGCAAGGATACAAGAGCTCGTTTTCAAGGATGATTTGACTCAGCTGCCAAACCGTCGTGCGTTGTATGAATATTTGTTTGAATCCATGCAGAAGGAAAAGAGCGATGCTTCGTCGGCTGTCATGTTCCTTGACTTGGATCGCTTCAAACATGTGAACGATGTGTATGGTCATAGGATCGGTGATTTACTTCTGAGCGAAACGGCCGAAAGGATGAGAGGCTGTCTCGACGAGGAGGATTTACTTGTCAGGCAGAGTGGAGATGAATTCGTCGTTGTTCTACCGGAGCCTTCTGAGGGAGAAGCCCGCAGGAAGGCTGAAAGCATCATGAAAGCAATGGCTTTGCCATTTCTTATTGATGACCGGGAAATCTACATGTCTGTATCTATTGGAATCTCGCTCTTTCCGAAAGATGGACATGATTCGGAGCTTATATTGAAGCATGCCGATACTGCGATGTATCAGGCGAAGCAAAGCGGTGGAAATCAATATGTCTTCTTCACGAATCAAATCAGTGCCATGATTTCAAGGAAAGTACAGCTGGAAGCAGGTCTTAGAAAAGCAGTGGAGAGAGGCGAAATAGAGGTTCATTATCAGCCTCAGATTAAAGTCAGTACGGGGGATGTGATTGGATTTGAAGCATTAGTAAGATGGCGTCACCCGCATCTGGGTATGATATCCCCGGCTGAATTCATCCCTATTGCAGAAGAAACGAAGCTCATCATTCCTTTGGGGGAACTGGTATTGCGGGAGGCCTGTGTTCAATTTCAGAAATGGGTGGACGCAGGGTATAAAGTAGAACGGATTGCAGTCAATCTTTCTTCGGTTCAGTTTCGCCAGCCCTCCTTCTTAAAGGTTGTAGAAAGAGTGATGGAAGAAACGGGAATGGCTCCCCGACACTTGGAGTTTGAGTTAACGGAATCTATTGTACAGGATTCTGAAACCGCGATTCCCGTCATGCATGAACTTAAACGACGGGGGTTCACTCTTTCTTTGGATGATTTCGGTACCGGATATTCTTCTCTCAGCTATCTTAAAGACTTCCCGCTCGACACCCTGAAAATCGACAAATCGTTTATACAGACGATAAATGAAAACTATAAGGAACGTGCGGTCGTTGATGCTATTATCAGTATCGCTGCCAAGCTTGATCTCTCTGTCATTGCAGAGGGGGTAGAAACACTCGAGCAGCTCGAATATTTACAAGGAGTCGGATGTGAAGAGTACCAGGGATATTATTTCAGCCCTCCGCTTTCCAGTGAAAAAGTGTGGACTCTACTGAAAAAGTGTGCGCTTAGTCAATAATAGGAACTCCTGTATAAGCTGGAGTTCCTAGATGAACGCGATTGAGAACGAAATATTACACAGGCAGTAGAAAAAATGTATACCTGATGGTAAAATATGTATCATACATAGAGGTTAGGGTAGGTGCATGATACGTCTAAACCCTCCTAAAACGTTGTGCAGGTGCTCTTCTGTCTTAGGGTAACTTGCTCTGTTTTAAGAGGGAAGTGGATGAATGATTGTTCGTTATGTCGAATGATGGAAAGAGAAGGATCTGATTTTGTCTAACTATGGGAGGTTTTACGAAAGATGATTCGAGTAATGATTGTAGACGATCATGCTGTGCTGCGTGATGGAATCGCCCTTGTCTTCCAGTTGGAGAAGGATATGGAAGTCGTTGCTCAGGCAGGTACTGCGGAGGAAGTAAGAAGGAAGGTGCCGATTGTCCAACCGGATATTCTATTGATGGACATCCATCTTCAGGAGGAGTCGGGGATTGAGCTTACCAGGTTTATAAGGGATGAATACCCTGATATGAAAGTGTTGATGCTAACGATTGAGGATGAAGAAATGTATTTGAAGCAAGCACTGCAAGCGGGGGCCTCCGGTTATTTATTGAAGGAAACATCAAGTGAAGAGCTGATCCACGGAGTCCGAAACGTGTACAAAGGCTACTGCGTGATCCCTCCTTCCATGACGGCCCATTTGTTAACAGATAAAACGGGCGGCCGTCATACAAAGAAGCCCTCTACGCTTACACAGCGGGAACAGGAAGTACTTCAGGAACTTGTCAAAGGCTTTACGAACAAAGAAATAGCACACTCCTTGTTTATCAGCGATAAAACAGTGAAAATTCATATCAGTAATATCTATCGGAAGCTTCAGGTGAAAAGTCGTTCTCAGGCGATCCTCTATGCAGTCAGAAATCAGTTGCTGCTGCCGATAGAATCTTTTGAGTGACCCTCCATTTTTGGAGGGTTTTTTCTTTTTTGGAGCAGGCTACTACTTTTGGTATAGATCCGTCTTACAACCTATGTCGTATGCAAATATACCGGATGGAGAATGGTAACGTCGAGGAATGTAGAGGATGATAGATATAAGACATTAGAGTTTGGGAGGTTCTTATGAAACGGAAACAAAGAAGCAAGATCGTTCCTCTGATCCTCCCTGTTTTATACATACCCATGTTCTTCTCCTTGTCAGCTCATTTGGTATCCGGTACAGAAGCTTCGTTCCATGATTATGAGAAGCGATCTATAACGATCGAAACGGCTTCGGTTTTTCCGGAAGCTGCTCAGGAGACGGTGGAGGACATCAGGGAAGCATACGAGCAAGCTGCGTCTCTATACGATGATATACAGGCCGCAGACCATTCTTTGGCAGAATTGAAGGAAAGTGTGCAGGAGTTTGAACGGGCAGCCGATGTTTACGAGAGTTTGTATGAGAAGGCTCTCCATGCTTGGGCAGGGCAGGATGATATCGACTATGTGTCGGAAGCATTTATGGACTTAGACACCCTCCATATGGAGTACGCCAAAATGGACAGCCGTTCCTTACAAGCGCTGGTAGAGGAGAAAGGAAAGGCGGAGGAAGAAGAGAAGCGACAGAAGGAAGTAGAGAAAAAGAAAGCAGAACAGGAAAAGGCAAAAGAACAACAGGAAGTTCAGGGCCGGAAAGAAACGGAAGTGGAAAAAGAAAAGGAAAAATCACCATCACAGCCTTCGGTTGAGACAGAGCAAACGGAAGCAGAGGAGAATGCAGAGGCGGAGCCATCCCATACAGAAAACATGGAGACAGAAGAAACAGACAGCCCTGCAGATACGGAAATGACGGAAGGTGAATTACAGGAAGAGAAGGAAAAGGAGGATGCTTCATGAAAACGGCATTACGCATGATTTATAAGACGTTATCCGTGACTGCTGTTGGTTTGATTGTTGCTTTGGCAATCGTCGTCATTGCGGTCAAGGCGAGCGGCGGCGAGCCTACACTATTCGGCTATCAAATGAAGACGGTGCTGTCAGGATCGATGGAACCTACGTTTCAGACCGGGTCTGTGATCGCGATTGAAATGACGGAAGATCCGTCTGTTTATAAGGAAGGGGACGTCCTTACTTTCATTGATAAAAAGGAGCAGGTCGTCACACACCGGGTGATAGACGTACAGGAGGCCGGCGGGGATGTTTTGTACACGACGCAGGGAGACAATAACGACGGCGCGGATCTCGATCCAGTCCTTTCCGGGAATGTCCTTGGCTCCTATACCGGTTTCACAATTCCTTACCTCGGCTTCGTCCTTAATTATGCCGGGTCCAAAATGGGATCGGCTTTGCTGCTATTCGTCCCAGGTATCCTATTGTTCTTATACGGCGGTTTGACTTTTAGAAAAGCCGTAGTTGATTTCAAGAAACAGCATGAACAGACAGAACCTGCACAAAGGTGATCCATTTCTTATGTTTTTCTACATAAGAGTCTAATCATATAAGGAGGAGATGTCATGAGTTTTTTCAAGAAGGTTAGTGCTGGTGTGGTGACTGCATCTTTAGGTCTATCTTTGATGGGAGGAGGGACATATGCGTATTTCAGTGATACGGAAGAGACGAGTAACACATTCGGGTTAGGGACACTGGATGTTTCCGTGGATCCGGAGGTTATCGTTGATATCGATAATTTGAAGCCCGGCGATACGGTGCTTCGTGAATTTAAACTGGGTAACGAAGGAACGCTTGATATCAAGTCTATCAATCTACTGACAGACTACAGTGTGACGGATGCTGCCGGTGATAATGCCGGAGAAGATATGGGAGATCATATCCGGGTGAACTTCCTCTGGAACTGGGACAAGGAGAGCGAGCCTGTATTTCAGACGACTTTAAGCGAGCTCCAAGCGATGGATCCAGATACAGTAGCTAAAGACGTATTTGATCCTCTATGGAAGCAGCGCGGGGGACTTGATGTCGGTGCAGAAGACACACTTTGGGTGCAATTTGAATTCGTCGATAATGGAGAGGACCAGAATGTGTTCCAGGGTGACAGCATGAATCTCACATGGAAATTCCAGGCGAATCAGGAAGACGGCGTCGATCACGAATAAATGAATACCAGCCATTCTTTTAAAAAAATCGAGGAGTGATGGAATGAAGAAACGAGTCGTTACGTCGACACTGGCCTTGACACTGGCTTTAAGTGGTTTCGGTTTCGGAGCAGGGAGCGTCTCTGCAGAAGAGGCAGCGAAGGTGAAGAACAATGATACCTACGGCACACCATCGTATATCATAGAAAAGTGGGAAATGCCGAAGATGAAGGCGGCTTCCAGTGAGAAAGCAACAGTCGAAAGCATCGCTCTTTCTTATCTGAACTATAAGAATGATTTGTTTAAGCTGAAAGGGAACAGCAAGGACAACTTCCAAGTGCTTGATACTTTAAAGGATGAAGAGAACGGGACATCCCATGTAAGGTTGATCGAACAATATGACGGCGTACCTGTATATGGGGCACATCAGACGGTGGCGTTGAACGATAAGAAAGAAGTGCAGGCTTTCTTTGGTCAAGTCGTTCCCAATCTGGAAGCGAAAGAGCTGGATTCCAAACCGGAACTGACGGATAAGGAAGCAGTAGAGATTGCCAAGGCTTCCATTGAGGACGAAATCGGAAAAGTAGAAGCATATGATGCGGAGCCGTCCAGTGATTTGTATTTCTATGAATATGAAGGTGATTTCCACCTTGCGTTCTTAGTGAAAGCCTCCACTTCTGAGCCGGCACCGGGATACTTCCATTATTTCGTTGACGCTAAAACAGGTGACATTGTGAACCATTATAATGCCATCGACCATGTCAAAGCGTTCGGTGAAGAAGTAAATGGAGACAAGGCAATGTTCGAAGCCGTTTACGAAGAGGGAAGCTATTACTTGTTCGATGAAACGAGGGGCGATGGCATCCACACATTTGACGCTTTAAATATGGATCCGTTCCTCTTCAATCTATTCTCCCAGCTGTTGGGCTATCATGGAGATGAAGTGACAAGCGACCATAAGTTCTTCAGCGATCCGGCTGCGGTCAGTGCCCATAAGAATGCCGGCATTGTCTATGACTACTTCAAAGATACCTTCGACCGCGATTCCTTTGATGACGAAGGTGCGCGGATGATTTCTTCTGTCCATGTCGGAGATAAGTGGAATAATGCCGCATGGAACGGCGTGCAGATGATGTACGGCGACGGTGACGGGGAAACATACCTTCCATTCTCCGGAGCAGTCGATGTCATTGCCCATGAATTGGCGCATGCTGTCACAGACCGGTCTGCGGATCTTGTTTATCAGGATGAACCAGGGGCACTCAATGAATCGATGTCGGACATTTTCGGAGCGATGGTCGACCGGGACGACTGGTTGATGGGGGAAGAAGTAGGCGTCGACGGTGAGCCGCTTCGTTCTATGGAAGACCCGTCCTCTATTCCACATCCATTCTATCCGGATCGAGGATATCCGGATCACTACAGCGAATTATACACAGGCGATCTGGATAACGGAGGCGTTCACATCAATTCGAGTATCAATAACAAAGCGGCGTATCTCCTTGCAGAAGGCGGTACGCACTATGATATCGAGGTTGAAGGAGTAGGGCGCGACGCCACGGAGCAGATCTACTACCGTGCCTTAACGAAATATTTAACAGCGACTTCCGATTTCAGCATGATGAGACAAGCAGCCATTCAATCGGCGATCGATCTTTACGGAGAGGGCTCCCAGGAGGTCACGTCCGTTAACCAGGCGTACGACGCAGTCGGCATCCAATAAAAAGAAAGGAGCTTTTCCAAATGGAAAGGCTCCTTTTGGTATATAATAGGAAAAGGCGCGTCCCACATTTTTTACATATTTACAACAATATGCGTAATCATCCTGCTTTGAAACCCGGTATGACAAGGTTCGTGATAGTTACAAAAATGTCACGCTGAAGCAGGAGCGGTTCGAATATGTTTACAATGGAACGGGACATGTTACAATGACTAGCAGAATGATGCAAAGGAGACATGACATTGAATAAGAAATGGTTATTGGCATTAGTACTTGCTGCATTCGTCGGATTGCTCGCGGCATGTGGCGACAATAGTGAATCATCTGATGATAAAGATAAAGAGAAACAATCTTCGGAACAAGCGGAAGCACCGGAGCCGGATTTGAAGAATATCCCTGACGTTGTGGCAGAAGTGAACGGTGAGAAGATCGAGAAGAAAGAATTTGAAAACACGTATAAGAGTCAGTTCCAAATGGCAGCCATGCAGGCACAAATGTCAGGACAGGAGCTGGATCAGGACCAACTGAAGAAGAGTCTTGCAGAAAGCATGGTTGGTCAGGAGCTGCTGATTCAAGAAGCGGATAATCGTGAACTGACAGCGTCCGAAGAAGAGATTAACAAGAGAATTGATGAAATCGTCGAACAGCAGCCTCAAGTGAAAGATAAAGAAGACTTCATGAAGCAGCTGAAAGACAACGGCGGCATGGATGAAAAAGAAGTCATGTCCCAATTGGAAACTCAGGTGAAAGTCGATAAGCTGATTGCAGAAGAAGCTGGAGATACAGAGCCTTCGGAAGAAGAAGTGAAGAAAGCTTACGACGACATGAAGAAAAGTCAAGAGGACGCAGAAACCAAGCAGGAAGTGCCTGCTTATGAAGACGTGAAACCTCAAATTCAGCAGTCTCTCAAACAGCAGAAAGAAAGCGAAGCGACTCAGAAAATTGTAGACGATCTTCGTGAAAAAGCAGAAGTCAAAGTGAATATCTAATAAAAAATGCCGGGCCCTGTTGGTCCGGCATTTTTTGTGCAGCTAAAGCCTTCAGCCGAACTGTGCTTCATGAAGGCGGCTGTATATACCTTCTGTTGCAAGCAGCTCTTTGTGGCTTCCTTGCTCTGCAATACCATCTTTCGTTACGACCATGATACGGTCGGCATTCTTAATAGTCGCCAACCTGTGGGCGATGACGAGTGTCGTTCTGCCTTCCGTCAATTCATCCAATGACTTTTGGATGGCTACTTCCGTTTCCGTATCCAACGCTGATGTGGCTTCATCGAGAATAAGGATCGGTGGGTTTTTCAAGAACATCCTGGCGATGGCGAGACGCTGTTTTTGGCCGCCGGAAAGCTTAACGCCTCGTTCACCGATCACAGTATCGAGTCCATGAGGCTGCTGTTGAATGAAGTCGTCCAGCCTTGCTCGTAGGGATGCTTCCATAATCTCTTCATCCGTTGCATCCAGATTTCCGTAGGCGATGTTTTCGCGGATCGTCCCGGAGAACAGGAAAACATCCTGCTGCACGATTCCAATTTGACTGCGTAGTGATGTCAGCTGAATGTCACGGATGTCGGTTCCGTCTACGGTGATCCCTCCATCCAAAATTTCGTAAAACCTCGGAAGCAGGCTGCATAACGTCGTCTTACCGGCACCGGACGGCCCGACAAAAGCGACAGTTTCTCCGGAATCAATCGTTAAGTTGATTCCGTTTAATACCGGGTCCAACCCCTCATAACCGAAGGTGACATCTTCATATCGTATGGTCCCTTTTAGATCTTTAGCGGCTGCGCCCGGACGGTCTGCGATATCCGGTGCGGTGTCGATCACTTCTGTGTACCGCTTAAATCCGGCAATTCCCTTTGGATAGCTTTCGATAACGGCATTGATTTTTTGAATCGGACCGATCAAAATGTTCGCCAAGAGGATGAAGGCTACAAATTCACCATACGTCAACTCTCCGGATATGACGAAGTATGTCCCGAATAATAAAGTGAACAAGGTGACAAGGCGCATCAAGACATAGTTGGCGGTAATGTTTTGCGCCATAATCTTGTAAGACTGCAGTTTCGTCGTCCGATACTGCTCGTTGTTCTGTTTGAATTTGCTCTGCTCGTGACTTTCATTAGCAAAGGCCTGGACGACTCTGATGCCCCCGATGCTGTCTTCGACACGAGAATTGATTTCCGCCACGTTATGGAACATACGCCGGAAGGTAACCGTCATTTTTTTATTAAAATAGATGGCAAGGATGATCAACAGCGGGATGACAATGAATGATAGAATGGCCAATTTCCAATTAATCGTAAGCATGAGAATGAAGGAACCCAGCAGGGTCATGAAGGCGACGAAGATATCCTCAGGACCATGGTGGGCAACTTCTCCTATTTCCTCGAGATCCTTCGTCAGCCGGGAAATGCTGTGTCCCGTCTTGTTGTTATCGTAATAGCCGAAGGATAATTTCTGCATATGGGAAAACAATTTCTGACGCATATCTGTTTCAATATTTATCCCAAGCTTATGTCCCCAGTACGTGACAATGTAATGAAGGCCGGTATTAATCAAATAAATCAGTAATAATCCAAGACAGGCTAAAAGGATGATCGTCCAGTTCTCCTGAGGAAGGAGGCGGTCGATGACCTGATTAACAGCCAGCGGAAAAGCAAGTTCGAGAATACCGACAAGAACAGCACAGCTGAAGTCGAGGATGAACAGCCATTTATATGGCTTATAGTAGGAAAAAAATCGTGAAAGCACAGCAAAAACTCCTCTGTTGTAATTGAGATTTATTATCAATTATATCCAACAGTCGTATGCTAATCAATGGAACTTTTGCTGTTACCCAACAAAACAAGCAGCTGCGTCTCTCAAAAGACAGCAGGAAATGTCAAAAAAAACAGTTTTTTAAGCGATAAAATAGAAGTAGAAAGGGGGAGGAGCAGTGCCGGAGCCGTCAATCATTCAGAAGAGTATCGCCTTTATGGAAGAAAGGCTGAAAGAAGGTGTATCCATGGAAGAGGTAGCTGCGTATGCGGGATATTCACCTTATCACTTTCACAGAAAGTTCCTAAAAGAGGTGGGTGTCAGTATATCCGAGTATATGAGGAAACGAAGACTTACTGAGGCCTCGCGCTGTCTGCTTCATACGAATGCTCCGATTATCGATATCGCTTTTTCCTGTCATTTCGAGAGTCAGGAAGCATTCACCAGAGCGTTTAAGCAGCTTTATGGATTGCCTCCCGGACGCTTTCGTAAATTATTCGCCACATATTTCGAACAAAAAGGAGAAGATGCAGTGGAAATGATTTCGCCGATTAATGGTTGGTTTTTAAGTGGGGGTCAACCTGCTAATTATGAAGTAGGGCGGGACGACAAAGAGATCCATGAAGGTAATCGTTCGGCCTATCTTACATCTATTTCCGGAACCTCTTATCCATCGGAGGGGGATTTCGCTACATTAATGCAGCAGTTCAAGGCAGTAAACTACTTGGATAAACGTGTTCGACTAAGTGGTTTTATAAAAACGGAGCATGTTGAATCTTACGCTGGAATGTGGATGAGGGTGGACAATGCTCAGGGGGAAGTGCTGCAGTTCGATAACATGTCCGACCGCAAAATTACTGGAACGCAGAACTGGAACCATTATTCAATCGTTCTCGATGTCCCCGACACCGCTTCCGTCATATCTATAGGAACCATCCTCTCTGGTGTTGGCAAGGTATGGATAGATGCCTTTCAATTCGATATCGTGGACGAGCATGTCCCGACGACGAATATGAACTTACACATAGAGGTGCAGGAAGAGCCGATGAATCTTTCCTTTGACGAGTGATCGAATCCCGTCTTTGAAAAAAGACGGGGTTTTTTACTAGTTGAAGAAGGGATAGGTAAGCGGGGAGACGGGCACCGGGGAAGCGTCTCATTTCCCATTAGAATACGTAAAGAAAGATCGATCTTGCTCCTCAAAGAAATGATTTTCTCGTTCTTTTCTTTTTCATATATGGAGTGCTTTTATTTCCCTTTATTTAAGCGTATAAGTTTTCAACGGTCTTCTTCCTGCGACTTTGAAAACAGACTGTTTTTATATCGATCGGAAGCATATGCGTTCCTTCCATTGGCCTGTCATAGTAAACTGGAGAAAAAGGTGAGGTGATAGAATGACGGCGGAAGTTATACATACGACAGTATTTCATGACGGCGAACGGGGAGGGAACCCTTGCCCGGTGGTTTTGGATGCCCATCATCTAACAGAGGAGGAGATGATGGATTTTTCCGCTCACTTCGGTCAGGAGACAGCATTTGTCCTTCCTGCTGAGCATGGAGACCATGATTGGCGGTTCCGGTTTTTCATGCCCTCTAAGGAAGTTGGGATGTGTATCCATGGAACGATCGGTGCCTTGACGGTCCTTTTGAATCGTGAGGATACGGTTGCTCCATCCGTGAAGATTGAGACGGGGGTCGGGGTCGTTGATGTGGATTGGACGAAAAAGGAAGACGGCTATACGGTGCGAGTGGAGCAGTACAAGCCGGTAATTGCTGATACGAATCCCTCCTATGAAGAAGTGTGTAGGGCGCTGCAAATCAACAAGAGTGATCTGGCAGCTGATCTCCCTTTGCAATCGGTGTCTACATCCAGGCAGAAACTCTTAGTTCCCTTGAAGAGAGAAGGTATATTAGAAAGTCTCCAGCCGGATTTCAAATACATGTGGGAGCTGTGCGACCGTTATCAAACGTCTGGATTCTATCCGTTCACCTTCAGGGCGGACGGGGAAGTCCAGGCCAGACAGTTCCCAAACAGAGCCGGGTATTTGGAAGACCCTGCAACCGGTGTCGCTGCCTGCGCCCTGGGAGCGTATTTATCTATGCAGGATGGAAGAGATACGGAAGCCCCTGAATGGAAAACCTGTCTTATCCATCAAGGGAGAGAGATGGGAAGGCCGAGTGTCATGCAGGCGGAAGTCTACCGATCCAGTAAAGGAGTTCTGCGGACTTTTGTCCGTGGTAAGGCGAAGCTGGAGACGGAATGGAAGGCATTGTGAAGAACGGGAATGATACCTTCGTCCAATATCGTATCGCTTATAGCGCTAAGCGATACACGTGATATAATAATAGAAAGTGTAACTAGAGTGGTCAGGGAGAGCATAGCGCTTGCCGATATGGCCATCCTGACCATTTGTACAAGGACGAAGGGGGCCCGAAATGCGACATGACATAAAGCCGAACGAACGAGCTTACTCCACGAAAGAAGTGGCAGAAGAAGTCGGAATCGCGACGACGACTGTACGGAAATACGGACAAATATTGGAACGGAATGGATATGAGTTTTTCAAAGATGGAGACAGACGAATTTTCGTACGGTCTGATATTGAGGCACTCATGGACATCCGTGATACGGATCTGCCGAAGGATGAGAAAGCGAAAGAGCTTGTCAAAAAGCTGGAGGAACGCCTGTCCGGTTATGATGAAACACAAATTGCAGTGGCGGATACGGACAGCCGTTCCCTGCAGGATCCTGCCCAGTTGAAAGAACTGCTGACGCTTGTGGCGAAAGAGCTTGCTGCGACCCGTGAAGTGAATATGCAGTTGAAGGAAGATATGGAACAGTTGAAAACAACGGTCTCCCGTCTTCAGCAGGATCATCATGTCATCAGCTCCGGTGTTGGGAATTTCTCACAGAAAACCCATGCCAAGTTAGAGAAGTTGACGAATGAACAAAAACGCCAATATGAAACATTATTGGAACAGGAAAAGGAAAAGAGTGAACATTTACAACGGGAGCTGCGCGAGATGCGGACGGAACAAAAACGGGAATGGCAGTCTCAAAATGACTTCAACCGAAGATTGGAAGTATCCGTCGGCAAGCCGCAGGGGACGCTTGGTAAATTGTTGTCTTTATTCCGTAAATGATGATAAACTGTGGACGGAATAGCAAATAGGCTTTCTAGGGTTCCGTAACAGTATTCTGTTAGACTGGTCCGAGAGAAAGCTCACAGCTTTCAAAGAAGCTGTGCCACGGAAGGATAAAAGCCTGGGAGATGACTGCTGTGCAGTGTCTCCCGGGCTTTTATAGTTTGAATGATTAATTGGAGGTTTTTGGAACAATGAATAAGTATTGGATTCAAGTGATTATTGGTGCCGTGTTTGAGGTGCTGTGGGTGGCAGGGCTCAAACACGCAGAAGGGTTATGGGAATGGAGTGGTACGATTGCCGCCATCGTAATCAGTTTTTATTTAATGATATCTGCCGGAAGCAAGCTCCCCGTCGGCACCGTATATGCAGTGTTCGTCGGTTTAGGAACAGTTGGTACCGTCGCAACAGGAGTCATCTTTTTCGGTGAGAGTTTCGATGCTGCCAAGCTTATTCTGATTCTTATCTTATTGGTTGGGGTGGTCGGCTTGAAAGCAGTGACACCAGAGGAGGAGGAAGCCTGATGGCATGGATCTTTTTGCTGGCGGCAGGTTTGTTTGAAATGACCGGGGTCTGGATGATTAATAAACTGCATAAAGACCGTAATTGGCAATCCATCCTATTCCTTTTATTGGGCTTTGGTGGGAGCTTCTTCTTTCTTTCCCTGGCAATGGAAAGTCTGCCGATGGGAACCGCTTATGCCGTCTGGACCGGGATCGGTGCGGCCGGAGGAGCGGTGCTCGGCATGCTTCTTTATGGGGAGTCCAAGGATTGGCGGAGGGTCGTGTTCATTACTATGATCCTTGCTTCCGCCATCGGGCTGAAGCTGGTGTCTTAAACAGAAGAACTAGTTAATATTAATACCATGTTAGGATTGTACTAATTTCCTTATAAGTGGAAGGATTTCACACTCCGAAGTGGAAAAGGTCTAGAGAACGTATCTCACTTCAAGGAGTGTGTCATGGAATGAAGAAACAAATATGGATGATTGTCAGCTTTCTCTTCTTGATCGTCAGTCCGCCTGCTTTTGCAGCGACCTCTCTTACTATAAGCGAAGGAATGGAAATGACGGCCGGATCGGATGTGAAGGTGGAAGGCTATATTGTTGGCGTACCGGTTGGGGTGGATAAGGTAGAGCAGAACAGCTTCACCAGTAACTACGCTTTGGCCTTAGCGGATGAAAAAGAGGAGAATGCGACAGAACGTATGCTGTTTGTGAAGCTCGATTCGGAATATCGGGGCAGCTACGGTTTAGAGAACAATCCGGATTTAATGGGGGAGAAGGTCATTGTTGAGGGGAGCAGAGATGATTACTTTGCTCATCCCGGGGTCAAATCCGTCTCGTCCATTGCGCTTGCCGGTGAAGAAGGAGATGGGGAAACAGGAGAACAGGATTCGCAGCCTGGGTCCTATTATGATCGTGCGGATTCATTGACTGGAGATGCGTTGAAAGCGGAACTCCATGATATTATTGACGACCATACAGAAATATCCTATTCCCAAGTCTGGGATGCGCTGAGAAATACCGACGAGGACCCGGAGAACCCTGCAAACGTTCTGCTTCTCTATACAGGAGACTCTATTTCCAAGAATCGAAATGGCGGCGGGGTGGATGATTGGAACAGGGAGCATGTCTGGGCTAAATCCCACGGTGGATTCGGTACAGCCATGGGAGCGGGGACGGACCTGCATCACCTTCGGCCAACGGATGTCTCTGTCAACTCCAGCCGTAGTAATTTAGACTTTGATAATGGCGGATCTCCTTATTCTGACGCTCCGGACACTTATTATGACGGGGACTCATGGGAGCCTCGTGACGAAGTAAAAGGAGATGTAGCAAGAATGATTTTCTATATGGCCGTCCGTTATGAAGGAGATCAGGGGGAGCTGGATTTAGAAGTCGCTGATTCCACGGGTACGAGCGGCCCTTATCTCGGAAAGCTTTCCACACTGAAGGAGTGGCATGAGAGCGATCCGGTCGATGACTTCGAACGGAACAGGAATGAAGTCATTTATGAAGACTATCAGCATAACCGTAATCCTTTCATCGACCATCCGGAATATGTAGAAGAAATATGGTGAAACAAAACCTCTGCTCTGCAGAGGTTTTGTTATGCAGAGGGATAGACTTCCTGCTTATTTAAAGATAGAATCATAGATTAACGGCTTGAAAAAACTTCAAGTGCAGACAGAAGAGGAAGGTGTTTGATATGCTTCATAATCCAACAGGAAAAGAACGTATTGGTCTTGCGTTTCTACTTGGAATGCTCGGTGTGCTTGGTCCATTAAATATAGATATGTACCTGCCGAGTTTCCCGGGAATCGCCTCTGATTTAGACACGAGTGCGTCTCTTGTGCAACTCAGTTTAACGGCTTGTTTAATAGGACTTGCGGTAGGACAAATAGTAGTAGGACCGATCAGTGACTCTCAAGGAAGAAAAAAACCACTGATCATTTTTCTTTCGTTATTTGCTTTAGCTTCTCTGCTTTGTGCACTTGCGCCTAACATAACTGTTCTTGTAGCGGCACGCTTTCTCCAGGGTTTCACCGCCTCTGCGGGGGTTGTTCTATCCCGTGCCGTAGTTCGTGACGTCTTTACCGGACGGCAGTTAACGAAGTTCTTCGCTTTATTGATGGTCATCAATGCAACCGCTCCTATGATTGCCCCGATGACGGGCGGAGCGATTCTTTTACTCCCTTTTGCAACATGGGAAACCATTTTCTTTTTCCTCAGCTTTGTCGGTGTTTTAATCGTTTTGACGGTAACGAAGAAGCTCCCGGAAACACTTCCCGAAGAAAGAAGAATTCCGAGCTCTTTAAAGGAATCCATTCTGACAATCGGACGACTGTTGAAAGATCGTTCCTTCATCGGTTACGCCTTGACTATCGGATTCGTCCATGGGGGGAGTTTCGCCTATGTTTCGGGAACCCCTTTTGTATATCAGGGAATTTACGGCGTATCCCCACAGGTTTTCAGCGTTCTTTTCGGTATTAACGGCCTTGCCATCATAACGGGAAGTTTTCTGATCGGCCGCCTTGGAGGCATTATTCATGAAAGAAGTCTGCTTCGGACAGCAGTGATCATTGCCGTCACCGCGACCGCGTTTCTTCTGGTGATGACTGTAATGGAAGGCCCGCTCTATTCCATCGTAATTCCTATCTTTATTTATATGACTGCAATGGGAATGGTGCTGACAAGTACGTTCACTTTGGCGATGGAACATCAGGGACACCGGGCCGGTAGTGCCAGTGCCGTATTGGGGATGCTTCCTCTATTGTTCGGAGCCATTGTATCCCCCCTCGTCGGATTGAATGAAACAACGGCCGTGCCGATGGGGACGATTCTATTTACGACATCTTCTATAGGTGCTGTCCTATTCTTTACATTGACGAAGAAGGACGGGCAGCCGGAAACAGCTTAATAAATCCGGATAACATTTCCTGCTGTGTATTATAATGATAAAACAGGAGGTGCAGGATGAATACTGGTTTTATCGTCTATAGCATCATCATGGTATGGGTATTGGTTATTTACGGCGGATTAACGTATCTGGTGGTTAAAAAGAGAGAGTACGGATTAATTTCCGGGTTCGGAAACCGGTCGGAAGAGGAGCAGCAGTATCTGTTGGAGAACGGCTATGTAGACGCAACAGGCCGTCTGCTGAAATGGACGTTCTCAATGCTTCTGCTCACTTTTCTTGCCGGCCTGCTTCCGGTTGATCTGGCATTTGAGGTCGGGCTTGGTTTGTTTTTCATCGTTTTATTGACCGGTATTGTTTGGATACAGCGATACGAGGTTCCTCGTAAAAGGAAGCGGAATGTATGGATGACAAGCATCTTTTCCGTCGCCATCTTCGGGGGAGTAGTTGCACTGACCATTACTGGATTGATCGACAATACCGTAACGGTTGAAGATTCAAAGGTGAAGATTTCGGGAATGTATGGCGGTGAATGGTCACTTGCTGACATAGAGAAGGTGGAGATCTTGGATGACGTGCCGGATGTGATTGTGAAGTCCAATGGTTTCGCATCGGGAGGTCATTTGAAAGGGCGCTTCCGTCTCGAGGACCCATATGAAGGAGCACTGCTATTCATTCAAGCGGATATGAAGCCCTCCGTGTACATAAAGACGAAAGAGGACGATTTGTTCATTAATAAAGAAGATGAGGAAGAAACCAGACGCTTGTATGAAACGCTGAAAGAGTCGGTTCGTTGATGACGACGATTCCTGTGCATCGCGAATACGTACGGTTGTTATCCTGACTACGGAACGTGTTATAATAAACCGGCATGTACAATTTCAAGGAGGAGTTTTCTTGTGATCATCGCGATCATTGTTCTACTGTTCGTTTCTTTATTTTTCTCGGGAAGCGAAACAGCATTGACTGCTGCAAACAAAATGAAGCTGCAGGCTCGAGTGAATAAAAATGATAAAAAAGCGGAAAAGTTGTTGAATCTTGTTTCCCGTCCAAGTGAATTCATTACGACAATCTTGATTGGTAATAATATAGCTAACATTCTGCTTCCAACATTGGTTACGGCACTAGCTATTGAGTATGGATTCAGTGTAGGAGTGGCTTCCGCCATTTTGACTGTCACCATCATCGTCTTCTCAGAAGTCATTCCGAAATCGATTGCCGCTGCCTTCCCGGATCGAATATCCATGTTGGTTTCTCCGGTCATCCGGTTTTTCGTTATCCTTTTTAAACCAGTGACTGTGGTGTTGAACTGGTTGACAGGATCCATTACGAAGGCTTTGTCCAAAGGAGAAACGAACGATGTCTCCGTTTCAAAAGAGGAGCTTCGGACGATGGTTGACATTGCAGATTCGGAAGGGACCTTCAACGAAGCGGAATCCCACCGGATCAAAGGTGTGCTTGATTTCTATAATCTGAATGTAAAGGATGTCCTGAAAACACCCCGGGTGGATATGATTGCCATTTCGGAAGAGGCAATGTTTGAGGAAGTTCGGGATATGGTTACTCAACACCCGTTTACAAGGTACCCGGTTTATCGGGAAGACATAGATGACATTGTTGCTGTTCTTCATTCAAAGTATTTGATTTCCTGGGCAATGGAACCCGAACGCCCGCTCAAGGATTTCACGTATAAGGATCCTCTTGTCGTTTATGAATTCCATAGTATAGAATGGGTTTTCCGGAAGATGACAAAAGAGAAGAAGCATATGGCGATTGTTCTGGATGAGTATGGAGGAACCGAAGGGGTTCTTACACATGAGGATGTCATTGAAGCAATGATCGGTCTTGAAATTGAGGATGAAATGGACGTAGAAAGTGACTCCATCATTGAGAAGATATCAGAGACCGAACTGATCTGTGACGGAAAGATTACTCTCCGGCGCTTGAACTCAATTTTCGATACAGAAGTTCCGGAAGAAGAAGACGTCCTTGCAGGCTATCTTCTGAAGGAGTTCAATGACTTCCCGCAAGAAGGGGATGTGTTGGAAAGGAATAACCTGACGTTTAAAGTGCTTGAGATCGAAGGAAGAATGCTGAGAAGGATCCAAATTATAAAATAGAAAAGAAAAACCCGGCCTTTGCGCCGGGTTTTTTGTATGGGAATATTAAAAGGACCAGAGGACTATAGACCCTTTAATTTTCCATATCATGGCCGATATAAGAGGTGGTACGCTATACATATATCGGAAGGTGATGGGATTATGATGCTGGCAAATAAAACAGTCATTAAAGGTGGATCCTTGGTAATCGGACGGGAAAAAGCAGTGGAAATCGGCAGGAAGGGTACGGATGTAGTAGTGGCGGATGATGGCTTCTCTGTATTCAATTCCGATTTAAGGAAGGGGGAAGAAGGGAGATGAGCGCAATCGATCAGATGAAACAGGAGACGTTGAAAAAGAAAAACCTGCTTCTTTTTACTGCTTTCACGTTGTCCTTAGCAGCAGCATTCATGAAATCACTGATGGAAGGGGAACAGGAAGCATTCATTCTGTTCGGAATTGAAATCGCTCTATTTACCATTTCCTTCCTAGGAACGATTTGGGGGAGGAAGCCGGAACTGTTCCCTTATATAAGTGTCATCCTCGTCAATACCTTTACAGTCTCTGGTGTTTTCTACGTCGGTGGCGGATGGACAGCCGTACTTATCACGTACTTCCTTTCCGTATTTGCAGTCGTCCACTTCAAACGAACGGTATTTGCCATTGGTTACTTTATGGGTGGGCTCTCACTTATCCTCAACCAGCTTTACAGCACGGCGGATCAGGTTTCCCTTCAGGAAAATGCAGCGACTATCTACCTCGCTTATTTGCTGATCGGTGTCCTTTTCTTTGTACTCATCCATTTGAGTAAAGGCCAGGAGCGGGCAATCGAGAGCCTCGTCATGGAGGCTGATTATCGGACAGATGAACAGAAGAACCTGAAAGTGCAAATCCTGGATCATGCTACCGTGATCAAAGATGATATTACCAGCATGAACGGGCGCGTACAGGGGAACTTACAGGCCCAGGAAGAGATGCAGACAGCTATCCAGGAAGTAGCGTCCGGCAGTCAGCAGCAGGCAGGCCAAATTTCTGACATTGCGGAACGTACGACAAGATCACAGCAGGAAATGATGGAGTTAGGGAAGCGGATGGAGGCACTCCGTGAAGAAACGAATGAAGCGAACAGAATGACGGAGAGCAGCGAGGTCAAGGTGGAGACCTTTACGATGGAAATTCAGCAAATCAAAGCATTCATGAGCGATTTAAATGAAACGTTCCACCATTTAAGCAATAAAGTAAAAGAAACAGGCACGTTCTCTGATGATATCAAGAAGATATCGGAGCAGACGAATCTGCTCGCCTTGAATGCATCTATTGAAGCTGCTCGTGCGGGCGAAGCAGGAAAAGGATTTTCTGTTGTAGCTGATGAGATTAGAAAGCTATCAGAGATGACAAATGATACGGCAGAGAAAATAACGACCAATTTGATGGAAGCTCTCCGGAATAATGAATCCACATTGGAGAAGATGGATGGAAGTTCTGCGAAGATCACCTCCATTCAAGATTCTTTCGGTGAGATCCATACCTATTTCACAGACTTGAAGGAAGTACTCGTCCATATTGTTGATATTTTCAAAGAGACGGATGATGTCATGATGAGAGTAATTACGGACAATCTTCAAGTGGAACAGTGGAGTGGGGAATTAGCTGCAATCATTGAGGAATCGAGTGCAGGTATGCAGGAAATGAGTGCCACGGTGGAAGCGCTCACTTCTGACAGCGAAAACATAGCTGCTATTATGAACCATACAACTGAAAAAGCCGATCAATTATTGGCCGTGGATCAACATAAGTAAAAAAGGAAACCTCCCGATATATCCGTGTCGGGAGGTTTTTTTAAGTGTAATTAAAAGGCTCCGGAACCGCCGCCGCCACCACCGGTCCCGCCACCGCTGCTTGAGCTTCCAGATGAAGCGGAAACTGTGGTATGACGCTGTGCGTCCGAAAAGTTCGTCTCAAAGTAAGAACCAATCACCACATACGTTGCAATTTCGCTGGACTGGGTGGAAGAGGGGAACGGTTGGGAAAGGGGATCACGTTTACCTGCTCCGATTTGGAACAAAAGTGCTTTTAAGCGGTCTTCTTCTTCCCATGTTTCCCAATCGTCATCTTTTTTCAACGGCTGGAGCTGGTCGTAGAGACTACGTCCTTCCACATTCAACGGCTTGTATGCAATGCTGAACAGCAAGAAGTAGATGATCAGCAGGATGACGAAAATCATCCAAAGGAATGTACCGTTCAAAGGAAGAAGAATGGCGAAAGGAAAAAGGCCGAGTGCTGTTAAGCCTGCTGTCCATCGTGGAACAGCGGATGAAGCGTATAAGCTCTGCTCCTTCACTTCCTTTCTGACAAGCTTCTGCCAGGAATGATGTCGTTTACGATAGGTTTCACTATTTTCTTTGTTCTTTGCGTACCTTTCTATATCGTCAATATATAGGGTATCGCTTTGGGCTATATCATCATATAACCATTCGATCAATTGCTGCTCGTGCTCGTGGTCCGGATGACGGTCAAGGCGTTTATACACCTTCTTGGACTGTTCTTCAATCAGTCCTTTACGGACAAGATCAAGCATCGCAGCGGTCAGTGCTTTGTGATTCATATAGCCGCCCTTCATAAAGCTGATCATTCCCGGTATACTCATGGAGTGATCTGGAAATAAGGAGCCCCCTTTAATACGTTCGGCATCCCAACCTGTCATTTTCCTTCTTCTTAGGCCGTAACCATACAGGAGGACCGCCAAGGCAGTTGCTGAAACCGTGAGAATTGCGCCGATTTTCCCCCACTGTTCTTCTCTCTGCTTTTTCTCCGCTGCCTCGTCGTCCAGGGACTTCTTCTCAGCAAGGATGGTTCCGAGCATTTCTTTCGTGTTGCCGGCTGCATAGAAGAGGGAAGCATCATAGGCGACGCGGATGTCCCCTTTCTCGTTAGCCGGTACTTCTCCCATTTCGTATCGGACGGATCCATCGTCCAACAATTGTTCTGTTTCATAGGCAGCATCGTATCCGAAAGCCACTTTCGCTTCCGTCTGCGCTGGAGGGACGACAGTGATCGTCAAGTCCTCATAGGTAGACTCGTTTCTATCATCAAAGAAAGGCCAATAAAACTGGGACACATCAGCATAATGCTCCATGCCGTTCTCAATCGTGTAAAAAAGGTCGACCGTTATGGTTTCGTCTGAACCGCCGCGATAGACTTTATACAGATCCCCTTCTCTTTCCACCTCCAAAGCTTTTCCGTTCTCTTCGGCACGGACATCGGTGATTTCCGAGCCCTGTTGTTTCGGAATAAGTGTTCTTGTTATACCATTGAATTCTCCATCAAACGCGTACGTGTGTGATTCTTCCACCATTACTTTACCATCCGCCTGCAAAGATGCCGTGATATTCGTTTCTTCAATCGAATAATCCGCGGCATAAACAGGGAGGGGAAGGAGAAGGATGAGGAGAATAATCGATCCAGTGACCCACTTTTTCATAGATTCCACCCGCTTTCTATTCATAACTACGTATAGAAGTGGAAATAGGTTTCATTGGTAAGTCATAGAAAAAAGAGCTCCCGGATAGAAGCTCTTCTTCCATTACTATTTAGGTTCAGGCAAAGCGTTGAAGGGCTTGGAACATCTCCTGACCTTCATCATTCAGTACATTGCCGCTCCCTTTACACCTGGCACATTCCTTCTCATAGCTCGTTTCTTCGACTGCGAGTCTCCAGGCGGCATCCTCCTTGGCGTGATTGACACGTTGATAGTGGTCCATGATCATGTTGGCTTTGCTGTCATCATATTCCTTATAGGCACCGGTACCGTGACAGAGTGGGCAGACATTATAAAGATGACTCACCGTTTTTGTATTCAAAAAGAACCCTTCTTTCTTTTATTGGTATTGATAAATTATGATTGATTTTATGGAATATTCAGACTAATTGCAAGTGTTTTCAGACATATAAAAAAGAAAAAAAGTAGAATTCCTCAAAAAGCCTACAAAAAAAGCCGCCGGGAGATCCGGCGACTCGAAATCTTTTATTTTCCAATGAACATTTGTGTCCAGTAGTTTCCGTCTTCTGCATGACCTACTCCAATGTGTGTGAAGTTAGGGTTCATGATGTTTTTACGGTGACCTTCACTGTTCATCCAACCTTGGACAACCTGCTCAGGGCTTGTTTGTCCCATAGCAATGTTCTCCCCTGCTGTTTGATAGTCAATGCCATACGTCTTCATCATGTCAAATGGAGAGCCGTACGTTGGGCTGTTATGAGAGAAGTAGTTATTTTTCTGCATATCCAAAGATTTGTCCTTAGCTACGGCACTAAGCTCTGTATCAAGCTCAAGTGGTGCCAGTCCTTGTTTCTCACGTTCCTGGTTTGTCAATTCTACTACTTGTTTTTCGAAAGCGGAGACTTCAGAAGATGCTTGCTCGCTTTGCTGTTCTGCTTTTGGTTGAGCTTGCTGCTCTGACTGTTGTTGTGGAGCAGCTTCCTGCTTAGGTTGTTCCTGAGGCTGAGCTTCCTGCTTCGGAGCTTCTACTTTTTCCTGCTTCGGCTGTTCTACTTGTTGTGGAGCTTCTACTTCTTCTTGCTTCTGCTCTTGTTTTGGAGCTTCCGGCTTAGCTTCTGCTTGGACAGGTTTTTCTCCCTGCTTCCAGTCAATTTGATTCAATAGAGATTGAATATCGATCTGCTGCAGGTTATTTCCCTTCAAAGCAGCTTCGTTCTGACTGATCCACTCCATCAATTTATCAGAATCTATTTGAATGTTTTGTGTTTTTATTTGCGAATGGTGCACCTCACCTGTAGATGCGAAAGATGTTGCGGGTGCTGCTAGAAGAGATAGTGCAAGAGCTCCTGATACGACTAATGATTTCTTCATGCTGATAACTCCTCCTTGAAAAGTTGGTTTGTTTTTCGATCGACTTCATCGTACCATCGATCTCTTGTAATAAAGGAGGATATTATTGGGAGATAGGTAGAAAGGACGTTCTGCTGACATCGGAAATAGGAGAGGGAAGCAAAAAGGCGGCATCAGTCCTTGTCAGCTCTGGGGTTGTTATAATCATCCTTTAAAGGTAAGCGGCTGCTGGAGTGGTTAAAGTATGAAAACAAGATACAAATTACTAGAATGACAGGGTTGACAGACTTTTTATGCGAAGTGTTTTTTTACGAATGTAACATCAGCATTACAAATATTTCGATAGTTTGCATGTTTTTTTCTAGTATTTTCCTATATAAAACAAATCTTCTACTGTAAATATTCCTGGATGGAAAAATGTCGTTATTTAAGGCAAACTTATTTAATTTTTCCTTTTTTTGTTGTTTTTCTGATCTTGATGAAATATACTACATTACAACACTAATGCACTATGTTGGAGGAAGGTGACAAGTTGAATTTTGACGCAGGGAGTGCAAAGCCAATTTACATCCAGATCGCAGAATGGATGGAGGATGAGATTCTTCAAGGACACTTTCAAGTAGATGGAAAGGTGCATTCTCAGTATAAGCTGGCGGATATGTATAATATCAATCCGGCGACTGCGGCCAAAGGGCTGACGAAATTAGCGGAAGAGGGTGTTCTTTATGACAGGCGGGGACTCGGGAAATTCGTGGCGGAGGAAGCGAATGCGATTATAAAGGAAAAGCGGAGGAACAAGACAATGAAGCGTTTAGTTGACGATCTTGTGAAGGAAGCAGGGAAGTTGGAAATGACTGAAGAGGAAGTAATCACGCTCATTAAAGAAACATGGGGAGGAGCGAAAGAGTGAAGGCGATCAAATGTGAGAACGTAACCAAAACATATAAAAAGAAGAAAGCCCTGGACCGTTTGAACGTCTCCATTGAAGCGGGTAAAATCGTTGGTTTAGTCGGACGTAACGGTGCCGGTAAAACGACATGGATGAAGGTTGCTGCCGGAATGGTGAAAGAATCGAAAGGAAGTGTGGAAGTATTTGGAGAACATCCGTTCAATAATTTGAGGATATCGGCTAATTCTGTTTATATCGATGACCGGATGTCTTTCCCTGCAACCTTGACTTTGGAAGAAGTCCTTATGGAAGGGAAAAGGTTTTACCAGTATTGGGACCATGATCTTGCTTTACGTTTATTCGATTATTTCGGTTTTGAGCGCGGGGAAAGCCATCATACGCTCTCAAAAGGAAGAGAAAGTATTTTTCACATGATCTTCGGTCTTGCCACACGATGTTCCTTGACAATCTTCGACGAGCCCACAACAGGGATGGATGCAGCCGTTCGAAAAGATTTCTATCGTGCCTTGTTGAAAGACTATTTGTCCTCTCCGCGCACCATTGTTTTATCGACGCATCATTTGGAGGAAATGGAAGACATACTGGAGGAAGTGCTTCTTCTCCACAAGGGGAAGCTGCTTCTCCAGACCAGCATGGATGAACTGAAGGAGTATGCCGTCCGCCTCACTGCACCCCTGGAGATACTGAGGCCATGGACCCGGAACAGAGAAATTCTTTATGAACAGCATCCTGAGGAAAGAAACAGTTGTGTCATCGTAAGAAATGACTGGACGGAAACGGAACAGACGGAGATGAGGAAGGAAGGCATTCGTATCGCTCCTGTCTCTGCCAGTGATGTTTGCGTATATATGACGGAAGATAAGGTTGGCAGAGGAGGAATTGACGATGTCTTTGATCGAAGTGAAAACAGGTGATGTTATTAAAAAGCAGTTCGCGTTCAAGTGGCGGTCCCATCCGGGAGTGTTTACGTCTCTTGTAACGATACAGGTGATTGGCATCTTGTTTTCTTTAATGGGAACGGGGGCACAATTCATGGGAGGAGAGTTCTTTGAAGTCCGATCGCAGATCTTTTCCGGGGATTTAATTATTTCCTTTACGGTTTTTTGGGGATTTTTGACGGCACTGCTCCTTACGACGCGTGCTTACCGTGAAGATGATTTTCCCTTTGTATCGACCCGCCTTACGAGTCATCTGTCTACCGTCGGCTTTCTTCTCGTGGTTTGCGGGATAGCCGGGCTTACAGCTGTCCTTTCAGAAAATGTACTGCGGGCAGCGGTGTACACATTTGTAGTGCAGGACGGTCAACTGTTGCCGGCTCACGAAATGGAAGCTTCTTTATTCGGTGCTGGGATGGCTGCCGTCATCCTTATGGTTTTCCTTGCCGCCGGTGCCGGTTATTTGTTTGGTGTATTCCTGCAGTGGAACAGACTGTTTCTTCTTATCATTCCGGTTTTGATGTTCGGCATTTCGTATTTGATGCAGCGAAGTGGCGAAGACGGTTTGGCTAATTACCTCTTTGAGGTTCTGTTTGATGAAGCAAATATTGTTTTATTCGCTGTGAAAGCACTGCTCGTTTCCATTACTTGTTTCGTTGGAAGCTTCTGGATTGCTGGCCGTTTGGAGGTGAAGCGGTCATGATCATCGTGTTAGCAGTCTTTCTTTTCCTGCTTGTCACTTTGGCAGCTGTATTTAACGGGAAGTATAAGGGTGCAAGTGTCAAGATGGCTAAGACCGGCCATTTGATCTTCCTCGTATTTGGGTGCGTGTTAGTAATCTCGACAATTTTCACCTTCTTCCTGCCTGATCCCCTGCCAGGGCAAGCGGCGAGTTCGTCGGATATCGACGATGCTATGTACAGCCATTTGTTAGAGGGAAACCTTGATCAGATAGACGAGGCATACCTTTTAGATGAGCGTACCTTCTCCTTTGGAGGAAAAACGCTGAACGTGAAAGTGAGCCCTCCCGGCGGTCCTGGTACGTCCGTTATCGTAGAAAAAGTAGAGTCGAAAAAGAACATACACCTCTATCAGTATCGCTCACCTATGGTCGTAAATGGCTGGCAGATCCCTGTCAAAGAGGAGCCTGTGGTAACCTTTGAGAACCAGGGGCTGGTCGTAACCTCCGGCGAACAAGTAACGAAGACTTTCTATCAGTTCGATCCTTCCTTTCCTTTCCGACAATTCTCTGAAGGAAAGAACACAGGCGGCAGCAGTATGTCCTCCGGCATGTCGGTCCTGTATTTACAAATTCCTGAGAACATGACGGTGGAAGCGGATGACGAAGTGTATGTTACAGAAGTGGAATCTTGAATCGGTGAGTTTTACTTAACGGAGAACATATGAGTACAGGCTCAGGTATCACCTAATAAACATAGCAATTCCTACAGACGAAGAATCAAAAAAGCGCGGGTATCTGCCCGCGCTTTTTTGATTCTTTTTACTTTTTTCACACATATGGGCAGAAGTTCATAACTTAGCACAAGAGGTGGTGCACATGAAAGAATCGGAAAGGATTGCTGCACAGGATCCTTTGCTCAATGAACAGCAAGAATGGAGAAAAAGGCGTATACGTCAACGGTTCAAACAAACACTTACCATAGCTTCCCCGGTGTTTATTCTGTTGCTTTGGGAAATCTTGTCCCGTACAGGCTTGATGGATGCCCGTTTTTTCCCGCCTCCTACGCAAATCGTGGGAACCTTTTGGTTGATGGCAGGGAGCGGAGAACTGTTCAGCCATGTTGGAATCTCATTATATCGTATTTTTGCAGGATTCCTTCTCGGAGTGATCCCTGCTATTGCAATCGGACTGCTGATGGGTTTGTATGGTCCAATCCGGCATTTCCTGTCGCCTTTGATCATGGCTCTCATGCCGATTCCAACACTTGCTCTCCTGCCGATCATCATCATTCTGTTCGGAGTAGGGGAAGTTTCCAAGGTGGTGACGATCGCAGGAAGTGTCTTCTTTCCGGTAGTCATCAATACAGTTGCCGGTGTCATCAACATCGACAGAATATATTTGGACGTAGCAAAGAATTACGGAGCAGATTCGAAACAGTTTTTCTTCAAAATCGCTCTCCCGGGTTCCTTACCGGTCATGCTTGAAGGGATTCAAATGGGGCAGGCGATCGCCTTACTTACGATAGTGGCAGCGGAAATGATGGGAGCGAATTCCGGTATCGGCTACTTAATCTGGACCTCCTATAAGGCATTCATGTTGAAAGAAATGTTTGTAGGGCTCGTACTCATCTCGTTCTTCGGCTATTTATTCTCATTAATCTTGAGAGGACTGCAAAGTAAATTACTCCCTTGGCGTTGATGAAGGAGAAAGGGGAAGGTGGAATGGATGCGAAAATTTCCATCAGGGATTTGACGAAAGTATTTTATAAAAAGGAAAGCAGAGTCACAGCATTGGAAGGAATCAATCTGGATATTGCCGATGGAGAGTTCGTCTGTTTAGTCGGACCGAGCGGGTGCGGAAAAACGACACTGCTCAGAATTCTAGCCGATTTGGAAACACCGAGTTCCGGGTCATTCACCATCGCAAGAGCAAAGGAAGACCGGCCACTTCAGTCGATGGTCTTCCAGGAACGGGGGGTGATTCCGTGGCTGACCGTGGAGGGTAACGTCAGTTTTGGTTTGAAAATGCGTCGTGTACCAGCGGCGGTCATCAAGGAACGGACCGCGTATTATTTAGAAAAAGTAGGGCTGGAGCGTTTCGCCAAGCTTTACCCTAGAGAGCTTTCCGGAGGAATGAAACAACGGGTGAGCATTGCCAGAGCATTCGCAAATGACCCGGAAATATTGTTGATGGATGAACCGTTCGCAGCATTGGATGAACAGAATAAATTCATCCTGCAGGAAGAATTACTCAACATCTGGGCCGAAACGAAAAAAACGGTCCTCTTCATTACACATAGTATCGATGAAGCACTCCTGCTCAGCGACCGGATTCTCTTGATGAGTGCCCAGCCGGGGAGGATTGTAAAGGAAAAACGAATCGAGCTCCCCAGACCAAGAAATATGGAGCAGGTCAGGGCTGACCCTGTCATGGCGGAACAATTCGTGGAGGTCTGGAATCATCTTCAGGAAGAAGTGCAACGATCAAGGATTTAAGAAAGGGGAAACATCCCATGCGTAAATCATTATGGATCTTTATCTCTCTTTTTTTATTTTTGGGTATAGTAGCAGGCTGCAGTGATAAGGAGTCTGAACAAGGAAAGCGGAAAGAAACCGTATCCGGCGATCTGGCTCCGCTTGAGAAGCGTCAGAAGGTAGTTATTGCAGAGGACGGTGCGGCGTCCGGTGCAGGATTTTACATCGCGAAAGAGAAAGGATATTTCGATGACTATAACATAGACATTGAATTTACGACATTCGCCAACAGTGATGATATGCTGCCGGCGCTTGCTTCCGGTGAAGTGGACATCGCCGGCGGAGTCTCCACCGCTTCGTTCTTCAATGCGATCGCTCAGGGAATCGATGTGAAGATCATCGCTGATAAAGGGCACTATTTCGATGGCAATTCCTACTTCAGTTTTGTTATTAGAGAAGACCTTCAGGATGAAATCAAGGAGTATGCCGATTTTAAAGGAAAACGGATTGCTGTATCTTCAAAGAATGCCGTGGATGATTACATCTTCCATGAAATGCTGAAGCATGCCGGCTTGACTGAGAAGGACGTAGAGGTCGTCTTAATGTCTGATTTCGGTAATATGTTGGCCGCGATGGGGAATAAATCCATAGATGCTGCCCTGCAGATAGAGCCTTTGATAACACAGGGAGAATCGCAGGGGTTACATGTGCGGTTCGGTGATGCTACGGATTATGCTCCAGAAGCACAAATCGCGATGGTTCTAGGCTCACCGGAATTTGTTGAAGAAGAAACAGACGTATCGCTCCGCTTCATGGCTGCTTATTTGAAGGGGGTACGCGATTACAACGATGCATTTCTTCACGGCGAGGGGCTTGATGAAGTCATTGATATCATGACAAAACACACCGCTTTGAAGGATCCTGAAATATGGAAGAAAGTCGGCGTGACAGGACTGGATCCGGACGGCAGTATGTTCGTGGAGGATATTAAAGATCAGTTCGACTTTTACAACTCCAATGGTGCCATCATCGGCGATGTAGATTTCGATGAGGCTGTAGACCCTTCTCTGGCAGCCAAAGCCGTGGACATTATCGGAGAGTATGATAAAAAGTAACATTCCAAGTTTTTCTCTTGTCAGAGAGAAAAAAATGATGTAAAGTAACGAGAGACTCAATTGAATAGTTCTTATCAAGAGAAGTGGAGGAACTGGTCCTAAGAAGCTTCAGCAACCACCAACACAGTTGGCCGGTGCTAAATCCAGCAGGTTTTAGACCTGACAGATAAGAGGGGACGGAAACAAAGAAGCCTTCTTATCCTAAAGAGGGCTTCTTTTTTATTTGTTTGGCCTGGTCTTGTCTGTATCACAGAAACATTCATGAGTTCACCAAGAAGGAGGCAGAAAAGATGACAAAACCGAAAGCAAATATTTTTGCACTTATTCCATTTGTAGTATTTATTGTATTGTTCATTGGTTCAGGGATCGTGACAGGTGACTTCTACAAAATGCCTGTACTCGTCGCTCTGTTTGCAGCTATACTGGTAGCGCTGCTTATGGATCGAAAAACAGATTTTGAAACGAAAATCATGACACTCTCCAAAGGGGGAGGACACCCGAATATCATCTTGATGGTTGTGATCTTCCTGCTCGCGGGAGCATTTGCTTCCGTCGCACAGGGAATGGGGGCTGTAGATTCCACCGTCAACCTTGGCCTGAGCTACCTGCCTGGTGGATGGATGGTCGTCGGCCTGTTCGTCATTGGGTGTTTCATATCCATTTCCATGGGTACTTCCACAGGGACAGTTGTAGCTTTAGCCCCGATCGGACTTGGTGTCGCAGAACAAACAGATATTGGTGTGGCGCTGATTATGGGAGCCATTGTAAGTGGGGCTATGTTCGGGGACAACCTCTCCATCATTTCTGATACAACCATTGCAGCTGTTCGAACACAAGGCACGGAAATGAAAGAAAAGTTCAAGGCGAACTTCTTTATCGTTCTTCCGGCTGCCATAGTAACAGCGGTTATTTTTGCAGTATGGACAGCCAGTGCGAGTGCAGATCTTGGGGAAACATACTCGTATAATTTCCTTGAAGTCATTCCATATCTCGGAGTGCTCCTGTTCGCCATCCTTGGGGTAAACGTCATATTCGTTCTGATCGGCGGAACGGTAGCAGCCGGAATTGTCGGTTTGATTCTCGGTAAATTCTCGGGGATGGAACTGATTAACCTGATCGGAGACGGCTTCGCTAACATGCAGGAGTTGTCTATGATCGCTATTTTGCTCGGAGGACTTGTAGAGCTGATCCGTTACAACGGCGGAATTGAGTATCTACTGGAAGCGGTGAATAAACGTGTCCGGTCTAATCGTGGTGGAGAGTTCGGGATCGCCGGTATCGTAACCGCGATCAATTTGTCCACTGCAAACAACACGATTTCGATCATCACGGCCGGTCCATTAGCCAAACAGATCTCTGATGATTACGGCATTGAACCGAGAAGATCCGCCAGCCTGTTGGACATCTTCGCAAGCTCTGTTCAAGGAATCATTCCTTACGGAGCCCAACTCCTTGCTGTAGCCGGTGTGGCATCGATTTCACCTATTGCAATCGTACCGTTTTGTATTTATCCGATCTTAACAGCCGTGTCCGGAATTCTTGCTATTGTCTTCAAGTTTCCTAAGTTTACGGTTCAGAAAGCAGATCCTTCCGCTCAAAAAGGATCCTGATATTCTCTGACTGGAAGAGGCTCCCTGAAATAGGGAGCTTCTTTTTCGTTTGGAAAAGGTGGTATGGATGGGGGAGAGATCGGGCTCCGGGAGAAGGGACCTTTCCACTGGGCGCCCGGTGAGCGGCCATAAAGGAAGGCGGAGGTAGTTGGTCACTTAATAGATTTTTTCAAATTCGAATGAAATATTAATTCTTTAAATAGTTCATAAATTTGATATTATATTTTAAAATGAATCTATTGTAATGGGGCTATAGAATGGAAAAAACAGTCGAAAAAGAGAGAGAGGGGTCTTATGTGGTATAGACGACTATAATTATATTCGGTACGCTTTTACTACATATTGTAAACGCTTCCATAATAAAGACTCTCATCATGATCCGCCATTGTTGGGAAAGTTCGATCGTCATGCGGGATAGCGGTCTTACTTTTACAAATAAATAAAGGCAAGGAGGAATGTAGAGTGAAAGGCAGGAGAAGAGGTTGGTTTGTTGTGCTGCTTACATTCTGTCTGTTGATTCCGGGAACGATGACCGGACCGGTATCGGCGGACGGGAAAAAGTCGAACAAGGGAACAGAGTTAATTCTTTTGCAGAACGTACCGGAAGCGGACAGGACAATTAAAGGGGATACGGTTCAGATGGAGGTGCTGCGTGTTTACAAAGATGGTCACTTCAAGAAGGTCGAGGAGAATCTGAAGTGGTCGTCCAACAATAAACGGGTGGCGGAAGTGGATGAACATGGAAAAGTAACATGGCACGGAAAACCCGGGCGAGCGTGGATTACCGTCCGCAGCGGGAAGGATCAGGACCGGATCGCCGTCCATTTCAAACGAAAGAAGCATAAAGGGCAGTCCGAGGTTACTCCTGTACTGATGAAGCAGAAAGGAAAGAAGTATGACATCGTAAGGAATGCCATCGATAAAATGACAATGGAGGAGAAAGTAGGACAGATGCTGATGCCTGACTTCCGTACTTGGAAGGGGAAAAATGTCACGGAAATGAATGCTGAAATAGAGCAGATGGTAAAAAAATATCATTTGGGGGGAGTCATTCTTTTCCGTGAAAATGTCGTAACCACAGAGCAAACGACAACGCTTGTCGACGATTACCAGAGTGCGAGTGAGAAATTTGGACTGCTTATGACCATTGATCAGGAAGGTGGAATCGTCACAAGGCTGCAATCCGGGACAGATATGCCTGGAAATATGGCACTTGGGGCAGCACGTTCGGAAGAGCTAGCTCAGAATGTTGGAAATGCCATTGGAGAAGAACTTGCGGCACTTGGATTCAATGTGAATTTCGCTCCTGTGATGGATGTAAACAATAATCCAGATAATCCGGTTATCGGCGTCCGTTCCTTCGGTGGAGACCCAGGATTGGTTGGAACGATGGGAACCGCTTATATGCGGGGATTACAACAAGCTGGTGTCGCTGCTACGGCCAAGCACTTCCCTGGCCATGGAGATACCGCTGTCGATTCTCATCTAGGTCTTCCTGAAGTGCCTCACGATTTAGACCGACTCAAGGAAGTGGAACTCTATCCCTTCCAACAAGCAATGGATGCAGGTATTGACGCAATCATGACGGCACACGTCACTTTCCCGAAAATTGATGATACCGAAGTGATTTCTCAGAAGGATGGGACGCCGATTGCTCTTCCTGCCACCTTATCAGAGAAGGTGTTGACCGGCTTAATTCGTGAAGAGATGGGCTATGAAGGGATTGTCGTGACCGATGCGCTCAACATGAAAGCAATCAGTGACCACTTCGGACCGGTAGATTCCGTGATTCGGGCGATCAACGCCGGAACAGATATCGTATTGATGCCTGTAGGACTTGAAGAAGTAGCGGGAGGTATTTACGAAGCTGTGGAAACGGGGGAAATCAAGGAAGAAACCATTGAGGACTCTGTCCAACGTATCTTGACGTTGAAAGTGAAGCGGGGAATCATTCCTTCCGAAAATCCGAAGTCGGTGGAAGAGAAGGTTCAATACGCGGAAGAAATCGTAGGTTCCGAAGCGCATAAACAGGTGGAAAAAGAAGCTGCTGAGAAGTCGATCACCATGGTCAAAAATGATGGGGTATTACCTGTGACACCAGAAGAGGAGGAAGAGGTACTTGTCATTGGAAATACATTCATCGATTTGCTTGGTGATGCCGTCAGAGAACGCCACGGTGCCACTACTGTTTTATCAACGTCGAGCGCGGAATTGACAGAAGGACAGTTGGAAATGGTGAAAAAGGCGGACTATATCATCTTTGGTACTTACACGTATAATGTCGCCACACGGTCTGCCGATCACCCACAAATGAAATTGATCCATGAAGTGATGGATGCGAGCGAAGCGCCTGTCATCAGTATTGGAATTCGGAATCCATACGACATCATGAGTTATGCAGGTGTCGATGCTTACCTCGCCCAATATGGCTTTAAAGCAGCCAGTTTCAAGGCGTCCGCTGCCACCATATTTGGTGAAAATTCACCGCAAGGAAAGCTTCCTGTCACGATACCTGATGAAGATGGATCGGTGATGTACGAATATGGAACGGGGCTCACTTATTAAGAGGAAAGGGAGAGGATAGCTATGCGGAAGTGGTTTATACTAGTGGTCGTTCTGCTAACAACCTGGTCCACCTTTTCAGTCGTTTTCGCTGATCATCAAGGAAACCGTGGTAAACACAAGGGACATCATAAGAAGCAGGAGGAATTCAAACTTGGTGTAGAAGTGCTGCTCGATGATAAGAAAGAACTTTTGGAAGGAAAGCGCATTGGGTTAATCACGAATCCGACAGGAGTAGATCAGGATTTGAACAGTGTCGTCGATCTTTTCTACGAAGATGAAGATTTAGAGTTGACGGCTCTTTATGGTCCCGAACATGGAGTGCGGGGAAGCGCTCAGGCAGGCGAGTATGTGGAATTTTACGAAGATGAGAAGACTGGTCTGCCTGTGTACAGCTTATACGGTAAAACGAAAAAACCGACTCCGGATATGCTTGAAAATATTGATGTCCTCGTATTCGACATCCAGGACGTAGGAACGCGTTTCTATACGTACATCTACACGATGGCTTATGCGATGGAAGCAGCACAAGAAAACGACATTCCATTCTTCGTCCTGGACCGGCCGAACCCGATCGGTGGAGACCAGGTGGAGGGTCCGGTCCTTGATACAGACTACCAGTCTTTCGTAGGAAATTATCCAATCCCACTGAGGCATGGCATGACGGCAGGAGAATTGGCGAAGCTGTTTAACAAAGAATTCGATATCGGTGCAGATTTGACCGTCGTGAAAATGGAAGGGTGGAAGCGGGGAATGGATTATGATGATACAGACATGCCGTTCGTTGCGCCTTCGCCGAACATGCCGACGGTAGATACGGCTTACGTATATTCTGGGGCTGCATTGATTGAAGGGACAAATGTATCGGAAGGAAGAGGAACTACGAAGCCGTTCGAGTTGATCGGAGCCCCCTTCATAGACAGCGAACAATTGGCGGAAGCAATGAACGAGAAGAACCTTCCTGGTGTCAGGTTCCGGGCGGCTTCATTTACCCCGTCTTTTTCTAAGCATGCCGGGAAATTATCCCACGGCGTCCAACTTCACATACTGGACCGTGATGAGTTCCAGCCTGTTAACACAGGTCTGCACTTAGTGAAAACTATCCATGATATGTACCCTGATGATTTCGAATTTCGTGCCGAAGATGCAAATGGTATCTCGTTCTTTGATCTACTAATAGGGAACGGATGGGTAAGGGAATCAATTAATGAGGGGCATTCCGTAGAACAGATGGAGAAACGTTGGAAGGATGACCTCAAAAAGTTTAATAAGACGAGAAAACATTTTCTTCTGTATAAGTAAGAGTAATCCACATTCCTCCCGAAGGAATGTGGATTTATTTTAAGGAAGGGTTATAGAGTGATTTTATGACAATTTTATGGATTTTATGATAAAATTTGTAAATATTCTTACACTTACCACATGGGGAAGGATTGATTGTATGAGAGCGACCGTTGCTATCAAAAATAGTTGGCAAAAGCTTTGGGTGATGCATGAGGAAGCGAAGGCACTGATGCAGTTTATGGTGTCCGGGAATCATACTTCAGCTTACACCAAGGAAAATGGAGAACAAGAAGGGAAAACAGGGCCTTCCATGCAGCCGAGACAAAAGATCGGCTTGATTCTTGGACCCATGCTTTTTCTTCTTGCCTTGCTGTTTGTGGATGCGGAAGGTTTGTCAAGAGAGGCTGTAGCGATTCTTGCGAGTACACTATGGATTGCTACATGGTGGATTACAGAGGCAATTCCCATTCCAGCCACCTCGTTGCTTCCTCTCGTATTGTTTCCTGTTACCGGCGGGTTGGAAAGTGGAATGACCGCATCTTCTTACGGAGATGACACCATCTTTCTGTTTATGGGGGGCTTTTTAATTGCCCTTACTATGCAGAAATGGAACTTACATAAACGGATGGCCCTGTTTATCATAGCTTCCGTCGGCACGAGCACCGAACAAATTGTACTCGGGTTTATGGTTGCTACCGGTGTGCTGTCCATGTGGATTTCCAACACAGCGACGGCAATGATGATGGTGCCGATTGGTATGGCCGTTATATACCAAGCAGCGGAGCAGTTGAAGAAGAAGGGAGAAACGGTCGATCACGATTCTTTCCCTTTCGGTAAGGCAGTGATGCTCGGAATTGCGTATAGTGCGTCGATCGGAGGACTTGCGACACTAATCGGTACACCGCCGAATACGATCTTCAAGGCGGTTGTAGAACAGACCTATGCCATCGAGATATCTTTCGCAGGTTGGATGACGTTCGGGGTACCATTATCTTTGCTGTTGTTAGCGATTGCGTGGGTGTATTTAGTCAAGGTCGCTTATCCCATGAAAATGAAGGAGCTGCCTGGAGGGAGGAAGGTGATCAGAGAAGAACGCAGGTCGCTTGGTGTTATGTCTTTTGAAGAAAAAACGGTGCTGTTGGTTTTTACCGTGACAGCTGCAGCCTGGATATCCCGCTCCTTTCTTCTGGTACGGATTAATGAAAATATCAATGATACGATGATCGCTATGATTGCTGCAGTCATCCTGTTCATCCTTCCCTCTAAAAAACGTAAAGGAGAACATCTACTGGATTGGGATACAGCAAAAGGACTGCCATGGGGGATCTTGCTGTTATTCGGTGCCGGGCTGGCCATTGCTTCAGGATTTCAGGAAACCGGACTGGCAGAATGGATAGGTAATCAATTAACTGTACTCCAAGGGGTGCATCTGCTCTTGATTATCGTTATCGTAACGGGGATGGTTATATTCCTTACAGAAATAACATCCAATACAGCCACGGCAACTATGATGTTTCCGATTATGGCCTCCCTTGCGAGTGCTCTTTCTGTACACCCTTACAGTTTGATGATCGCTGCAGGGATTGCTGCAAGTTGTGCGTTCATGCTCCCGGTTGCGACTCCGCCGAACGCCGTCGTTTTCGGGTCTGGTTATTTGCGTATCCCGGATATGGCGAAAGCGGGGTTGTGGTTGAATATCCTTGCAGTCATCCTGGTTACTCTTGCCATCTATTTCTATCTTCCGTTCGTCTGGGGGATCGATTTGAACGAATTTCCAAGTCAATTCCAATCCTAGAAAAGAGTGATTTGAAATGGGAGTGGCGATAGAAACGACTCACCCCTATACACCGCGTGAGTCTGGATTTTGGCGGATTACAGCCGCATTAATGATTGCATCTTTATCGACCTTTTCTACATTGTATGTCTTTCAGCCACTGCTCCCGTTGCTTTCGGATAGTTATGATCGTTCTGCTACAGTATCAAGCTTCGTCATGTCCTCCTGTGTGCTCGCTATGGTTGTCGGATTGTTCGTTTTAGGCTTTCTTTCTGATCGCTATGGCAGGGTGGCAGTTATGAAGCTTTCCCTGTTCGTTACCGTGATTACACTGGGTTTGATTCCTCTTGTGGATAGTTTCGAATGGATTGTAGCTCTCCGTGTTATCCAGGGATTTTTCCTTGCAGGGATTCCTGCTGCGGCGATGGGGTATTTAGGGGAAGAAACATCACCAAAACATATAGGTCTTGCTATGACGCTGTATATTTCGAGTAACGCACTCGGAGGAATGGGCGGAAGAGTGGGAGCGGGATATCTTGCAGGGGTTTTTGATTTACGGTTGACGATTTGGGTGTTTGCATTCTTCGGAGTCCTTGCTGCTTTTCTGTTCCTTGTACTCATACCGAACGAGCGTTTCTTTGAAAAAACGGATCAGTCGATAGTCAAGGATCTTCAAGGGTTGTTTGTCCATTTGCGAAGCGGAAACATGCTTTTTCTATTCTTAATGGGCTTCCTGCTGCAGGCCGTTTTCACGGCAGTGTGGACATACCTTCCCTTTTACTTGCAAGGAGAGCCTTTTCGATGGACGCTGGAGGTCATTTCATTTACCTATTTTGCTTATTTATTCGGGATTATCGCACCGCCGCTGGCAGGGAGAATGTCTCTCTCCTTAGGGATGAAGCGGGTGATGTATTTAGCTGTCCTTGTAATGCTGGCAGGAGCAGGGGTGACCGCTGTACCGTCCGGTTCCATGATTGTATTTGGTCTCTGTCTGCTCTGTATGGGGTTCTTTGTCGCCCATGCAATGGCTTCGGCGCTTGTAAGTAAATCTGCCACGCATCATCGAAGTGGAGCATCCGGATTCTATTTGATCAGCTACTACGCCGGGGTCGCTGTGGGGAGCACGGCTGCCGGGGTTTTGTGGGAAGGTAGTGGATGGCTCGGAATATTAAGTATAGGCATAAGTTTTCTGGTACTGTTCTTCTGTATGTGGCTCTTTCGCCGCCGTGGTCTCAGCACGTGATACAATAGCGATGAGAAAGTGGGGATCAGTCATGGAGGAAGTGAAAGGGAAGCTTGTCGATACGAATACAAGGTGCGTACACTATCATAGTGAGACTGATATTATTGCGATTAAAATGCACTGCTGCCAAACGTACTATGCATGTATCTTCTGTCATGATGAATTAGAGGATCATGGGAAGTCACGCTGGCCGAGGAATCGCTGGGATGAGGCTGCTGTCCTCTGTGGAAACTGTGAGAGCGAGCTGTCCATACAGAATTATATGAAGGCTTCTGTTTGTCCGAACTGTAAGCATGCTTTTAATGCCGGCTGCCGGCTGCATTATCCGTATTATTTTGAAATGAATCAAGACTGAGCGCTGCTCAGTCTTGGTTTTTTTATTGTTCTACGACGAATTCAAAGTTCCCTTCGAATTTCACATCTCTGCCAAGCAGCATTCCGCCGGTTTCTATTGCGGCATTGTAAGTCAAGCCGTAGCTTTCTCGGTTCACTTTTCCGGTGACATCAAAGCCTGCGATCGTGCTCCCGTCCATAGGACTCTTCGATGTGCCGTTGTATTCGACTGTGAATGTCTCTTTATTAGTTGTCTCTTTAATCGTGAAGTCTCCGGTTACTTCGAATTCTCCTTCCGAGACTTCTTTGATGGAAGTACTCTTGAATGTCATTTCCGGATATTGATCTGCCTCGAAGAAGTCTCCGGACCGGAGGTGTCCATCTCTTTGCTCGTTCTTCGTGTTAATGGATTTAACGGGAATTGTTACGGCGATGCTGGCAGATGAGAGATCATTCAGGTCTCCGGAAAATTGAACATTAAATTCCTCGAATTCTCCTTTAGCCTTGGATACCATCATATGTTTAATTTGGAAATTCAAACTGCTGTGCACAGGATCTAATACTAATTTAGTCATGGAAACACTCTCCTTAAAGAATATTTTGAATTCTAACTATTATCTTATTCTCTATTTATTTCGAAGTCAAGATATTTTGATTTACACGGTTACTGTTAAGAAAGGTAAAAAAAGCCCACAGACCTAGGGGTGTCTGTGGGTTGCCTGAACCTATTTGTTAAGCTTGAAATGTGCGTTTAATTGACCACGCAGCATTCGTTCCATTACTTTTTCCTTGCTTGATTCCAGCAAATCCTGTTTTATTTCATAGGTTTGCACCCCTTCTTCTCGTTTGTCTGCTATCTGGAGCAGCATTTCCACGTCCGCAAAGGAATATTTCCTTGTTCCTCTCTTAGTCCGTTCCGGATATATTAATCCTCGCTCCTCATAGTACCGTATTTGTCGAAGCGATAATCCTGTCAGTTCATTAACGGTTCCGATTGATATGACCTTTTTATGCTTGTAGGACGACATCCCTTCTCCTCCTTGGTGATTGGCGAAGCTATGGACGGTGGATTCTGGCTGCGAGGGTTTCCAGTTCTGTCAGTGTAAGTGAATGGAGAACCTCGTCCGAAGCATGGAACTGTCCGGCTTCGATCAGCTTTTGGATATAATGTTCCCGCATAGTTTCAACAGCTGTCCTTAAATGATTCTTCATGAAGGTTCACTCCCGATCCTTTGATTTTCGTGAAAATGGGGGATCTACCTACAGGACGGCACTAATCATTCATTTCCTGTTCTGGTTGTTGTTAACAGAATAAATCATTTTTAATTTTCTGTCACCTGTTATGTTAGAAAATCTAACATAAAATTTATGCCATGTTAGAATTTCTTACGCGTGCGGCTGGGGCCTCCCTAATTTCTATTCTGGAGGAGTGGGGATATATTAATGAAGAAAGGGGGAATAAGCGCACATCTTTTCAGGTGTATTTTTGGCGGTTTATTCTTATCTGAATTAGTGAATGAATGGGATAGAGAGGAGATGTTTTTTATGTGGTGGAAGCAGCCTTATTACAAATACATAACGGCAGGGATCCTGCTGCTCATTTTTTATTTCTTTCTTGAGAAGCTGCAATTATTAGAACCATTTAAAACTATTTTTCAAACGCTATTCTATCCCATGTTGATCGCGGGGTTTTTGTTTTATGTGCTGAGGCCGGCTGTTGACCTTTTGGAACGGGTGCCCTTCCTTCCGCGTCCCGCTGCTATCCTTCTGCTTTTTGCCTGCATAGGAGGAATAGTCTACACCGGTTTTAAATTCCTGGCAGAGACGATTAAACAACAGGTAACCGACCTTTCCAGCCTTCCGTCTAAAGTGAAGGATACGGCCGAACATGCCGGCAGGAAGATAGAGGAGAATGATATGGGTATGGTATCCATGAATTCTATCACCCAGAAGGTGACGAATTATTTCGGTGGAATGACCGAGCAGATCGGCGAGCATCTCACTACCGTGTTCTCCACTATTGCGGGGGCTGCCACCGTCATGATCATCGTTCCTTTCGTGCTTTTTTTCCTATTGAAAGACGGGGAGAGGCTGGTGCCGTTTTTGTCTCGGGCCTTCCGTCCGGAGCATAAGCCGCGAGGAGAAAAGCTGTTGAAAGATTTGGATTACACGATATCATCTTATATACTCGGGCAGGTGACTATAGCCGCGGTAGACGGGGTGTTGACGTATATTGGGTATCTGCTGATCGGCCTCGATTATGCGCTCGTTCTGGGTGTTTTTCTGGCATTCACTTGTGTCATCCCGTTTGTAGGGCCTGTCATCGGTTCCATTCCTGCAGTCGTGGTCGCATTAATGCAGGAACCCCAGCTTGCCATCTATGTTATAGTGACCATCGTTGTTGTCCAGCAGTTAGAGAGTAATCTTGTGGCACCTTATGTTTTTGGGGAACGGTTGAACATTCATCCGTTGACCGTCATCCTTCTTCTTGTCGTGGCAGCTCCTTTGTATGGAATTGTCGGTATGATTATCGCCGTGCCCACCTACTCTGTAATTAAAGTGTTAATAAAGCACGGATATAGTTTTTATAAGATGTATCATCCTTCCTAGTTCAATAGAAACCGAGTATTCCTTATGAAGGAGTACTCGGTTTTTTTGTCTTTTCGTAAAATAAGAAGAAAAAAGAAGAATCTTCTAATCTACTGTTGAATCTTTATGCAATGGAATGTATAGTTATTTAATATTGATACTATATATATGTGATTGAACATAGAGGAGGACCAGTATGGCTATTGAAAATACAAAATCTACAGAAACCCTGCAACAGACTAATTCTTACACGACTAAACAATGGTTAAAGTTCCTCATTCCTTCTTTTATAGGTGTTCTTTTGTTCATGGTACCTATTTCTATTGGTGGAAAAGTAACCATTGGTCTCGGGATCATGGCGGATGCTCTACAGGGAGCCTTTTCCGAACAAATTCCTTTGTTTATGACAGTCATTATCTGTCTATCTGCTGCAGGCAGCATTCTGGTGAAACTGCTTCCTGAAGAGGGGATTCGTTCTGGAAATGTCGTTGCCCATTTATTTGATGTCGGTCCTTTCTGGGCGTCTATGCGGGTTCTTGGAGCGGTATTCGCAGTCTTGACGTTGACAAGTGCAGGACCATCTATTATTTCTTCGGAACTTACCGGAGGGGTCGTGCTTTTCGACCTTGTACCGGTGTTGATGGTCTGGTTTCTTTTTGCCAGTCTGTTTATGCCCCTGCTGTTGGAATTCGGTTTAATGGATTTGATCGGTACAGTTGTCCGGAAAGCGATGTACGGCTTATTTAAGCTTCCGGGACGTTCATCTGTGGATGCCATTGCCTCCTGGATGGGTAGTGCGCCGGTCGGGGTGTTATTGACGACCCAGCAATATGAGAAAGGGTATTATACAAAGCGCGAAGCTAGTGTAGTCGCGACTAATTTCTCGATTGCCTCCATTGCTTTCAGCCTTGTCATCGCAAAGTTCCTTTCCATTGACCATATGTTCGTACCTTTCTATTTTACAGTCGTCGTCTGTGGTTTGGTAGCGGCTGTCATCTGCCCAAGAATTCCTCCACTGTCTAAAAAGAAAGACACGTATTATGAGCCTGCTGGTAAACAGATCAGTGAAGATGTTCCAGAAGGTGTTTCGTCGTTCCGATGGGGACTGGAGAAAGCGGTAGAGAAGGCGGATGAAGTGAAGAGCGCTGGTCAAGTCGTGAAAAAGGGTGTCTATAACGTTGTCGATATTTGGTTTGGATTAATCCCCCTTGTTATGGCGCTTGGAACCGTTGCGTTAGTGGTGGCTGAGTTTACACCGGTCTTTACTATTCTTTCTTATCCATTCGTACCAATTCTTAACTGGCTGCAGATTCCAGAAGCCTACGCAGCAGCTCCTGCCATGATTGTCGGTTTTGCGGACATGTTCCTTCCATCTGTCATTGGGAGTGGAATCGAATCAGAACTGACTCGATTCGTCATTGGTGTTATGAGTCTGACGCAGTTGATCTATATGTCGGAGATAGGTATTCTGTTGATTAAATCCAAAATTCCTATACATTTCTTTGAGCTGTTTGTGATATTTTTACAGCGTACGATCATTACACTTCCGATAGCAGCTTTGTTGGCGCACATCTTATTCTTTTAAGCTAACAAAATACAGAAAAGCGCAGCTGTGCTCAGCTGCGCTTTTCTTATTTATTTATATATAGGGGAGGTCATTACATCCATAGCTTTCGATTTTCACCTATATCTTTAGGGGGTAATTGGTAGTTTTATATCCGTGCCTGTTTTGCAGGAAAGGGAACTTTTCTTTTGTTACATTTCCATTTTATTACTTATCTATGTTTACCAAGTTCAGAAGGAGAGTATATAGGTAGTAAATGATGAGCTTATTGAGAAGTATATAAAGGAGAGTTCGAGCTAGCGAAAGGATGCATCATAATTAATGAGGTGAAAGATCATTGGAAGTGAAAATTGTAGAAGTGGAGAGAAGGCATCTTAGGTCTTTACATAGGTGGGAGATGGATGAGGAGTTACAGCAAAAGACTGGGGTGGATGTCCCGAGAACCTATCAGCAGTTTCTGCAGTCATATGATTTGTACTTTAAGGGAGAAAAGCCTGATTTACTCCTTAAAGCCATCGAATGCGACGGAGAAATTATCGGTAAGGTAGAATTGTATCGCGCTAAAGACCGCGATTATATTGGTATCGTCCTCGGTGATCGGCAGCGGAGCGGGATAGGTACAAAAGCTTTGCAGCAATTTATTGAAATCATCCATTACCGATATGGTATTTCTAACATATTTGCAGAAGTATTCGAAGATAACGACCAAAGTCTGCGGTTCTTTCAGAAAAATGGCTTTGAGTTCATCGGTGAGGAGGTAGTGGAATGGTTCCGCGGGAAACCACGAACATTGATAACATTGAAGAAAAACGTAGAAGAAGCTTTCCGGTAATCTCCTAGACGGAAAGCTTCTTGCTCGTCTTTTCGATACACTGCCTCAAGCGTCATTAATGGTAACAAGCGCTTGTTTTAAGTCGTTAAACGTTTCTAGGTCTTTGAAATTCATGCCTGATTGTATCGCAGCAATGGCCATTTCTGTGCGAATGCCGGTGAGCACTGTTCTAGTTCCCAGTAATTTAATCGTCTTCGTCAAATTAAATAAATCGTTGATAAAGACGTCATCGAACGTAGCTATCCCTGAAAAATCGATAAAAAGAAGACGGAGGCTGTGCTCTTTTACTTTGTTCAACGTATGTTCCTTCACGATGTCGAATCGCTCCGGAGAGAATTCGCCCACAAGAGGAAGGACGGCCTGAAATTCATCGATGAGAACGACGGGAGTGGAAATTTCATTTAAATGGTTTTCCATTTCCGTATGTTCTTTTTCTTTCGTCCAATTATAATTCGCGGTCGTCGCACGAATTGCTGCATCAAATGCTGCGACGATTTCCTCTGTTACGAGAAAGCCTTCATCTACTTTTGCTTCATAAATAAATTCTGATTTCCTCATATGTCTGATCAAGGCTAAGCGGAAAACACTTAACACATCCACGGTTTGTTTTAGCAGGATACCTTGAGAATATAAATAGTTCTCCATATCATAACCGATTTCGGCAGCATTCGTTTCGTCTGGGTGCTGTAATAGACTTTTCGCAACGCGATCGAGTAGCAGGCGGAGCATTTCGAAGTGGTAATTCAATTCTGATTCTGTATATTTGATCTGCAGCTCGTCCAATGTTTTTGGTAACAGTTCATTTACTAATGTGGTCTGATTGTCCGCTAAGTATTGAGCAAAACGCTGATTCAGTGCCGTCATAATAGACTCCTTTCTAAAACCTCTTTTTCTTGTACCCTATTTTATACCAATATAACTTATTTGTATAATATTCATAGAAGATACGAAAAGCCCCTGCTTTTAGCAGGAGCTATTCATTGACTGCCGTTCCTAAGACGGCGGCATACTGATTGTCGAAGAAGGGGGAGAAGTGGTTGTCTTTCCAACTTAAAGGTGTCTGCATGAGACCGAGTCCATCTGCATTGTATTGCCCGATGATTCGCTGCAGAGCATATAATTCATAAATTCCATCTCCGTTGAAATCAATAGGATAGAGCTGGTTAAGTCCGGAAACAGATCCTGTAAGCGGTTGTTTCAATGCGCCGTCTTCATTATAAATGTCCGCTAAATATTGTTTGTCCCTATTGCTGAGGTCGATCATAAAGGATAAGTGGAGCGTGTTATTGATGACTTCAACCAAATAGTTATCCTTATAGGTAACGCTGTAGTCAAATGTTTGATCAAACACTTCATAATCGAAGAGAAGCCGGGGGTGATTGGCTAGGAAGGAATAGATATAAAAATACCCAAATCCTCCACTCCCTCCAGAGTCCATACTTACCAGGATGTCATCTGTACCGCTTCCTGTGAAATCTCCGAGGAAAAGACGCGGATTATAGCCTGTATTGGTCTTTAAAGGGATTGAGTGAAACTTGTTGTTTCTGCCATCCTGAATGACGAGTGTAATGTTCGTAATATAGGGGCTGTCGGGTGTTTCCTGCCCGACAAGATAAACTTGGTCTTCGAGGGAGTCCCCGTTAACCTCTCCTTGAGCATAAGAATAGATGGAAGAAGTATAGTGGTTCTGTCGGTGATATACGTATGGGTGCATGAGCATCAAACCTTCCGAAGGCACTTTCCATACCATATGCAATCATTGATTGGTATGATCATAAAAAATGTAAAAATAAAAAACCCCGGATTGGCCGGGGTTTCCATTATAATCGGTGAAATCCTTCTTGTTCCAAGAAGTTGGCTGCCTCTTTATAGGTATTGAAAGCCCCTTCCAACTGTTCATCCGCATACACGTGATACCCATCTTCTTCCCGCATCAATACAAGGGATTGGTCGTAGTCATTCAACCATTCCTCCATAACCGGGTTCTTCTCAGCAGGAGAGAGGGAGAGAGAGTCAATGGAACGGCGGATAAGAGAACGGAGTTCATCCGCACTTATATCACGTATGTTTACCATCCCTTTGTTATCAGCAGGATAGTCTTCTATTTCTCCTGCATAGATGAAGCCGTTCCCGTTTGGATGAAGGCGGTAAACGACTATTTGTTTTTCGTATAAGCTTTCCTCGTAGTGGAAATTGATTCGACCGAGTGAGATCTCCCGTTTCGACAATTCCGGAAATTCTTCAATGATTTCAAGTTTCTCTTCAAATGTAAGCATGGCTGCCTCCTGGTGTTTATACTTGTCTTCAGTATAGCACATAGCTTCTGATGCAAAAACGATTGCATTTGTGAGGGCAGAATGCTATAGTAATGAAGCGATGAGCTGTTTGTGTAAGACGAAGTACATGCTTCCGAGGAAGCTAAACGACGATGTGGCGTCGGTATATTCGCAACAAAAGTCGAAGAGCCTTCCCCTAGGGAAGGCTCTTTTTATTTTCTGCCGAAGTTCATCCGCATATATCTGCCTCTCACAATCTGGTACACACCATAAAGGATTAAACCTACCGCTATGATGCCGAGAATCCACCTACCATATGGCTGCTGGGATAATTCCGATAAAGCGCCATCCAAGCCTTTCGCTTCGTCCGGATCCGAAGTAAGTGCCGTTTGAATAAAGAAGAAACCTATAATTCCGAGTACAATACCTCTGGCGGCAAGGCCGTATTTTCCTGCTGTTTTTGCCGTGTTTACCTCTTTCTTTTCCATATCTTTCGTCCATAATTTTTTCATGAATTTACCGGTTATGCCACCAAAGAATTCATATAATCCATACCCGATGATGATAACTCCAACTGCTCCGATGATCCATTCACCAAGTGGCTGCGACATAATTTGGGCGGAAATAGTCTTTTTAGAATCACCGCCTCCGGAACCTGCATGCATCGCTATTTGGATTGCTTGATAAGCCAGAGAACCATAAACGACACCACTTACAACATAGCCGGTTCTCATAATCAGTCCTTTCGGATCTAATCCGTTGTTCTGTGGATCGAAGAACGCTTCTACTAAAACCCAGCAAATGTAGCCTATCAGTCCGATGCCGATCATCCAAAGCAGCCATTCCCCAAACTTCACCCCGGCCAAAGACTGGAACATACCGCTTGTCCCGGTCGTTTTACCCCCTATGCCGAGTACCGCCATAAACGTCAATATCCCTACAAGGAAGTACACAATTCCCTTTGCCATGTAGCCGATTCGTCCGATTCTGCGGATCCACGGCTTTACATCTTCCTTCGTTTTTCTGACGTGGCGATTGTCTTTTAATGACGTATCCATTCCATCACGGTCCTTTCTTGATACTTGTATACTTCGGTTATTTTCCCTATGGATAAATAAAGGAAACCGCATAGATAAAAGAATCCGCCAATGGTATGATTATAAATAAGAAGAAGGTGAATAAATGATGTATATGACGATTGAAGAAACGGCAGAGTACCTTGATCTGCCTGCTGACTATATAACGCATCTCGTCCATCACCATAAGATAAAAACCGTCCATGACGGGACGCAGTTTCTCATTAATAAACATCAATTCAACAATCACTTGGAACAAATGGAAAAATACAGAGATATGATCCAGGCGTATTTGAACGAACCCATTCCTGAAGATCCTGACATCAAAGACGAAGATTAAAAAAAGCAGAGCATATGCTCTGCTTTTCGAATTACACATAAAGCTATTTTTTAATGTAATGGGACAAAAAAACTTCTCTTACTTCGAATATTGTGAGTAAATGCTAAGATTTTACAGCTATCGCTTCGATTTCGACTTTTGCACCTTTTGGAAGCTTGCTGACTTCCACAGCTGCCCTCGCGGGATAAGGCTCTTCTAGGAAGCCGGCATATACTTCATTTACAGTGGTGAAATCATCCATGGAATCCAGGAAGATATTCATTTTCACGACATTGCGGAAGCTTAGTCCGGCTTCTGTCAATATAGCCTCGATGTTTTTCATTACTTGTGCCGTCTGTTCTTTCACCTCGTCCGAAACGAACTCCATCGTTTTTGGATCAAGAGGAATCTGTCCAGAAATGAAAACCAAATTTCCGAGATCGGCAGCCTGGGAGTATGGCCCGATGGCACTTGGTGCGTTTTCAGTCGAAATTGCTTTAAACATGAAACATTCCTCCATATGTATGTTTTCATATATCCTAACATGAAGTCAGAAATAACAGAACGTTTTTTTATTTCCCGGGCAATTCTCGACACTGTTCATAAACGGAAATTCATTGAATAGTAAAAGTTTGCTTAAAATAATGTTTAGATAGGAAATAAAAGGGTAATCTACATGAGAAGGAGCTGAGTATATGAATTACAAAGAAAAACTTGAAAGACAAATTGAAGAATTGAGAGTCCGAATGTATGATATATATAATCAGAATCCCAACGATGAAGAATTGCTTCGAGTATCTCAGGAGCTGGATGATCTTTTGAATAGATTCCGTGGCCAATCACTGGAATTAAAAGAACAACTCACTTAATTGCATGTTAATATACATAGGTGCTGCTTGCTTACGGAGCTGGATGTGTGATAATTTAAAAGCAATGCCACCCTGCAATCGATACGACTGCGGGAACTTAACCAATTCTCTGGGTGGCAGGTTATTATAAAAGTAAAAGACAGATTAGCTCTGTCTTATAATATTAGTTTTAAAATAGAAAAGGCCGCCGAAACCCAGTTTCCGGCGGCCTTTTCTATGGAATTTTTCATTTGGTTCCATTGTATCCGCTACCAAATAAGAAAAAAAAGATAAAAAAATAAATATTCTGAAAATGGGTTGTTTTTCGACATCTGCACAGATAAAATACTCCTTACATTCCATTTGAGAGGGGGCTCAGCGATGATTACATTTGTCGCATCCATCGTATTACTATTATTAGGTTATCTCATATATGCAAAGGTGGTAGAACGAATTTTCGGGATTGATGACCAAAAGGCGACACCGGCCTATGAAAAGAACGACGGTTTTGATTACATGCCGATGAGTTGGTGGAAAGCGAGTCTCATACAGCTTTTGAATATCGCTGGGTTAGGCCCTATATTCGGTGCCGTCATGGGGGCGTTATATGGACCGATCGCCTTCTTGTGGATCGTAGTCGGTTCCATATTCGCAGGCGCGGTTCACGACTATTTCTCCGGGATGCTGTCCCTACGTCATAATGGAGCACAATTCCCGGCCCTTGTCGGAAAATATTTGGGTAAATACCCGAAAACGGTCATCAATGTTCTTTCCATCGCTCTGATGGTTCTCGTTACTGCTGCCTTTACTGCAGGTCCGGCACAGCTGATGGCTGAGGTTACACCTCTTGGATTCTTAACGTGTATCTTTATCATATTTGCTTATTTTCTGGCAGCAACCATCCTGCCTGTCAATAAAATCATCGGCAGGATCTATCCAGTGTTCGGGGCTATTCTTATCTTTATGGCGGCTGCTATAGGAATCGGCTTGTTTTTCTTCGACTATTCTGTGCCGAACTTGACGATGCAGAATCTCCATCCAGATGAACTGCCAATCTGGCCGTTGCTGATGGTAACTGTTTCGTGCGGAGCGATTTCAGGATTCCACAGCACCCAGAGTCCGATACTCGCCAGAACATTGAAGAAAGAAAGTGAAGGAAGAAAGGTATTCTATGGAGCTATGATTGCTGAGGGGGTCATTGCTTTGATCTGGGCGGCAGCCGGTATGACCTTCTTCGGCAGTACGGAGTCCCTGCAGGCAGCACTTGCCTCCGGAGGGCCAGCGGGCGTCGTAAACGAAATCAGTACGACAACCCTTGGTACATTAGGAGGAATACTGGCAGTCCTTGGTGTCATCCTGCTCCCGATCACAACAGGAGATACCGCACTGCGCTCTTCGCGGATGATGTTGATGGACTTTGTTAAGGAAGTTACCAGTAAGAAACTGGACGGAAGATGGACAGCAGCTTTGTTTGCAATCCCTGTAGCAATTCCAGCATTCTTATTGACACAGATGAATTATAATTTCCTGTGGCGTTACGTCGGATGGTCCAATCAGGTTGTGGCTACCGTTATGTTATGGACAGCAGCTATGTACTTGCTGAAAAATCAAAAGTTTCATTGGATTTGCAGCGTTCCCGCTTTGTTCATGACAGCTGTTGTAAGTTCTTATATCTTTTATGCTCCGGAAGGTTTCAGCATGTCCTACTCCACTTCCATGGTCATCGGCTCAATCATCTGGGTTGCAGTCGCTTCGTGGTTCGTATGGCAGCTCATCCGTCATAAATCAGAAGGTAAGAGTAATGCACTGCCAGCAAAGGCAAGTTAATCTATCGGAGGAGAGATTAACCGGCGATATGTGGAAAGCACCCACTTTCCTGTGAGAAAATATTTCTTTCATAATCAGCAGAAACCATCCTTGAAGGGTGGTTTCTTTTTGTTTTTTAAGAAAAGAGTAGTCAAAAAATGTCTATAACCAAGTAAATTTATCGGTTTATTGTGTTAATATAGAAGAAAAGATTGGGGAGGAGTCAGTTCAATGAGCAAAATTTATGTACTTCACGAGAACGATGAGTGGACCGACCATTTAACCAAACGTCTGCAGGAGTTGAACCTACCGTATGAACTATGGCATTTGGACGAAGGAATGCTTGATTTGACAAGCGAACCGCCGGAAGGGATCTTTTATAATCGGATCAGCGCATCTTCCCATACGAGAAATCATCGATATGCTCCGGAATTTACAGAAGCTGTACTTGCCTGGCTGGAACGTCACGGGAGGACGGTGGTGAACGGAAGCAGGGCCCTCCGTCTGGAAGTCAGTAAAGTCAATCAGTATATGGCATTGAATCAGGCTGGTATCGAAGCACCTGCCACTATATCGGCTGTGGGGAAGGATAATATTATCAAAGCAGCGGAACGCCTCGGATCCGAATCGTTCATCACGAAGCACAACCGTGCAGGAAAAGGGCAGGGGGTTCAACTCTTCCATTCGGTGGGAGCGCTGAAGGAATACCTCGACAGTGCGGCCTTTGAAGAACCAGTTGATGGTATAACATTAATTCAGCAATATATCGAAGCACCTGAACCATATATCGTTCGTCATGAATTCGTCGGCGGCAAGTTTCTGTACGGCGTAAGAGTGGATACGTCTGACGGCTTCGAGCTTTGTCCTGCGGACGCATGTTCGATCGAGGATGCCTATTGTCCGGCGGATGCTCCACAAGCGGCAAAGTTTGAAGTGTTGGAGAACTATCAACCCGACATCATCGACCGTTACGAAAGATTTTTAAGGGAGAATGACATTCAGGTTGCCGGTATTGAAGCAATTCAGGACAGGCATGGATGGTTGTACACCTATGATGTAAATACGAATACGAATTACAATTCGGAGGCGGAAGAGAAAGCGGGAAGATATGGCATGCTCGAACTGGCTGAATACCTTGGCAGGCTGCTCCACAGAGTCCCCGTCCGATGAATAATGAAAAAAAGATCACATCCTTCAGGGTGTGATCTTTCCTATTTTAGTGACGTTTGCTTAACCACAGCACTCCGGATTTCGCCAGACGCGGAAGCACTCCCGTCATAGGCTTTTGAAGCATATTTCCGAATCCATCATTTTTACCAAGAGAACCAAGGGCTCCTTTGAGTTTGACGATGGAAGGTCTGTCCGGTTCTTTTCCTTGAAGAATCGCTGTTAAGACGACTGCGACACGCTCCCCCTGCTGTCCTGCCAACTGGGCACTCGGAGAATGTTCCGATGATGCGCAGTCTCCTACGACATACACGTTGGGACGGGAAGGTACCTGGTAATAGTCATTGACGATGACTTTCTCCTGTTCGTCTTTATCAAAAGGCAGTTCCCTGACAAGGTAACTCGGGCGTACGCCTGCCGTCCATACGGTTACATCATTGATATAACAAACGCCGTTGTTACAGACGCCGTCTTTCTCTACATATTCCACATTGGCATTATGAATCACTTCTACATCGTTCTCTTTAAACCATTTCTCTACATAGTTTTGAATCTTGGAATCAAAAGCTTTTAAGACGGTTTCCCCACGATCCAGCAGGCGGATGTTTAAGTCTGAGCGGCTTTCACGAACTTCTGAAGCGACTTCGATCCCGCTCAACCCTGCTCCTACCACGGTTACGCTGCCATAAGCATCTAAATTATTAATCGCATATCCTGCGCTTCGGGCTTTTGAGAACGTCTGGACACTTTCTGTGAATTCCTGTGCTCCTACGATGCCGTGATAATTGTCTTCACAGCCGAGCCCTATAAGTAAATAATCGTAGGGAACATTTTCGCTCCCTTTTAATAAGATCTGCTCATTCGTAACATCAATCTTTTCAATTTCATCAAACACGTAGCGAACTTGTTCATGTTTCGGGAAATCCACACGAGCATGTCGGTCCGATTCGGTTCCGGCGGCAATCGTATAGAATTCCGTTTTTAAAGAATGATAAGGGTTTCTGTCCACGACGGTGATGCGCACATCATCTCCTATGTTATCCAGCAGACCGTGCAGTGTGTGCATACCCCCGTAGCCGCCCCCCAAAATAACGACTTCTTTCATCTTAGTTCCACCACCCTTTGCAGTATGAATTTCTTATGAAACGACACGTTCCATTCAGAAATATCCGGAAAAGCTTACTGAATTCCTCCAGTTTTAAGACTACCAAAGATGACGTCGAAAAACTAGAAGAAGTAATCATTTATTGTCGCATCTTCGGAGGGAAACTGGGAGGAAAGAGGCTTTGTCGGGGAGGTGGAAAAATGATACATTGGATGATAGGCACGTAATAGAGAAAGGAAAATTTACGATGAAGAAGATATATAGTGATATTCTTTCGTTCAGGGGCTCGCATTATGACTTCGGGTTATATCAGGGTCAACAGCTCGCCGGGAGCTGGACAGTGAAGAATAGGGAGAAACAATGGAAAGTACGTAAGCCCAGATTTGTCGTGGAGACAGAGGAAGTGAAAGCAGCTATTGTCCGATTTGCTCCAGGCTTATGGGAGGAACTGCTCGGCTTAAGAGATGGATTGGGATGGCCCATGGAACAGGTGCTGATGGAATTTGGAGGATATAGAATTGATTACAAACGTTCCGGGTGCTCCATCATGACAGGCGATGGTTATATGATCCGCAACTATGATTATATGCCGAAGACTTACGAAGGAAGGTACAGCCTTTTCCAACCGACCGATCAGGGGTACGCCATCATAGGTCCAACTCAGCGAATTACCGGCAGAATGGATGGAATGAATGAAAAAGGGTTGGTGATGGGGTATAATTTCATGCATCGCAAACGTCCGGGCGATGGTTTCATCTGCTGTATGATTGGACGCATGATCTTGGAATCCTGTGCTGATGTACAGGAAGCAGTGGACATGCTGAAGGAGATACCCCATCGCCATTCGTTTAGTTATACGGTTTTTGATAGAAGCAATCAAACCTACATTGTCGAAGCCTCTCCAAGGGGAGTGGAGGTCCGGCAGTCCGATGTGTGCACGAATCACTTTGAAATCATGACGAAAGAGAACCGGAATCACCTTGTGGATTCGATGAAGCGGATGGACGCCATCCAGTCGAATCGGCCAGAAGTAAAGAGTGCCATGGACGCCTTTCGTTTAATGAATGATACCGATCGAGGGGTTTTCTCTAAACAGTATAGGAATTGGGCGGGAACCATCCACACATCCGGTTATCTTCCCCAGGAACAAAAAGCGTGGATGGCGCTCGGTGGAGATAGAGAACCAGTAGAAATTGATTTCGGGAAATGGTTGACCGGTGCCGAGTTGGGATTCGAGAGGATAGAAGGTGAGGTCGACACGGATATTCCGTTTGCCCATATGGAAGACGGCGCTTATTGGAGTGGAAAAAAATAGGGTTGCTCTGTATGATAAGATAGAAGAAAACAGTAGAGTACTTGGAGGTCACTATGGAAGATATATTACAGATGAAAGATAAAAATATTGTAGTTATGGGAGTTGCCAACAATCGCAGCCTTGCTTGGGGCGTAGCAAGATCCCTATATAAAGCAGGGGCGAACGTCATTTTTACTTATCGTAAAGAACGTTCCCAGGCGAAATTGGAGAAGCTTCTGAAAGAAAGCGACTTCGAGGCGAAAGCTATTGTACAATGTGATGTTAACAGCGATGAAAGTATCCAGGAAGCCTTCAAAACGATTGGCGATCGCGTAGGTGTCATACACGGCATCTGTCATTCCATCGCTTTCGCGCATGCAGAAGACTTGAAAGGCGGGTTCCTTGATACTTCCAGAGAAGGTTATGCTTTCGCACAGGACACAAGTGCCTATTCTTTGATTGCAGTAGCGAAAGCGGGTAAGCCTTATATGACGGAAGGTGGATCATTGATCGCTATGAGTTACCTTGGAGCAGAGCGGGTAGTAGAAGGCTACAACGTAATGGGAGTGGCCAAGGCCGCTCTGGAATCCACTGTTAAATACCTGGCTGCAGACATGGGACGTGACAATATTCGTGTAAACGCGATTTCAGCCGGTGCTGTCCGTACGCTGGCGGCAAAAGGTGTCCCTTCGTTCAATGAAATCCTTCACAAGATTGAAGAAACGTCTCCGTTGAAGAAGAATGTGACTCAGGAAGAAGTAGGGGATATGTCTCTTGCAATGATGAGCCACCTTTCCCGTGGGGTAACGGGAGAAATTGTATATGTCGATTCCGGATACAACATCCTGGGATAAATCTTAACCCCCTCCGATCTTCGGAGGGGGCCTTTCTATACTCTTCGCTATAATCCTTACCATTTAATTACTTGAAAACGTTTCACTGCAAATTGTGGGGGTACATGGAACTAAAGGATAAATAGTAGGAATAGAAGGGTGGATATTGATACATGCATAAACAACAATCAATCATTGAAGAATCGTTGAAAGCAATTATGGAAGATGAAGAGTTTCTTCCGGATTTAAAAGCACAGACGAGGGAACAGGCCTATCACTCTTTGTCTGCTCTATTGTCTACCCCGAACCATGTCCATAAATCATTTCTCCGAATTACCCTTGAAAACGGGACGATCGTCCGGATACCGGCGTTCCGGGTACAACATAGTGACACCGTCGGCCCTTATAAAGGAGGGATTCGTTTTCATGAGTCCGTGAATGAAGAAGAGGTGGCCAATCTTGCCAAGCTGATGACGCTTAAGAACACGCTTCATGAGCTGCCTTTCGGGGGTGGCAAAGGTGGTGTTGTCATCAATCCGAAAGATTATTCTGTGAAAGAACTCAATCTCATTTGTAGGAAATACGTCCAGTACTTTAACGATATCATCGGCCCTGATAAGGATATACCGGCTCCTGATGTTGGAACTGGAGAAAGAGAGATGGACTGGATGATGGGCGAGTTCAAGAGTACCCATCCCGGAGAGCCGTACCGGAACAGTTTTACGGGGAAAAGCATTGTCAACGGTGGTTCTCTGGGAAGACGGGAGGCGACAGGGAAAGGCGTTTACTTCACGTTTCGTTACATGATGCATGACTTCGTGAAGGAAAACAAGAAGTGGCTGTCTGATACGGATAATATTTTTGCGAAAACCGCTTTGGAACATGCAGATAAGAAATTGAAGATAGCAGTTCAAGGCTTTGGAAACTTAGGGTCGGTTGCTGCTTTGGAAGCGTACCAGTGCAATTATCTTCAGAATAAAATCGTTGCAGTCAGCGATGCCCACATTCTGCTTTACAATGAGGATGGATTGGACGTTCCGGCCCTTGTACACTTTGCTAAAGAAAACAACGGAGAGCTTCCTGCAACAGAGGAGGAACTGCGTGCTCACGAGATTAAAGCAGAACTTGGAGAACGGGACGATTTGCTTTCAGCCGATGTCGATGTATTGATTCTCGCTGCACTCGAAGATCAAATTCGTGAAGACAATATAGACTCCATCCAAGCACGAATCATAGTGGAAGGTGCCAATGGTCCGATAACAGAGGAGGCAGACAAATATTTAGCGGATAAAGGGGTACTGATTGTTCCGGACATTCTCGCAAACGCTGGAGGTGTCATCGTTTCTTACTATGAATGGGTACAAGGGAAAGAAGCGCAGTTTATGGAAGAGGACGAAATTTTCCGGCGGTTGTTTCAGAAAATGAAAGGAACGATGGATACGATTCTCCCACAATTTTTTGGTGATCCGTTTCCACTGCGCCAAAATTGTTATATACACTCTGTCATGAAGTTATCCACTATTATGTATCGTCAAGGGAAGTTATATTAACGATCACGTTTTTTTAACCGCTTAAAACAAGAAAACCCGGCCGTAACGGCCGGGTTTTTAGATAGTATAAAATTGTGCTGAAATCAACCCGTGTTTCGAAGCCCGGCTGCGATTCCACTGATCGTCAGCAGCACTTCTGTCAGAGTCTCTTCATCGTCCCCATCGACATCCCGAAGCTTCTTGATCAAATCTACCTGCAGGAAGTTAAGAGGATCCACGTAAGGATTTCTTAGTCGGACGGATTCTTTGATTGTCGGCTGATGATCAAGCAGTTCTTGATCACCGGAAATCTTCAGTAATACTTCCTTCGTTCGCTCATATTCCTCCACGATATTCTTGAAGATACGTTCGCCGAGTTTCTGGTCATTTACGAGGGCTGTATATTCTTTTGCTGTCTGAATATCCGCTTTCGTTAACGCCATCTGCAAGTTGTTGATGGTGGAATGGAAGAACGGCCAGTTTTCGTACATTTGCTTTAATGTAGCGAGATTGTTTTCATTTTTCTCCACATAAGAAGCCAATCCTGTACCGGAAGCGTACCAGGCAGGAAGCAGCTGGCGGTTCTGCGTCCAAGCGAATACCCATGGAATAGCCCGCAGATTTTCGAACTTGGAGCTGTCTTTCCGTTTGCTTGGCCGGGAGCCGATATTCAGTTGGCTTACTTCCTGAAGTGGTGTCGCTTCGTTGAAGTAGGTTAAGAAGTCGGAGTCACCGAAAACAAGCGATTGGTATTTCTCAAGCGATACATCCGAGATGTCATCAAGCGCCTGTTCCCAGACTTCTTCCCGGTGATGGCCTTGTTCTGATTCTTTCGAAACGTTCGCAGCTCCCTCGAGCAGAGTAGATGCTGCCTGCTCCAAGCTTCGATAAGCAATATCACGAAGCAGATAGCGGGAGGATAACACTTCTCCTTGTTCGGTAATCTTCACGCTTTCTCCAAGCGTTTCCACAGGCTGGGAAAGCAGGCTTCGGTTAAGTGGCCCGCCGCCCCGGCCGAGGGAGCCGCCGCGTCCGTGGAAGAATTTAAGGCTGACGTCATAGGCATGAGCCATATCATGGATTTCCTGTTGCGCTTTATATAGCTTCCAGTTGGCCGTCAGTGTCCCACCGTCCTTACTGCCATCCGAGTATCCAAGCATGATTTCCTGTTTGTTGCCGCGGATGTTTAAATGCTTACTGTACAGGTCCATTTCAAACAGTGTTTTTAGAATATCTGGTCCCGCGACCAAATCATCCACTGTCTCCAATAATGGGGCAATATTCAAGTTGCTTTCGACGGATCCATCAGCATGAAGGCGGTAAATGCCCGCTTCCTTGGCCAGAACGAGCACCTCCAGGAGATCGCTTGCGGATTCGCTCATACTTATTAGATAAACTTCAATGGATCGCTTTCCGAATTCAAGGTGTGCTTTTCTGATCATATGAAAGACGTTGAGCATTTCCTGGGTCGATTCGGTATAATCCTCGTTCAGAAGCGATATCGGACGCGGATCCTTTAAAACATCCTGTAATGTATTCAGCTTCTCCTGCTCGGAAAGGGCAGCGTAATCGTCAACGATGCCGACTTTACGTAACAGTTCGCTGACAGCCGATTCGTGCTCACCGCTGTGATTCCGGATATCCAAAGTTGCCAGGTGGAAGCCGAACAACTCGACTTGGCGGATAAGCTTTTTCAACTTCTTCAATTCAATGCTTCCAGGTTGGTGTGCCTGAGCGCTTCTCTGAATTTGGTGGAGGTCGTCCAACAGCTCTTCCGCATGCGTATATCCGGTATCAGATTGACCCACCTGCTCCAGCCTTTCCAAAATGATGGCGAACTTTCTTCGATAAATCTCTTTGTCTACCCGCCACTTTTTGCCGGATGGAAGCAGTGCTTCTTCTTTTTCGATCGCCTGTTTAAGCTCGTTGGAAACGTTCACCAGAGCGGAAGACTGACTGAACCGTTTCATCAATTCTATGAGAACGTTTCTGTATTTTTTGAGTACAAGGGTACGCTGCTTCTGTAATGTTTCCCAAGTAATGTCCGGGGTGACGTTCGGATTTCCGTCACGGTCTCCGCCAATCCAGGATCCGAAACGGAGAAAATTTGGTACAGACCATTCTTCGTCCGGGTACTGTTCTTCGAGCCTCGCTTCCAGTTCCTGATGAATTTCCGGAAGGACATCAAACAGCGTCTCGTCAAAATAATAAAGGCCGTTTCTTACTTCATCCATTACTGTTGGTTTTCTTTCTCTGAGCTCGTCCGTCTGCCAAAGGACAGTTACTTCATTCTGAAGACTTTCCTGAAGGCTTTCCCGTTCTCTTTGCGTCAACTGTGGATGGTCAAGTTTCTGAAGGATTGTTGCGATCCGCTTCTGTATCTCAAGAACGGTTCGTTTCGTCGCTTCCGTCGGGTGGGCAGTGATGATCAATTCCAAGGAGAGATGGTGGAGCACATCCTGGATGACATCTTTGGAGAAATTATTGTTCTTCAGGTTAAGTACGGCGCTTTCTAGAGAGAAGGGCTGGACACCATGATCCTCTCTTATCTGATATTCTCGTCTGCGGCGGATCCGGTGATTTTGTTCAGCGATGTTGACGAGGTGGAAATAGATTGAGAATGCGCGGATGACCTGGGCCCGCATCGGTGGTTCGAGGTTTTGAATTTCCTGTTTCAATTGCTGATAAGTGGCAGGGTCCGGGTTACTTCTCAAGTCTTTCGTCCATTGTCGAATCGTTTCCACTTTATTCAATAATTCTTCTCCTCCATGATGGACGAGGACATGCCCGAGCATTTTGCCGAGGGATCTGATGTCACGTCTTAGAGGGGTTGTATGATCGTTGCTTTTTCTTTTCGTAGTCACATTTTCACCTTCCTGTTGGAAATAATATGGAGTAATGGCTGTGTTTCATAATGTTATCAGAATAATTTGTATAGTCAAACACTTATGCTCGTTACGGACCGTGAGAAAGTTGTCATTTACAGTAGGATAAGACGGAAAATTCCCGGTTTGTTTGTGTTATTTTAGCTTCTCGTTCATCCAGCGTAAAGAGGGATAATTTCCAGAGTTGGAAGCTGGAAGGAGATTCGTTTACACATATAACCAAACGCTTTAAAGTGTTAAAAATTCGCTGTTTATATGTCTATACACTTGGTGGTAAACTGTAGTAGTGCATCACTAGACAGAACAAGAGATAGAAGGAGGACATCTGATGTCAGACAGACAAAAGGATCAAGTGGTTGACGAGGCATTAGGGGAAAAATCAGTAGATCGATTAGAGTTCCGCGGGGGAGTCTTTGCTGCGACGATTCCTTTGGTGTTCTTCATCATTTGGGCAATAGTACTAAGCGTTACAGAATTAGTAACGGAGCAGGGATTAGTGCTTGGTATGGTGATCGGGATCGCACTTGGTTTGTTTTTCTGCCGATCGAAATGGGCGGACTATGCTCAAGCATTAATTACAGGTATGGCCCAGCCTGTCGGTATAGTTGCCATCATTGCATGGTTTTGGGCGGGTATGTTTGCAAATATGCTTTCTGCGGGTGGTCTGGTGGATGGCCTTATCTGGTTCGGGTTTCAGACCGGCCTTGAGGGGGGCATGTTCGTCGGAATCACCTTCCTGCTTGCCGGATTATTTGCTACAGCCGTAGGTACAGGTTACGGTACAGTAGCAACGTTTGGTGTGTTGATGTATCCGGCTGGTGTCATTCTGGGAGCAGATCCTGTGCTGCTTCTGGCTGCAATATTGAGTGGAGCGGTATTTGGAGATAACCTGGCTCCGGTTTCTGATACGACGATCGTGTCAGCTACGACACAGGAAGCGGACGTCCCCGGTGTTGTACGGTCAAGATTTAAGTATTCCATAGCAGCTGCAATACCTGCACTTATTTTATTCGTTACATTCGGAGGCGGTGGGGAGACCGGCAGCGAAGCCATCATCTCACAGCTTCAGAATGAAGTATCGCCGAACGGTCTTGTCATGCTGATTCCTTTTGCGCTCGTACTTTACCTGGCGTTGAGCGGTCAGCATTTATTGACTTCTTTATCATGGGGAATTCTAGCATCCGTCGTATTCATCTTTCTATCAGGGACTTCTTTGACAGAAGTGCTTCATATTTATAAAAATGAAGCTGGAGAAGCGGTGGTAGAAGGAGCATTGATCGATGGAATCGGCGGCTACTTCAACATGGCTGTCCTCATCCTGTTCATTTTGGCGGCTGCCTACCTTCTGGAAGTAGCTGGAACGATGGATGTTATCAAGAATTTCTTCCTTCGACTTATCAATAACGTGGTACGCAGAGCAGAGCTGTCGATTTTTGGTATTGTGGCGTTTCTCAATATGTTCATCACCATTAATACAGCGGCAGAAATTGCGGCTGCACCGTTTGTGAGGAAGCTAGGAAAAGAGTTGAACATTCATCCTTACAGACGTGCCAATTTTCTTGATACTGTCACTTCTTCACTCGGGTATATCTTCCCTTGGAGCGGCGGTGTCCTGCTTGCCTGGACGACTGTAAGAGGAGCGGCTGAGCAGTATGACTTCCTTCCTGTTATCGGACCCGGAGAAGTATTCCCGTTCGTATTCCAGGGCTGGGGACTGTTGATTGTCATGCTGATTGCTGCCTGGACAGGCTGGGGTCTTCGCTATACCGGCAAGAACGGAGAAGAAATTAAGCCTGAAGATTACAAAGGTCAAGCATAATACAACCCCCCGGAGTAAAGCTCCGGGGGGTTTAATCATGTATTTAAAGATTGGTTAATTTCTTTGATCTGATCGAGGTGGCGAAGTTCGTGCCAGCCGATAAATTCGACCCATTGTTCCAGGTTCATGTCACCAAGAGCAGGATGTGGAAATGCTCGGTTCTGCAACGTTTCTTTTTCTTTATTATGAATGAGGAATAATGTAGCTTCCCTTGATTTTTTGAGTCCGTCTTCCGCTTCCTTCAGGTTATGAAAAATACCCTTTGGACGAACAGACTCTGGAGCTTCCAATGTGTAAGAGCGGTTGGTTACCTTATGGACTGGTTTTTCCGTCACCTGCTGCTGATCTCCTTGCTTAAGTGATCTGTTCACCTGATGGATGACGAACTGTTCGATTAAGTACAAATGCTCCAATACTTCCATAATAGACCAGCGATTTTCTGCCGGTTTCACCGTATGTTTGGAGGCGGGAATCTCCCTCACATATTCGAGCAGCTGCTCTCTTTTCTCATCTAAACCATACATATATAGCTCTCCTTTTGTGTAATGACATGGTAACCCGAGTCTACCATAACAGTAGTGCTGATACGTAAAGAAAAGGACTTGAGTAAGTTGAAACATTAGCGGGTATGGAAACGTATGACAATCATGAGCTTCTACATTGGCCAATCATTGAGGGAGGAATCAGGATGGGAAATTATTCAATACAGGAATTTATCAGGCAGACGAAGCAGGACGATTCGGAAAACGATTACTTTGAATTGGAAACCCCGAGGATATTGGAAGTTAATTTGATGGACCAGGTGTGGGCGAAAGCCGGGTCTATGATTTCTTATAACGGAGATATTAAATTTGAAAGGGAAGGAATATTGGAGCATGGAGTGGGCCGCTTGTTCAAGAAGGCGATGACTGGAGAGGGAAGCTCTCTTATGAAAGCAACAGGGAGGGGGGCATTATACCTCGCTGATCAAGGTAAGAAGATTACAATCTTTGACTTGGACAATGAGACGCTGACGGTGAACGGCAATGACCTTTTGGCCTTTGAACCGAGCATAAACTGGGACATCAAATTGATGAAAAAAGTAGCCGGTATGGTATCCGGCGGATTGTTTAACGTTACTCTCTCCGGAAGTGGTCGTGTAGCTATTACCTCTCATTATGAACCGCTGACTTTATTAGTGAAGCCCGGTCAGCCTGTTTTGACCGATCCTCATGCAACAGTTGCCTGGTCCGGGCATTTGGAGCCTGCTTTCAAGACAGATGTCAGTTTCAAGACTTTCATCGGCAGAGGGAGCGGGGAATCCATTCAGATGAAATTCGAAGGGGATGGATTTGTCATCGTCCAGCCGTTTGAAGAAGTTTACACAACGAATAGTCAAGGCTGATTATCGTCATTCCCGTTGTTGTTCCTGCATAGAATGAAGGGAGAGTCCTTACAAAAAAATTGAGCTTCCCCCTTTACTTCATTGGAAAAACGTTGTAGTATGTAAATTAACTTAAATTAAATAATAACGGAAACTTCTTATCCAGAGAGGCGGAGGGACTGGCCCTTTGATGCCCGGCAACCATCGAATCAATTGTACAATTGACGAGAACGGTGCCAATTCCTGTAGAGTATTTATTGCTCTAAGAGATGAGAGGATCGTACGGATATTTACGACCCCCTTTTCTTACTGGATAAGAAAAGGGGTCTTTTTGTTTACTATACCGTAAAGGCTCTCGATAGAAGTTGCGTTAAGGGAAGGGAAAGATGTCAAATGGCAACAGCTATTTTCGGTGCAGGATGTTTTTGGGGAGTAGAGGCGTTTTTTGAGAAATTTGAAGGCGTAACAGCTACAAAGGTCGGCTATATCGGCGGGAAACTGGAGAATCCAACCTACGAACAAGTCAAAACAGGTAAAACGGGGCACGCGGAAGCCGTCAGAATCGAATATGACCCGACAAGAATTACGTATTCCGAATTAATTAACATTTTCTTTGAAGCACATGATCCTACTTCTAAGAACAAGCAGGGAATTGATGTAGGACATCAGTACCGCTCAGCGATTTTCTATTCCGACGCGAGTCAGAAATATATTGCGGAAGAGAAGATTAAAGAGTGGGAGGAGAAGGGGACGTTCAAGCGGGCGATCGTCACGGAAGTGGAAGAAGCGACCTCCTTCTTTGAAGCGGAAGAATACCATCAGAAATATTTGCAGAAAAACGGTTCTGCTGCATGCAGCATCGGATAATAAATGGATCAAGACTCCTGGGGCCCGGGAGTCTTTTTTAGAGGGAAGAGAGGGATGGGGTTTTGTGGTTCAATGACGGCGTACTCATTCTGCTGTGCCTGTTTATGGTTGCCGGAGCATTTGATTATTATTTTCTAAATAACCGCCTTAAAATCGGGGCACGTTTCTATGAAGCGTTTACGATGATGGGTTCGCTCGCCTTATCCATGATTGGGATCATTTCTCTTGCTCCCGTTTTGTCCGAATGGCTGGCGCCCGTAATTTCTCCGGCATTTCAGTGGTTCGGAGCAGATCCTTCCATCTTTGCTTCCATGGTGCTTGCCATAGATATGGGGGCGTACCCTTTGTCGGAGGCGCTGGCGGTCGATGGCAGGGCCGCCCTGTTTTCCTGGACGCTCCTCGGAACGATGATGGGACCGACACTCGTGTTTACGATTCCGGTCGCGCTTACGATCATCAAAAAGGAGGACAGTCCTTACTTTGCGAAAGGAGTCCTTGCTGGTATAGCGACCATTCCGCTCGGCTGCCTTGTTGGAGGAGCGTCCGCCGGATTTGAATGGGGGTGGATGTTCAAACAGTTACTCCCTGCCATCTTATTAGCAGTACTTGTCAGCGCAGGTTTATTTCTTTTTCGTAGGCTTACGATTAGAGTGTTCGCTTATTTAGGCAAGGGTATGGAAGCGATCCTGTTGATCGGATTGTTGCTGATTGCCATTGAAACATTGACGGGGCTTGTCCTGATCCCTGGTATGGCTCCTTTTTCTGAAGGGATCATTATCGTAGGTAAGATTACCATTACGCTTGCTGGGGCCTATCCGTTTGTAACCATTCTGAATCACTACTGCCGAAAGTATTTCTCTGCTTGGAGCCGTGTACTGGGCGTGAACGAAACGGCGCTTACCGGACTGCTTGCTTCCTTAGCGCATCATCTGCCCATGTTTGCAATGATGAAGGAGATGAACCCGCGCGGTAAGGTGATCAATTCCGCCTTTGCGGTGAGTGGGGCTTTCGTCATCGGCAGCCATCTCGGTTTCGTTGCCGGGGTTGAACCGGAGATGATCCTGCCGGTTATCATCGGCAAACTTACTGCCGGCATGCTGGCCGTTCTGCTTGCCCTGTTTATAACCAGAAAAGATGCTGTCGAAGAGAAAACGACACCTTCTGCAGTACATCTCTCATCTAATAAAAATTATGTTTTGTGAAACTGAAAAGAGGCGCATACATTTGATGTATGCGCCTCTTTAGTTGTATCCAAAAATCAATCGTGTGAAGAATAGATACCCAAGAATAACGGTTATGATAACAAGGATTTGCAGACATAAACCAATAATACTGCACACCTTACCGCTGATGGCTAAATTCCTTCCCTCCGCTTCCTCTCCCGTGCTGAGTACGGTGTTGGCATAAATGATCCCCATGATTCCTGTAATAAGTCCGAGGAAAGGTAAAAAGATCGACAAAATGCCTAAAACGAGTGACGTCATTGCTTTTTCGTTCATCATCAACATCCTCTGCCTGTGTTTCTCTATAATAGAAGTATAACAAAAAGAAGAGAGGGAGGAGTCCATTCATTTTGTATATCGGTTCGCATAACTGCTGGCCACAATGGAGTCCGGTTTGATTTTCGGTTCCATTCCCAGGGATTCAATCCTTGCGACCATTTCGTTCACATACACCCTGGTCCTGTTACGCTCGCCGGAACCGATGTCCAGATGCCCTTCCATTGTAAATGTGGCCCCTTTATAAATGTGGGGGAGAACGATTTCTATCAGCTCGTTCTTCCGTTCTTCTGTGAACAGCGATGCTACCTGTTCTGTAAGGGAAGTTTCATAGGAAATGCGCTCATGGAGCGTGGTCATTTTCCTGGGAACAGATTCTTTGCGGAAACAAGCCCAAGCTCCTTTGCCTACCCTTTGAATGACAATTCCGGTAATGAACAACGTGTGGGAAGGGTGTACTTGAGAATCGGTACCAAGCATCAGGCGGTAATTGGCAAGGGGGTCGCTCAACATGAACGTCTTAATATGCGAGAATGCTTCGGCAAAGCTCATTTTCTTATGGGTAAGGTTTTGAAACATATCGAATGGATTCATATCAAACAGCTCCTTTGTTTTCTATAAAGAAAATATCGGACTACATAGTTTTGTCTCATTACTGTTTAATAGAAGTATGTACAGAAATAACTGGGAATATATGTTTTGAGTGGATTGCTGACAATGGTTGTACATTCTATGCTCTGTGAGGGGCCGGTATACCTCGGGCAGTGGAAAGGGGAGGGGAACAGCATGTACGAGGCAGAGGAGAAGAAGCGAAGCTTAAAAGGCAGAGTGATTGTCGGAATTGATGGATGGAGCCGATCGGGAAAAACGACATTCGTGCATCACCTGTGTCAAAGATTTGAAGAAGAAGGAATCCATACGGTAGTCTTTCATTTGGATGATCACATCGTAAACTGGAAAGACCGGTATCAAACGGGATACCCTTCCTGGCAGGAATACTACTATTTTCAATGGAAAGTGAAATGGCTGCAGGAGCATTTGTTCCGCTTTGTGCGCGAGAAGGATAAGGTCTGTCTTCCTTACTATGCCCCTGATGCAGATGACCATCAATGGAAGGAAACGCGACTTCCGGAAGCCTGTGTTATTTTCATAGAAGGTGTCTTCCTGCAGCGCGAAGAATGGCGTACCTTTCTTGATTATGTTGTATTTCTAGATTGCGACAGGGATGTGCGCTTTCAGCGGGAATCATCAGAAACACAAAAGGATATTCATAAGTTCAGAGAACGGTATTGGCCGGCGGAAGACCATTATCTGCTTCAGGTTGATCCGACCGGCCTCGCGGATCATGTAATAGATACAACCCGAAAAGACGGCTGCTCAAAAGATGAAAATCCATACGAGCACAATAGTAACAGCGAAAGTAATGGCATATATCGTCGACAGTAGTGGAATGCTGCTGGAATTCCTCCGGTCGTCCTTCAGATTGTTTACATCATTTTCGTACGAGGGATTTTCCTCCTCTTTTGACACAGATCGGGCAATCCAAACCGTCCCGATGAGGGCTGTGACAGATACGGCAAGAATGATTCCAAAATAAAAAGCGTACACGGCATTCTCTCCTATCCTTGGCTTACTTCCATTATAAGGGTTATCACGTATCGGGCGATACCGGTTTTTTCAATTATTCTGGAGCTTGAAAAAGATCCGCGTTAATCCCACCTTCTGCAAAGCATCTCCTGCGAATCACAACAGACGCATACTGTTGCTTATCAGTATAATTGAGGAAATTGGATAATAATGATTCATCTTGCAGGATAAACCAATTTATTTTGGAAAGCATACATAGGGAGGTGAGAGCGATGGATTGGATATGGAAAGCGATTTTGATCATATTTGTCGGCACCATTATTCTAAGAATAGCCGGCAGAAAGTCGATTTCACAAATGACCTTGTCCCAAACAGTAATTATGATTGCCATTGGATCCTTGTTGATACAGCCGGTAGCCGGCAAAAATATCTGGGTCACCTTCGGGGTAGGCGGTGTCCTGGTATTGACGCTGATGCTCATGGAATACGCTCAGGTAAAATTTGATTTTATGGAGAGATTTCTTACAGGACGATCCGTCTCTATCATAGAAAATGGTCGTATGAATGAGAAAAACATGAAGAAGTTACGCTTCACTGTGGATCAATTGGAGATGAAGCTGAGGCAATTGAACGTTACCTCCATCCAAGATGTGAAAACGGCTACCCTGGAACCGAATGGACAGATCGGTTATGAATGGAAAGACTTGAAGCAACCTGCGACGAAACAAGATGTTCAGATGATCCACACAGAGTTGAATCGTATTCTGCAGGCGTTGCAGTTGAATGGTACACAGGATAGGAATGGAAAGGGTAATCCAGATATATTCCAAGAAGTCGAACAGAAGAAGCATATCCAGCCACCTCCGGATCGACTACAGTGATTCAAGTTTTACAAGAAGTAAAACATTCCGAATCCTGATATAATGAAAAGGGAGGTGAGCATATTGAAATCATTACACTCTATAGAGGAAGTGGATGAGTTTGTCGCAGGGAAAGGCTTGTCCGTCCTTTACGTTTCCCGACAAGGCTGTTCCGTTTGTCATGGTCTGTATCCTCAAGTAGAGGAATTACTGGAGGATTATCCAGAGATTGAGGCGAGACATGTCGATACCGATCAACTTCCTGAAGTAGCCGGACAGTATTCAGTCATGACCGTCCCGGCGGTCCTTGTTTATTCAGAAGGGAAAGAATGGTTTCGAAAGGCACGTTTTGTACCTATAGGAGAACTGAACGCGCAGCTGGCAAAGCTGAATCACTTTATTAACGAAGAATAAGGGCATCTGTTGAGGTAGGATCAACAGATGTCTTTTTTATTTGGACTCACTTTAATTTATCAGTTAATTCAGTTAATTTGCGCTTATCGGGATTTTCTAGAAAATTCAACCCGCATATACAATCATGAGCCGAGATTATTCACGATGAGACGGTGTGAAGTGGATATATCTCTCCTTGAAACCGTTTACACTCACTAATTGGCTCTTAGAGAGGTGACTTGCCGAAAAACCCTTGAATAACTATCTGCCAGTGTTATTATGAAAAACGTCTTGAAGAAAGCGAACAAAAAACGCGAACGGGAGAGATTAACCCAAATGATTAAACAAACGATTGCTTTTCTAGGTGCAGGCTCAATGGCTGAAGCGATGATATCCGGAATGGTGGAATCCGGCAATATTCCAGCGGACAACATCGTTGTAACCAATCGAAGTAATCAACAACGTTTAAATACAATTTATAATAAATACGGCGTGCGTACAGTATTGAAAGATGATCTGGATTATTCGGAAATCGACCAGTTCATTCTTGCAATGAAGCCAAAAGATATTGATGGAGTCTTAGCGGACTTGAAAGATAAATTAACTGCTGATCAAGTGCTCGTATCTGTTCTTGCAGGTATATCCACATCTTATATGGAGGAGCGCTTAAACGAAGGACAGAAAGTGATCCGTGTCATGCCGAACACATCGAGCATGCTTCGGGAATCCGCTACGGCGATTTGTCCGGGAGCATTCGTAGACATGGAGAATGTCACAGTGGCTAAGGACCTGCTTCGTTCCATCGGAGAAGTTTTCATTATTGATGAAGACAAAATGGATGTATTTACTGGAATTGCGGGTAGCGGACCGGCTTACTTCTATTATCTAATGGAGCATATTGAAGAAACGGGACGTGCGGAAGGCATGGACCGCGAAACCTTACGCGAGATCGGAGCACAGACATTACTTGGAGCAGCCAAGATGATGTTGGAAAGAGAAGAAAGCCCGACGGAGCTGCGTGAAAATGTGACATCCCCGAACGGTACGACTGCAGCAGGTTTAGAAGCTTTGGATGCCAATGGTGGAGGTCATGCCATTTCCCAGGCAATCTTGGGTGCAGCAGGACGTTCCAAGGAACTAAGTAAAGAATTAGAAGGACTACTTGTAGGAAGTAAATAAGCGGAATCAATAGATGCGAAAATGTTAAATAGGAGTGATAGGTTGACTCAACAGAAAAAAAGGGTAGTAATTAAAATAGGCAGCAGTTCTCTTACCAGTATGCATGGTGAAATCAGCAGACGTAAATTAGAAAAATTAGTAGATGAAGTCGTCCGTTTGAAGGACGACGGCCACGAAGTTTTACTCGTATCCTCAGGTGCCGTAGCGGCAGGCTATCGCAAACTCGGTTGTCTGGAACGCCCAAGTTCCCTTCCGGAAAAACAAGCCGCAGCATCCATTGGCCAAGGATTATTGATGGAATCTTATTCCGATCTTTTCCTGTCCCACGGCTATATGGGCTCACAAATTCTCATCACTAGAAGCGACTTCTCAGACGAAAATCGTTATACCAATGCACGTAACACAATCAATGTCCTCTTAGAACGCGGTATCATCCCGATTGTAAACGAGAACGATACCATTACCATCGATCGACTGCGGTTCGGAGACAACGATACGCTTTCTGCTAAAGTAGCTGGACTCGTCGATGCAGATCAACTAATCATTCTATCTGACATTGATGGACTTTTCGATGACGATCCACGTAAAAATGAAAATGCTGAACTACTCGATAAAGTCCACGAAATTACACCGGAAATCGAAGCTGCAGCCGGTGATCCGGGAAGTGCAGTAGGCACCGGTGGAATGAAGTCCAAGATTGATGCCTTTAAGATATCCATGGCATCCGGAATTTCTTCCTTCCTGGGTAAAGCAACGACGCCCGGAATCGTCTATGATGCCGTTTATCAAAAGGCGAAGGGAACTTACTTCGTAACCGACAAAGAAGCAGAAAACTTGGATCATAAGAAACAGTGGATTGCTTTCAATTCCGGTCCTGAAGGGGAAGTAATCATTGACCACCGTGCACAGGAAACATTCATCGACAATAAGCAGAGCTTGATGCCGACGAACATCCATCATGTCCAAGGACGCTTTGACAAAGGGGCTGTTGTCCGTATCCATGACCTGAATGGTGAAGAAATGGGTCTTGGTGTCGTCAATTATTCTTCGGAAGAAATGGAAGAAATGATCGGTCTTACAGAACCGGAACTGGAGTCTTATGAACAAGCAGCAATTGAACGGAAAGACTTTGTCTGCCACTTGGAAGTTGCCCTGCCCGTAGGTGTGTAAAATAAACAAGGAGGTCTTTGATGACTCAAACGAAAAAGAATGTGAATGTAGAGCAGCAAGCAATCGAAGCCAAAAAAGCATCCAAGAAGTTGATGGTTTTATCAGAAAAAGAAAAGGATGAAGCATTAAACCATCTTGCTGATGTGCTGGAGCGCGACTATGAAACCATTCTTGCCGCTAACGAGAAGGATTTGCAAAACGGCCGGGAGCAAGGTTTCACAGAAGCCTTCATGGACCGATTGGCATTGTCTAAAGAAAGAATTGCGGATTTTGCACAGGGACTTAGAGATGTGGCTAAACTGGAAGATCCTACACGCCGCGTCCTATCCGACTGGACGCTTGAGAACGGGTTGAAAGTGGAAAAGGTAACCGTTCCATTGGGCGTTATCGGCATGATTTATGAAGCTCGGCCTAATGTAACAGTAGATGCTACCGGTCTTGCGCTTAAATCAGGTAACGCTATCGTACTGAAGGGTGGTTCTTCTGCCATCCATTCCAATGAAGCGATCGTTCAAGTCATGCACAAAGGCTTAGCAGAAACGAAAATACCAAAGGAAGCTGTCCAGTTCATTGCTTCCACTGATCGAGCGGCGACCAACGAGCTGTTTACGATGAAAGAGCACATTGATGTGCTGATTCCGCGCGGAGGCGGCAAGCTTATCCAAGCTGTGGTTGAGAATGCAACGGTCCCTGTTCTTGAAACAGGGGTAGGTAACTGTCACGTTTATATTGATCAGACGGCCGATGTAGAAAAAGCGATCCAAATTCTCGTCAATGCAAAAACAGATCGTCCGGCTGTTTGTAATGCCGCGGAAACGCTGGTCGTTCACAAAGAGTGGTTGGAACAGCATACCGAAGCATTGATTGCTGCTTTCGAACAGAACGGCATTACCGTTCATGGTGACGAATATATTCAAAAAACGATTCCAGGAACGATTCCTGCAGGGGAAGAAGACTGGGCAAACGAATATTTGAGCACAGATATTGCAGTAAAAGCTGTCGATGATCTCACGGAAGCAATCGCTCATATTGAAGCATATGGTACGAAGCATTCGGAAGCAATCATTTCCGAAGATCAGGAGTCCGTCGATACCTTCTTCGCATTGGTGGACGCGGCAGCACTTTATCATAATGCTTCCACGCGTTTTACGGACGGAGGAGCGTTAGGTTTTGGTGCGGAAATCGGTATCTCCACACAAAAATTGCATGCGCGTGGTCCAATGGGATTGCCTGCATTGACGACAGTGAAGTTTCTTATGAAGGGAACCGGCCAAATCAGATAAGAACAGAATGAAAAAAGGAAGCCGTCTACTCTACGGCTTCCTTTTTCTATGAAATTAAAACGATTCACCGACCATCGCCTGTGCGAGAGTGGCCGTCGTAGTGACGTTGCTGAAATCTACTCCGAGCTGGACCGCTGTCTGAGCAATCTCAGGGCGGATGCCGACGACGGTCGTTCTCACACCAATCAGACGCAGCCCATCAATCAATTGGAAAATCTGGTGGGCAACCATCGTGTCTACTAGATACACACCGGAGAGGTCTATGTATAAATCAGCGACACTCTGACTGGTGCATTTCTGTAAAGTATTATCCAAAATGGCGCTAGCTCTCGCTGTATCGATGTTGCCTACAAGAGGCAGTAAGGCCCTACCATTGGATAATTGAATCAAAGGAGAACTTAATTCATTAATCGTGTGTTTCTGCTTCTGAATCTGTGTGTTCAACTGATTGGACTTTTCTTCTGCAACTTTGTACATAATCTGATCGAACGCTTCTATCAACTTACGTGTCCAAAGCGCCTCACGATCTCTCGTAATTTGAATACCGTCTCTCGCTTTGAACTCTTGCAGGAAATCAAGGTACTGCAGCCGGACCCGCATGAATTCACGCATGATCTCATGGGTAGGTGTTTCCAGATGGTGAGGGTCGCTGCCTATTTTTACAATCCATTCATGGATGTGGAGATAAAAGCTTTCCATATCCATCATAAACAGCTGAGACAGGTATGTGTGGAATTCGTTGTTCTGTGCTTTCAGATTGGTAATCGTATCGATATCTGTCGAGCCGTAGACGCCGGTTCCTGATTTATCAAGAGACTCGTACCATTCTTCCGTAAGTATAGAGGATTTGGATAACAAAAAATCACGAAACGCCTGGTTGACCTGCATCTTCCTTCTCCTCTCTTTTGTTTCTACCGTCGGGAAAACTATAATTATATAACATTCATTATATAGAGGTTTTACTAAATTTCCAACAATAATCGTCTGTAATAACTATGGAGCGGAATATGCCTGACAGGATGGGGGAATAGAAGAGATTAGGAGGTGACACCATGACAATCAGAAGTATTTTGTTGGAACAGTTGGAGGCGGTGTATGACAGGAATCACTGGTTCGTTTGTTTTGAGATGGCGGTCAAAGATTTGACGGAAGCAGAGGTGCATTGCAAAGGAGAGGACGGTCATTCCATCTTTGAGCTTGTCCATCATCTTTACTTTTATAATGAAAGGTACCTCTGCAAGTTTCTCGGTGAAGAAGTGCAGGAACTGCCCAGAAACTATAATACATTTCAAGCCCGTGATGCCATGGACTGGAGTGAGTGTATCGCCGACTTCCGCAAAGTCATGTTGAAGTTTCGAAAAGAAATAACCGCGTGCAGTGAAGAGAAATTGACGAAGTGGGGTGGGACACTAACACATTTATTTATCCACAACGCCTATCATATCGGTCAGATCGTCAGTATCCGCAAGCAGAAGAAGTGGTGGAGTACTCACCCTGTTGTTAAAGGCTAAGACGCGTGTGTGGAATGCCCACGCACGCGTCTTGCTTAAACAAATAATTAATCTTCGAAAAGTGGAGTAGTAGCTTCCAGACAGGTGATGCTGCAGACACAATCCAAATCTACAGTAATGCACACCCCTGTAGCCAATAGGTTACGGACACTGGTCGTAGGGAAGTAGTCACAAACAGTATCTCCACCGAGATCTAATGGGTTACCACTAGCATCTGCAGGAAGCAGCAATTCAAGCTTCACACAGTTCTTTTTACCATCAACGAATTTCTTCGCTTTGAAGATCGGGCTTTGAACGCAGTCAAGGTACGTTCCGCCCCCTCCAGGAAGGCGGCGTCTGACAACGCTGCTTCCGATGAACGGTTTACAATCTTTACAGTAAAGAATAAACGGAACAGTCGTAGGTCCATTACCGTTTGATTCCGGAGACAACAGGTCTCTGATGGAACGCTCACAGCTTACATCGCAGCAGCGATCCCTGCCGGCAACCTCCTCCTGTGCAGCGATGATTTTCTTGATGACATCACGTACACATCCGCTATCTTTACCACTAGAATGACAAGAGCTCATTCAATTTCTCTCCTTTATAAGTTATTCCTTAACAGTCTATGGAAATTACTAGATTGCGCTTGTACAAACGTCTATTTCTATGAAAAAATCTTTCATGTCGGATAGAATAGGTGGAAGCCGTCTCTAGCATCGCTCGAACAACATATATTATTTTATCTACTTGCTTCTGCAGGTAGAAGAATGGTTCACCACGCCATTGTATTTCCCTGCGTGTGGACACCTGCATGGGGCAGGTGTCTTTTTTTTGGGTTTATAGCAGTTCAATTGGATAGTAATGAATGTCCACTCATTTTTATTGAATTTTCTAAAAAATAGGTATAAAATGGTTACATACTGAACGGTTAGTATGTTATTCAGAAATGTAAGCGGTTTAAAAGGAGGTTGAACGATGCACGTTATGGAATTATTTGATTTAAGCGGGAAGACCGCCATCGTTACAGGAGGCGGGCGCGGGCTTGGGGAGCAGATTGCTGCAGGCCTGGCGGAAGCAGGAGCGAACATCGTCGTATGTTCGAGAAAGCAGGACGCCTGCGAGACGGTTGCTTCTTCTTTGAAAGAAAAAACTGGTGTAAAGACGCTGGGAATGGCTTGTGATGTCACGGACCCTTCCCAGGTGGAGGAAGTCATTGCTGCAGTAAAAGAGCAATTTGGAACGATTGATATACTCGTTAACAACAGTGGAGCAACGTGGGGGGCGCCTACACTGGAAATGCCGGTGGAAGCTTTTCAGAAAGTGATGAACGTCAATGTCACAGGGACGTTTCTAATGTCACAAAAGGCCGGGGAAGTAATGATGGAGCAAGGGTACGGGAAGATCATCAATATTGCCTCCGTGGCCGGACTCGGCGGTGCGGACCCGCGCTTCATGGAAACGGTAGGGTACAACGCAAGTAAAGGTGCCGTCATCACTTTCACAAAAGATTTGGCTGTTAAATGGGGTTCGTCCAATATTCAGGTGAATGCACTGGCCCCGGGGTTCTTCCCGACTAAGATGTCCAAGGGAGTATTGGATCAGGGAGGGGAGTTCATTTTAGACCGGACCCCACTCGGGCGCTTCGGTTCAGAATCCGACCTTAAAGGGGCGGCACTGTTCCTCGCATCCAAAGCATCTGATTACGTCACCGGTGACGTGCTTGTCGTAGATGGCGGGATGCACGCATCCTGTTAATTAATGAAGGAGGATGATAGAGATGGAACGATTGACGGTCGTAGGAGCAGGGAGTATGGGACATCAGATCGCCATGCTTGGAGCTCTGGCAGGGTATGAAACGAACCTTCATGATAAAGAGGAATCATCGCTTCATAAAGCCGAAGAGAAGTTAAAAGGAATTATGGATAAGTGGATCGATAAAGGGAAAATTTCACCGGAAGACTCCCGGGAAGCATTCGGACGTCTTCATTACACGACGGACTTAAGAGAAGCGGCCGGCCAGGCGGATATCGTCATAGAAGCCGTCGTTGAAAAGCTGGAAGTGAAGCGGGAAGTGTTCGGACAGCTGGACTCGATCGTACCCTCCCATACGATTCTTGCTACGAATTCTTCTACTATTGTCAGCTCGCTGATTGCAGATGTGACGACGCGCCCGGATAAGGTTTGCAATATGCACTTCTTCTTTCCGCCGCTGGTTATGGACTGTGTGGAAGTGGTGAAAGGGGAACACACCTCTGATTCCACAGTGGAAACAGCCATGGAGGTCTGCAAACGCATGAACAGAACAGGTGTGTTGCTGGAGAAGGAAATATCCGGATTCATTGCAAATCGTATCTTGTTCGCTGTTCAAAGAGAAGCGATGCACCTTTACGAAGAAGGCTATGCCGACTTTAAGGATATTGATAAAATCGTCAAAAAAGCGTTGAGTCATCCACTAGGTCCGTTTGAACTGATGGACTTGTCCGGAATTGATGTCGGTTATTATGTCATGCAGCAGCATTACGAAGAAACCGGAGATCCGGCGGTCAAACCTTCTAAGACGTTGGAGGAGAAACTGAAGGCGGGAGAGTTGGGAAGAAAGACCGGTAAAGGATTCTACCAGTATGATTCCACCGTAAAGAGTTGAGGAGGGAGGAGATGCATGAGTGGGAAGTGACCATCCGATTTTGTGAAACCGATTTGCTTGGACATGTGAACAACAGCAACTACTTCATCTATATGGAAGATGCAAGGGTCCAGTTTTTTTCAGACTGTGATCTCGTCGGGGAGCGCTGGAATTTCGTATTAGCATCAGCGACGTGCGATTTTCTCAAGCAGGTACACTTCGGCCAAACGCTCCTTCTTCGCAGCCGTATCGTAAAAATAGGGAGCTCAAGCTTTCATTTGGAACAGGAAATGGTAGATAAGGATACGGAAGAGACGGCAGCAAAAGGGCTTTCGATTGTTGTCCAATACGATTTCGACAATGGAAAAAGTCTACCGCTGTCGGAAGCTCAGCGCAGCAATTTGGAAAAATATCGATACGTAATGAGTGAATAGAGTGGGGGCGTGGATATGAAAAGAGACACACTTCCTGTCCGTTCGGGAGAGGAACTGGAAATCGAGCGGATCGAGCAGTGGCTTAGAGACCGCATGGAACTGCCTTCAGGAGAACTGGCCGTCCGCCAATTTGGAACCGGCCATTCGAATCTGACTTACGAGCTTTCCATTCGTGACGAGTGGAAAGCCGTGCTGCGTCGTCCTCCGCTTGGTCCAGTGGCTCCGAAAGCCCATGATATGGAAAGAGAGTTTGCCGTGCTTCAGGCTCTCCATCCCTTTTTTCCTTTGGCACCTGAACCGTATATGTATGATTCCGGAGAAGTCATCGGGAGTCCCTTCTTCTTGATGGAAAGAAGGGAAGGAGTTGTTTTTGATTCCAGTTTTCCTGAAGGGATAAAACCGTCCCGGGAGTTAGGTCGTGCTCTGTCGGAAACGATGGTGGACCGGCTCGTAGAACTGCATGCTATTCCTTACAAAGAAACGGCTTTGAAGGACATGGTAAAGCCGGAGGGTTTTATGGAAAGACAGGTACACGGCTGGATCAAACGCTATGAGAAAGCACGCACGGATGATGTTGTATCCGGGGAAAGATTAATGAAGTGGCTGATTAGTCATATCCCAGATTCTGATAAAGCTGCCATTATCCATTATGATTACAAGCTGAATAATGCCATGTTCCAGAAGGATGATCCATCCAGAATGGTCGGTCTATTTGACTGGGAAATGACAACGGTCGGTGATCCTCTCGCTGATCTTGGAGCGGCGATGGGGTACTGGATTCAATCGGATGATCCGGAATCGTTGAAAACCGGACTTGGTAAACCTTCTGTTACGATTCAGGACGGTTTCTATACAAGGGAACAGTTCATATCCAGGTATGCGGAGAAAAGCGGCCGGGATGTGTCCAACGTCCATGTGTACGTAACCTTTGCTTATTTCAAACTGGCAGGAATCATTCAGCAGATTTATTACCGTTATAAGCGGGGCCAGACGGACGACCCCCGATTTGAGGGAATGAACGTGTTCGTCAATCATTTGATCGAACATGCAGAAGAAACGGCGGGATTATAATATGGGAAAAATCCAAGTAATTTTTAAGAAAGAGGATATCCGCCCGGATGATCTGGAAGGGAAAGTGGCCGTTGTTTTCGATGTCTTGTTTGCGACCTCTACCATAACGGCGGCTCTGGCTGACGGGGCTGCTGCTGTCATCCCGGTATTTGATGCAGAACAGGCGAGAAAGAAGGCGGCTGTTATGAAAGAGCCGTTTTTGCTTGCCGGAGAAGATCAAGGAAAAGGAATAGAGGGCTTCCATCCACCGCTTCGGACTCATTTAAAGCCACATATCAAGAATCATCATCTCATTTTGTCCACAACCAACGGTACCGTCGCCCTGCACCGAGCCCGGAGAGCAAAGCGTCTCTATGCTGCTTCCCTATTAAATAATCCAGCTATGGCTGAGCATCTTGTCAGGTTACATGGAGGGGATACAATCGTTATCATCTGCTCCGGGTCAAGCGGTCACTTTACGCTTGAAGATTTCTACGGTGCCGGGAGTCTTATAACCTATATGGAGCAGGAAGGAGTATGGACGCTTTCCGACGCTGCCATCGCTGCCCGCGATTTTTACAACAGTAAGGGAACTGCGAGAGCAGAGGTGCTTTTGGAGTGTCGTATCGGACAAATGCTGTTATCGGAAGGGTTAAATCCGGAAGAAGTGGAGTTTGTGGCTGAAGAAGGTCATTTTGATACGATTCCTACTTATGATGCGGAAGAAGCTGTGTTGAAGGAGGGAAGACATGCCGCCAGTAAAATATAAAGTAGCCGGCGGGGAATTTCTTGTACGTGACCTGCCGCTGGATGTTGTTTTCACACCGGAAGAACGAACAGAAGAACACAAAATGATTGGTGACACCGCTCGACAATATATTACCCGGGAAATACACCCAAATAGAAAGAGAATAGAAAGTGGAGATTATGCTTTTGTCACCTCCAAAATGAAAGAAGCCGGAGAGTTAGGGCTGCTTGCCCATAGTATTCCCGAACGGTTTGGCGGTCTGGGTCTGGATAAAATGAGTAAAGGTATCGTCGGGGAAGCGCTGGGCAGCGGTGGTGGATACAGTGTCGCTCATTCGAACCATACGTGCATCGCAACCTTGCCGATCACTTATTTCGGGTCGGATGAGCAGAAAAGGAACTATCTTCCGAAACTTGCCAGTGGAGAGTATATTGGAGCATACTGCCTGACAGAACCGGAGGCGGGATCTGATGCGCTGGCGGCTAAAACGACAGCGGTCATGAATGAAGAGAAGTCCCACTACTTATTGAACGGTACAAAAATATATATCACCAACGCTTCCTTTTCCGATACGTTCATTGTGTACGCAAAAGTGGATGGGAAGGACTTCACTGCTTTCATCGTAGAGAAGGATTTCCCTGGATTATCCATTGGTCCTGAGGAAGAGAAGATGGGAATTAAAGGGTCTTCCACCTGCTCGGTCGTGATGGAGGATTGTGAGGTTCCGGTCGAGAATGTACTTGGAGAAATCGGCAAAGGACATCTGATTGCATTAAACGTATTGAATTTAGGGAGGTTCAATTTAGGTTTCGCTGCTCTCGGTGCAGCGAAGCAGGCCCTGCAGCTGGCTGTTCAGCATACTTCGGAGCGGAAGCAGTTTGGAAGAGCGATTTCGGCATTCCCTGCTACTAAAGAAAAATTGGCCAGGATGGCCGGCGATATCTTTGCTTCTGAATCGCTTTTGTATCGGACAGCTGGTCATATAGAATCTGCTCTTGGGTATTTGGATGAAGCAGCGGAGCCTTCCGAGACAGCTAGAGCGATGAACGAGCATAAGATGGAAGCGGCGATTTGTAAAGTTGCGGGATCCGAGACCTTGGATGCCGTTGTGGATGAAGCGCTCCAGCTTCATGGGGGTGCCGGTTTTATTAAAGAATATCCGATTGAACAAATGTACAGGGATGCGCGCATCAATCGAATTTTCGAAGGAACGAACGAGATTAACCGTCTTCTGATCGCCGGATCTTTCTTGAAATCAGCAGAAAAGGAGAGGACAAGCTTCCAATCTATTCTGGAACAAGCAGAATACTCTTTAAAGAATAGAGGTTATATGAGGTCTACGGGAGAGCTTGGTGATGCAGAAGAAGCGGTAGCCTTATACAGGGATTTATTTCTTGTGACGGTTGGTTCGGCTGTCCGTAAATATGGAAAGTCCCTCTCTGAAAATCAGGAAATAATGATGGCTCTTGCTGATCTTGCAATGGAATTATATCGAACGCAATCGGTTGTCTGGCGTGTCAAGAAGTCCTTACAAAGACAACATAAGGACGCTTCTTGGCAGAAGAAGCTTGTCTATTTGATAGTGGAGGACGCCAACCTGCGCATTCAGTCTTCCGTAATATTCCTTTTGTCGGACCTGCTGGAGGGAGAAGAAAGAGTTCATACACTCAGGAATGTCAGCGGGCTGTTAAGTGTGTATCACTGGCCGGATTCTATCCAAAGGAACAGGGAAATTGCAGAAGCGTTGCTTGAGTTCAGACAGTATCCAAACTAATGAAGGAGTTGGAGAAAATGAGAGGTAATGAACATTTGACTGTACAGGTGAACGGACCGATTATGCATTGTGTGCTAAACCGACCGGAAGCGCTTAATGCCTTTTCCGACCAAATGATTTCCGGTTTAATGAAGGCTTTGAAGGAAGCGGAAGAATCAGAAGATGTGAAGGCAGTCGTCCTATCAGGTGCCGGTAGATCTTTCTCCGCCGGAGGTGATGTGAAGGGTATGGGGCAGGCGAGTGCTGCTAAGCTGTATGATCATGTGGGGAAATTGAATCAATTGATATTGGCTATCAAAGCACTTCCGAAGCCGGTTATAGCTGTCGTTCACGGATATGCAGCCGGTGCCGGTTTCAACCTTGCTCTCGCTTGCGATCAAATTCTTGCAGCAGAAAAGAGCAAGTTCGTCATGAGCTTCGCTCAAGTCGGCCTTATCTCTGATGGTGGCGGTCATTATTTCTTAACGAAAGTACTTGGTCCATATCGTGCCAAAGAGTTACTGTTCCGCGCAGAACCGATCAACGTGGAGCAGGCATATGACTGGGGTATGGTAAACCGGATTCTTCCAGTCGATGATCTTGAGGGCGCGGCCATGGAATACGCGCTTGAAATAGCCAACGGGCCTGCACGGGCAATCGGCATGATTAAAAGGGTGGTCGACCAGGCGGATCAATCCGATCTTGCGGCCATTCTCGAGCAGGAAAGAATCTCACAAACGATGATGATCGCAACCGAAGATCATAAAGAAGGCGTCGAAGCGTTCAAGAATAAACGCAAGCCGGAATTTGCAGGGAGGTGAACGAAATGAAAGCCATACAATTCAAAGCATACGGAGGTCCGTCTGTCCTTGAGGAGGTAACCATTGACGTACCAACATTGGAGAAGGACGAGGTGCTGCTGAAAGTGGAGGCTGTCGGTGTGAATTACGCCGATACTGCGAGACGGGAAGGAGCCTATGTCGTACCTACCCCGCTCCCTTTCATACCTGGAGCTGAGGTAGCCGGTGTTGTTGCAGGCACGGGTTCAGATGCCTCTCGTTTTAAAGAAGGGGACAGGGTGGTTACTTTAATTGGATCAGGTGGATATGCAGAGTTTGTGAAAACGAAGGAGAGCACCTTAATTCCAATCCCGGACGGAGTCGACTACGAAACAGCTGTCGCTTTACCACTTCAGGGACTGACTGCTTACCATATTCTAACGACGATGGGACGGATGGAAAAAGGAGAAACCGTCCTTATTCATGCCGCGGCCGGCGGTGTTGGTTCTCTTGCGGTTCAGCTCGCCAAGCATTTTGGAGCGGGAAACGTTATTGCTACGGCAAGTACAGAAGAGAAACTGCTTCTTGCCAGGGACCTTGGTGCCGATCATGTCATTAACTATACACATGAGCATTGGCGGGAAGACGTTATGGATGTTACGGGAGGTAAAGGAGTTGACGTTGCACTGGAGATGGCAGGTGGAGAAGTTTTTCTTGAGACGGTGAAGTGTATGAGATCTTTCGGCCGCGTCGTCGTTTATGGAGTGGCAAGCGGTAATCCTGCGACGATGTATCCATCTGGACTCATGAACCGTAACCTCTCTGTCATCGGATTCTTTCTTCCTCAAATCATGAAGAAGCCGGTCTTGTTTGAGAAGAGTCTTGACCATCTTCTACAGTTAGTGAATACCGGAGATTTAAAGCTGACTATCGGCGGAGTATTCAAGCTTGAGGAAGCAGCGCGTGTCCACGAGATGATGCAGGGGAGACAAACGACAGGTAAAATTGTATTAAAACCTTGAAGAGAGAAGCAGGGGAACCTGCTTCTTTTTTTGTTTTCTTCACTTGGAGCTGTGAAAGTAGGGATATCTGTCGAAAGCAGGAGATTTGGAAATGAATCCAGAATAAGTAAGGTTACTGATAGAAGAGGAGGATGGCTGTGTTTATACATAAAGTAGACGAGCAATTATCTTTAAAACTGATTGGTTTCGAGGATGCAGAAGAACTTTACGAATTGTCGGACCGTTCTCGTGAGCATATAAGGACATGGCTTCCTTGGGTCGACTACACCAAGTCACCGGAGGATACGAGAAAATATATCCAAGGGTGTTTGGAGAGCTATGCGGATAACAATGGTTTGACCGTCTGTTTGCTGGAAAGTGGGAAGATTGCTGGTATTCTCGGGTTCCATGAATATGATTGGGGGAATAAGAAGGCGAGTGTCGGCTACTGGATGGGGACAGATTTCAAGGGCCGTGGTTTATTGACAAGGGCATGCCGTGCCTTGTTCGATTATGCGTTCAAAGAATTAGGGTTAAACAGAATTGAAATCCGGGCGGCGGAGGGGAATATCAAAAGCAGAGCGGTACCGGAACGCCTGGGCTTTGTACAGGAGGGGATCATCCGCGACGCGGCATTACTGTATGGGAATTACACCAACCACGTGGTGTATGGGATGCTTTCAAAAGATTGGGAGTAGAACACAGCAAAAAAACCGCCTGGGGACCAACCCAGGCGGTTTTTTTATAGAATGGCAGTTGATTCGTTTTTAATATCTGTAATGAACATGTGGCCGGGAGCGTGTGTAATCATGATATCGGGTTTTTGCTGCATGGCCACCGCTTGCGGGGTAACACCGCAGGCCCAAAAAACCGGTACTTCATCACGGTGTATGGTAACAGACTCTCCAAAGTCGGGAGAATTTAAGTCTTTAATTCCGATTTTGCCAGGATCACCTATGTGTACAGGAGCGCCGTGAACGTTTGGAAATCGGCTTGTTACTTGAACGGCCCGGATTGCGTCCGCCTGTTTCATCGGCCGCATGCTGACAACCATTGGACCATGAAAGTTACCAGCCGGAACGCACTCGATGGAGGTTCGGTACATTGGTACATTACGATTTTCCTCGATATGACGGACGGGGATGTTGTTTTCAAGCAGTGCCTGTTCAAATGTGAAACTGCATCCAAGCAGAAACCCGACCATGTCCTGTGTCCAGGCATTTGTAATGTCCGTGGTTACCTCGGACAACACGCCGTCCTTATATATATGATACTTAGGAAGGTCTTTCCTAAGATCGGCTCCCGGAGCGGTTAACAACGGGGCGAAGCTGCCCGGGTCTGTAACATCAAGAACCGGGCACGGTTTAGGGTTTCTTTGGCAAAATACAAGAAAATCAAAGGCCAGTTCCCGGGGGACAACGGCAAGGTTTCCCTGTACAAAACCGTTGGCCATTCCGGCGGTAGGGCCTTTCCAACTACCTTCCCGGATCATTTCTCGCGCCTCTGAAGGGGACAGTATAGATGGTTCCAATGACAACACTCCTACTGGAATAATTTAGGTATACCTTGGAACAGGGACAAGCCTCCCATGTAAGCCATGGCTATAACGATAATGACGCCAAACACGGTAAGCCATATTGGGTGTTTGTAGTCCTTACCGACAATTTTTCGGTTGTTTGCTGCAACCAGCATGACGCCTAAAGCGATCGGCAGAATCAAACCATTTAAAGATCCGACAAGTATTAAGATTTTTACCGGTTGTCCGATAGAAACGAATACGCTTGTAGAAATGATGATAAAGGCAACGATAAACCACTTATGATATTTTTCGATGGTTTTACTGAATGTCCGTATAAAGGAAACGGAGGTATACGCAGCGCCTACGACAGAAGTTACCGCGGCTGCCCACATGATAACACCGAATATTTTGTAACCTACGTTTCCAGCTGCCGCCTGAAATACGGAAGCAGGAGGGTTGTCCGGGTTTAAAGTGAAACCTGATGCGATAACGCCGAGAGATGCGAGGAAGAGAAAGATCCTCATGACGGATGCGATACCGATTGCTGAAACGGAGCTTTTCGTAACTTCACCGAGAGATTCTTTCCCTTTGACGCCCGCATCAAGGAGACGGTGGCCGCCGGCAAACGTGATATAGCCGCCGACCGTACCTCCGACGAGGGTTGTAATAGCCAGGAAATCAATCGTATCCGGTACAAATGTCTTCGTGATCGCTTCTCCTACCGGTGGTTCTGCTGAGAACATGACAAAGATCGTCAAGGCAATCATGACGAACCCGGCAATCTGCGCGAATCGGTCCATGACTTTTCCAGCTTCCCGGACGAGAAAGACACCGACGGCAACGATTCCACTAAAGAGCGCCCCGAGTTCAGGAGATATCCCGAAGAGTACGTTGGTTCCAAGTCCTGCACCGGCGATATTTCCGATGTTGAAGGCTAGACCACCGGCGACGATCAGTACGGATAAGAAAACACCGAGACCTGGAACCAGACTGTTCGCTATGTCCTGTGCTGGTTTCTCGGCAATTGCAATAATGCGCCAAATATTGAGCTGGGCACCGATATCGATAATGATGGAAATAAGGATGACAAATCCGAAACTTGCTGCTAATTGTTGAGTGAAATGCGTAGTCTGGGTAAGGAAACCGGGTCCGATAGCTGAGGTGGCCATCAAAAACGCGGCGCCTAATAGGAGACTTCTGTTTGATTGTTGTTTCATGGAGCTGCTCCTTTCTGCTGCTTAAATAGTAATGAATTTTCCACTTGCCTGCAGTTTTATATCTGATTCTTTCAATGCACCGGTAATGTACTTAGCAAATTCGACAGCATGGGCGCCATCTCCGTGAATGCAGATGGTTTGAGCTTGGATGTCAATATCCACATTCTGCATTGTGTGCACTTTGTTTTCTTTAATCATGCGGATGACTTGATCCACCGCAAGTTTACGATCAGTGATCAAGGCATCCGGCAGCCTTCTTGAGGTAAGGCTGCCATCCTCTTGATACGTGCGGTCGGAGAATACTTCGCTCGCTGTTGGGAGGTTATATGTACGGCCTGCTGCAATCAGTTCGCTGCCAGCAAGGCCGTATAACAACAGCCCGGTATCTACATCCCTGACCGCTTTCGCAATTGCTTCTGCCAGTGTCTTATCTTTGGCTGCCATATTATACAGCGCCCCGTGCGGCTTCACGTGCTGCAATTTCTCACCTTCCGCATGAACAAAACCTTGAAGGGCACCGATTTGATAGACGACTAAATCATAAGCTTCTGCAGGAGAAAGGTCCATCGGTCGTCTTCCGAAGCCTTGAAGATCCGGCAGCCCTGGATGCGCCCCGATACCGACCCCGTTTGCTGCGGCTTTTTTAACTGTTTCTCTCATAGTCGAAGGGTCGCCTGCATGATAACCGCAGGCGATATTCGCTGATGTGACATAGGTTAGGATTTCTTCATCCTGCCCCATTTTATACGCTCCAAAGCTTTCTCCCATATCACAATTTAAGTCTACGATATGCATATTGGATCACCCTTTCCTAATTAAATTTCCTTTGAATACTCTGTTGTAACAGCTTCAGCTGCTTTTCACGATCTATATAGAGATGTTCTGCTTCCTCATGGGAAACGAGAGTGAAGGAGATCGTTTCTCCTGGTCGTTTCTGGGCGAGCTTTGGAAGATCCGTTGTAATGACTTGAGCAATTTTGGGGTAACCGCCTGTCGTTTGTCTGTCTGCCAATAATACAATCGGATTTCCTTCTGGAGGTACTTGGATCGTTCCGAACATGACTGCTTCTGACAACATATCTCTTTTATGCGATTGTTGAAGCTTCTCTCCCTTCAATCGATACCCCATCCGATCGGACTTGGAGTCAATTTTAAAGGTGTGTTCTAAGATAGCTTCCCGGCTCTCTGCATCAAACCAATCGTACTCTCTTCCTTTTATTATGCGGATGGGTTCATCGGGAGAAGGAGAGAGTCGGAACTCCGCAGAAGTTGACCAATTCGCTTCTGAAAAGGATGCGGAATGCTTTCTTTCTTTCAAGTGTTGAAGCATGTGAACCGATTTTTGGGAAAGCTCACCAATAGGAAGCTCATCCCCTTTTTCCAATGAACGTCCTTGAAATCCACCGATTCCTGCTCTTAAGTATGTCGAACGACTGTTAAGAACTTCAGGAACATCAAAGCCTCCTGCTACAGCTAAATAGGAACGAAAACCTTGTTTCGGTTTCCCGAATCTCAATTCACTTCCTTTTTTTATAAAAGCAGGCTTCCATGTATGGAGAGGTTCACCGTCAACCATCGGTGATAGATCCCCTCCACATACAGCGATTAATGCATCTGTCTGAAACTCAAGTACCGGTCCGAGGAGCGTAATTTCCATTGTTGCCTCTCCGGAGTCGTTGCCGACAAGAAAATTGGCGATTCTATGAGCTTCCTTATCCATCACCCCGCTTGCAATCACACCATGTTTTTGGAACCCATAGCGGCCGAGGTCCTGAATTGTCGTCAATAGACCGGATTTTGTCACTTGTATCATTGGGAACCCCTCTTTCTTTCCTGGTATTCTTCTTCTGTAATTGGAACGAACTGGATTCGATCTCCCGCTTGAAGGAGGGAGGGGATATCTTGATCCGGTTGGAAGAGAGAAAGAGGGGTTCGGCCGATCAACTGCCAACCTCCAGGCGTTTCTATCGGGTATACACCAGTCTGACCTCCGGCTATACCGACAGAACCTTCAGGGATCGCAAGGCGTGGATCGTCTCTTCTTGGAGTAGCGATTTCAGGATCCATCCCCCCGATATAAGGGAATCCGGGAGCGAAACCGATCATATAGACGAGGTAGTCTCCCGCCATGTGCTTTTGTATCACTTCTTCCTCTGATAGACGGTTGTGCTCTGCTACGGCAGCTAAATCAGGACCGAATTCCCCTCCATAACAGACCGGAATTTCAATGGTGCGTGAATGTTCTGCTTTGTATTCCGTCCTTTCCTTGAGGATAAGTTGAAGCTGCTCACATATCCAATGGTAAGGTCGCACACCGGCGGCATGACGCTTGCGTATATAGAATGGATCATATGTAATGGTGATGGTTGTAAACGCGGGGATGTATTCTATCATCCAATCCGGTTTGTGTTTGTCGAAATGTGCGGAGATTTTTCTTACATGTTGATTGACTTGTTCATCGATGGTATCACCAAGCTGAAGTAGTACGGCCTGGTCACCTACTGGATGGAATGTGATGTCCAATAGTTAAACCTCCTTGTAAAGTACGATAATCAGTGATGGAAAGTAACAAGTGGATAATTGGCGAAATTGTTTGAAATGGGAGACTTTTTTATAGTATCTTATTTCAGCCGTGCTTTCAAATTAGTTTAGCAATCGTAACGTTTGTTTATAAATTCAAAGTGGTGGTAATTATATCTATAAAATACAAAATACATGAGAGGGGTTTATCCATGCCTTGGGATACCAATGACTATCCAAGTTCCTTAAAGAACTTGGATACACCTGTCCACAAGAAAGCCATCGACATTGCTAATGCAATGATAGAGGAAGGGTATAAAGAAAATCAGGCCATTCCAATTGCTACGGAACAGGCGAAAGAATGGTATGAAAACGCGGAGGAGAAAGAAATCAATCGTGTCACACAAATGAGTGACGAAAATTTGAAAAACAGAGACGATGATGTGAAGAATAGTACGAAGAGCCGCCCGGAGCTTCTCGATAAGGGAGAGCATGTCATGGTGCATGAAGACGGCTGGGCTGTAAAAGCGGAAGGCGCGAAGCAGGTATCTAATGTGTTTGATACGAAGGAAAAAGCGATTAAAAGAGCGGAAGAAATCGCTGAGAATAAACAGACCAGTGTGATTATTCATAAGAAGGACGGAAGTATTCAGGATCGAAAGGAATTTAATGGATAAAAAGGGGTTTACAGGGATGCTGGAGTGGTAATAAACCATATATAAGACGAAGCGAAGGAGGGTTCGGAATGGCGGATACTAGAAACCAAGCGGAACATGTCCTTACACATGAAGATGGCTGGGCCGTTAAAGCAGAAGGTGCTGAGCAGCCAACGCAGGTATTTGACACGAAAGAAGAAGCGATTCAAAGGGCGAAGGAAATTGCTCAAAACAAAGGCACCAGAGCAGTCATCCATATGAAGGACGGTACAATCCAGACCCAGCACGACTACTCCTCATAAGAATTCCAGAAAAACACTCATGCGAGTGTTTTTCTTTTTTTGCAGGGGAAGAACCCTTCCTGTATGATGAGAAGGGCAGATGATGACGATGGAGGTACTTTACATGAATGGACAAAAACGAAGCGATATTAAGATCGGTGCAGATGTAGAAATTGTTCTGAAGAAAGATCAACGAACGGGAGCATTAACCTCCGGCAAAGTAAAAGACATTCTGACCAAGTCTCCCAATCACCCTCACGGTATTAAGGTGCGGTTGGAGGATGGACAGGTAGGCCGTGTGAAGAAGGTCCACAGCGAATGAAAAACAGCCCGAAATCACTGGAATGATTTCGGGCTGTTTCTTTTCTAATATAGGAAAAGCGAATCAGACAATCGTCCAACCCGCTTTATTATAGAGTCCTCTGCATAGATGGAGGACTACTTAAGTTTGTTTCGGAAAATATCAAGTTACACATATTTGTGGAAATTACATCCATGTTGTTGCCGCGGTTCAAAATTCTACATGGTAGTTTGTTTCAACTTAAACGACGCAATCCCTACCTCTATTGCATCCTTACAGCTCCGAAGCTGATCCAGTGTGATTAAGTTGTATCAAAACGTAGCAGAATGCCAGTCTCATACAAATCACTCTTTTCTTTTCCGAGTTGCCTTTCTTATGAAGGCACCATCTTCAAATTATATGGGATGTTAAGTCTTTTGTCAACACCCTGCGTTTTGAATAGGAACTACCATCAATCATTGATTTTAATGACGGTACGACCTTGTATTTGCCCTTTAAGGATTTGGTCCAGCGTTTCGGGGACCTTTTGTAACGGCTGCACCGTCTTGATAGCATCAAACGCTTCTTTGACTTTCATGTCGTTCGCTAACCGGTGCCACACTTTTTCTCTCATTTCCATCGGGCAATTTACAGAATCAATACCTAGAAGGCTGATACCCCTTAGAATGAAGGGATAAACTTGCGTAGGTATTTTCGTCCCTCCGGTGAGACCACTAACAGCTGCTGCGCCACTGTATTTCAATTTGCTTAGTACAGAAGCGAGCTGTTCACCGCCGACCGGATCAACGGCAGCAGCCCAGCGTCCGCTGGCGAGTGCTTTCTGTTTGCCGTCATAGACATCTTCTCTGGAAAGGATGGTTTCTGCGCCTAAATTCTTTAAGAAATCTGCATTTTCCTTACTCCCGGTACTTGCGTGCACTTCATACCCTCGCTTAGCCAGCATAGCGACCGCCATACTGCCGACGCCTCCCGATGCTCCGGTGACGAGTACGGGCCCGGCTTCCCGGGTCAGGCCGTTGTGCTCCAACCTGTGAATGGACAACGCAGCCGTAAAACCGGCGGTTCCATAAATCATTGCCTCTTCCGTCGTCATCCCATCGGGAAGAGGGACAATCCAGTCGGCGGGGATACTTGCATATTCGCTGTAGCCGCCGGGATGATTAACGCCGATCTCATAGCTGGTGGCAATAACCTTATCCCCTTGGTGGAAGCGAGTGTCATCAGAGTGGACGACTTCTCCCGCCAGGTCTATACCAGGGATAATCGGGTATGCTTTTACAAGAGCATTGTCCTCCTGTGTAACCATTCCGTCCTTGTAGTTGACGCTTGAATAATGAACTTTAATGGTTACGTCACTGGAAGGAAGATCGCTCATCTGAAGTGTTTTTATAGCTCCGGTTATGCCTTCATCATCTTGAGATAACTGATAGGCCTGAAATTCTTTCATGTCTTTCACCTCATAAATCATGGTCTTAAGTCTTCGTTATGTCTTTCTTCTGTGGAAGAGTCATTTTTGGATGTTTTTCCCTTTTGTTCTTCTAGCTGTTCCTTCTTCAGATCATCGACGGGAATTTCATCCATCAGCTCTTCTTTTCGTTTCTTCTCTTCGAAACTTTGATCTTCTTCACTCAGCTTATGGCTGTTTTTTTTGGACATCCCCTCACCTCCGATGGTGGATTCTCTTCTCTCATTCCTTTTTTGTGGTTAAATAAAACGTAATTATTGGAAGAAAAAGTAATAAGGGTCCCTTATTTATTGCTGGAGAACTTAGACTTCAGCAATTGGACAATGGGGGAGTGAATAATATAGTCCGCCAACGTGCTGATGATAAGCCCGTGCAGGATGACGCCGAATATGGTCAGGGTCACGATGATGACTTGACCGGCTGCCGTCTCCGGTTCAAATCCTGATCGTCCGAAGAATGTAAGGGACAAAATGGCACTTACCCAGGCATCGGAGTAGGAATCCAACTCATTTTCAATCAGCGTCAGAGGGATGATCAGAAGGAAGATTAAGAGAAACGTAATACTGGTGACCGTCCACAGGTGCTGTCTTTTTAAAAAGCGGATGAAAGGCATCGTGTAGTATTTGGTGATTGATTTCAAACGCAGCAGGTGGAGGATGCGGGCGAACCGGGCAAATTGAAAGATCGCATCCAGCGGAATGGCGGCGATAACGATGAAGGGATTCTTTTTAATGAATTCCCACTTGCTGTCGCTCCGGTGCAGACGGTATAAGAAATCGACAAAGAAGATCGTCCAAGTCGTCCAGATAATGATGCTGTTATATCCGGTTTTCTGCCAAATGGTCGAAACAGATAAGGCGGCGAGAGCAATCATAATAAGTTCATAGAATGTTTTTCCTGGTTTTCGTTTTAAGCGCATGTCTGCTCCTCCGCACCTCCTTATCCCGGTTTTCTTAATTATAACATTTGTCCTATATGTTGTAGGTAATCAGCCCCTGAAGGAGTGATTTGTGTGCCTCCCCGTCCTTGTTTGGAAACAATCCATCCTTCTGCTTTCATGTGTTCCAAAAAACGACGGATCTGCTGGTCTGATAAAGGGACGCCCCGTTTGTCCATATGTTCTCGGACCTTTTTTCTGCTCGCACGCTCATAGTTTTCTTTGCAAAGGAAAAGGTACGTGAGTATTTCCTTCGTAACTTCTTTGTCTGCAAGGCTTTGCTCAGCCTTCTCGTTCTGAGCAGGTTTCTGAAAAAAGTCCGAAGCCGGTAAGTCTTTCCTTGTAATCATTTCTCCGTCTGACACAGTAGTGAGGTAATCGATTGTGTTTTTTAATTCACGCACATTCCCGAACCATTGGTGCCTTGCGAGTTCTTCTGAGGTTTCCTTGCTTAATGTCATGCTCTTATTGCTGCTTTCGGTAAGGAATCGGTCTGCTAGTATTGGAATATCTGCTTTTCTTTCCCTTAAGGGAGGAATAGGCAGAAATAAGACTTTTAATCTGTGATACAGGTCTTCTCTAAATTCTCCCTTTTCCATTAATAGCGATAGATTTTTATTTGTTGCCGCTATGATGCGTACATCGACAGGAATGTTCTTGGTCCCGCCGATCTTCCTGATTTCTTTTTCCTGGATGACCCGGAGTAAGCGGGCTTGCAGCTTCGGACTGATATCCCCGACTTCATCAAGGAATAAGGTTCCTCCATCCGCTTGTTCGAACAGCCCTTTCTTTCCTCCTTTTTTTGCCCCGGTAAAAGCACCGTCTTCATAGCCGAATAATTCACTTTCCAATAAATCTTCAGGGAGGGCACTGAAGTTGACAGCGAGGAATGGGGACGACGCGCGGTCGGATTCTTGGTGAATCGCATGGGCGAACAATTCCTTCCCTGTTCCGCTTTCCCCTTGTATAAGTACAGGGAAGGATGCCTTGGCCAGCTTCCTGGCTATATGTTTCACTTCCCGGATTGCTTCGCTCGTACCCAGGATATCGTCAAAACTGTATTTGGCAATATACCCTGTCTTTAATAACTCTTTTCTTGCGGCCTTTTCCATCAATATCGTTTCATCCGCATTCTTGAAGATGAAGAGTGTGTTATCGTGCTGATCCCATTCTATTCGATAGACCATTAAATTAAAGCCGTTCCATGTAAGGTAAACACTCTCTTCTTTCGATGCGGTCATAAATGGAATGATAGACGAGTTCTTCCATATTTTGTTGATATGTTTTCCTTTCGCGAAAGTGGAGGAAATTCCGCTGTATTTTTCCATCAGAGGATTGAAAATAGTAATTATGTTCTGTGCATCCACGGCCATGACCCCGTCATTTACACCATCCACCACTTGTTGGAGGTGTTGGTTTAAGCGGGCAGCTTGTTTGTTGATACTCGTCAACTTCCTGCTGAGGTCAATAATCTTTCCTGTGTACCGTTTGGATATGGTCCCGCCTAGTGGTTGTTTCAGGTGGAAGTGATCCAGGATATCGATGAGAGTGGTAATATCAATAAGTCTTACACCTATGTCAATCACCTGCTCCAGGCTGGCAGGAGCAAAGGCTCTCTCTCCCGGCGTAATTCCGATCCGGATGTCTTCGGGAGCGTTATTCCCTGTCGTGTGAGGTGTGTAATGGAGATGGTTGATCCCTGATTCCATGAGTGTATCAATCGTTTCCTGAGCCATTTCTTCTGTGTCATTAATACAAAGTACCTTTGTACCTGCCTCAAGGTCCAACAGTTTCTCAATATATTGATAGTTAATGGTTCTTAAAGCTGTCATGGTTTTGCAGCCATCAAAGGTATGAATAGTAGCTTCCTGCTCGACAAGACGGGAGGAAAAGATGATTAAAGGGTCCGTAGTGGAGGCGGGAACATAGTCATCAATGGCGAAGCAGGTAATATCAATATATTTGCCAATAAGGTCTTGTAGTTGAGTTTGAAGTGCCTCGCAAGTTTGTATCGTTCCGGTAATAAGGGTTAATCGATTGATCATTGGCAGCTCCTTATGTCTTTTTAGTTTTAATTATATCACCCAATTAGACCCTATAAAGTCTGTTAACGGTATAAAAACAGTGAATATTCCGAAAAAGATAATGGCACATTTCTTGCATGATGGAAAGTAAGTAGAAAAGGAGGAGTTTTATATGGGTTTGAAAAGAAAAAGAAAGTTGGAAATGCCGCATACTTATGTCATTATCTTCTTCGTCGTATTGGTTGCAGCAATTCTGACCCATCTTATTCCGTCAGGAGTATTTGATACCAAAGAGGTATCCTATGATAACTCGGGAACAGAGGAAACAAGGACGGTCCTTGTACCGGAGAGTTTTTCTGTTTCCGAGGGCGACGGGGGAGGCACGGGACTGTTTGAAGCAGGTGGTGGAGCTGGTTTTCTCAATTATATGTTCGAGGGGCTGACGTCCGGGGATAAATGGGGATCGGCTGTCGGGGTTGTAGCTTTTATTCTAATCATTGGTGGGGCTTTTGGAATCATTCTGAAAACCCGTGCTGTTGAGGAGGGTATTCTTTCTGTCATTGATAAGACAAAAGGCAGGGAAGTTTTGATCATCCCGGTCATGTTCTTTCTATTTTCTTTAGGGGGAGCGGTATTTGGGATGGGAGAAGAAGCCATAGCATTCGCAATGATTCTTGTACCGCTTGTCATTGCGCTTGGGTATGATGCGATAACAGGGATCATGATTACTTATGTCGCTACTCAAATCGGCTTCGGAACATCCTGGATGAATCCATTCGGGGTAGCGATCGCGCAAGGGGTTTCGGATGTCCCGGTTCTTTCCGGCACACCTTTCCGGTTTGTCATGTGGTTTGTGTTTACGTCTGTCGGGACTTATTATACTTGGAAATACGCCAGCCGAATTAAAAAGAACCCGCGTTTATCTTTTTCTTACCAATCGGATCAATATTTCCGTGATGATTTTAATCCGGAAGATTGGAAGGCGCGCTTTCAGTTAGGACACCTGTTGGTTATTGGGACAGTCATCCTCGGAGTTGTATGGATTGTCTGGGGAGTTATTGAACATGCGTACTATATTCCTGAAATCGCAAGCCAATTTTTCACAATCGGACTGATTGCCGGAATCATCGGAGTGCTTTTTCGATTAAATGATATGCGGGTTAACGATATTGCGGAAGGATTTGCCCAAGGGGCGAAAGACCTGCTGCCTGCAGCTCTGGTAGTGGGAATGGCGAAGGGAATTATCATTATACTCGGGGGAGATGATCCGGGTAGTCCATCTGTGTTGAATACCATATTACATCAAACAGGACAGCTTTTCGAGGGAACGCCGGAAGCATTGTCCGCCTGGCTCATGTTCCTTTTTCAGTCTGTTTTTAACTTCTTTGTCGTTTCAGGTTCAGGGCAGGCCGCTTTGACGATGCCGTTGATGGCGCCTTTGGCGGATGTTGCCGGTGTGACCCGACAAGTAGCTGTACTGGCGTTTCAATTAGGGGATGGTTTGACAAACATCATTGTCCCGACGTCTGCTGCGTTGATGGGTACCCTTGGAGCAGCGCGTCTCGATTGGGCCAAGTGGTTTCGATTTATCATTAAATTCCAGCTGGTTTTGTTTGGGCTGGCATCTGCCTTTGTGGTTATCGCAGTATTGATCAATTTCAACTAAAAGCGCCGGGGAGGAACGTATATGATTACACTTATTAAGAACGCGGAGATTTATACGCCTGATTATGCAGGGAAGAAGGACGTGCTGATTGCAGGAAGTAAAATAGCGGATATTCGGGATGAGATTATGATAAGCGGACAAGATGTCCAGGTGATAAACGCGGAAGGAATGGTTATGACACCGGGATTTGTAGATGGGCATGTCCATATAACAGGTGGTGGAGGAGAAGGAAGCTTCCGATCGCGGACGCCGGAGCTGACATTGACTCAGGCGACAATGAGCGGCGTCACTACTGTTGTCGGTGTGATCGGGACGGATGGTACGACGAGAACGATGACAAATTTGCTGGCTAAAGCGATGTCGCTTCGTGAGGAAGGGCTGACTTGCTATTGTCATACAGGTTCTTATCAGGTTCCAGTAAGAACGCTTACTGGAAAAATGGAAGACGATATCATGCTGATAGACTTAATTATCGGAGCAGGTGAAATTGCAATATCCGATCATAGATCTTCCCAACCCACGGTAAAGGAATTGACAAGAATTGCCTCGCAGGCCAGGATCGGCGGCATGCTTTCGGGTAAAAAAGGCGTGGTCAATATTCATGTGGGTGATGGGGTAAGAGGATTATCTTTAATTGAACAAGTCGTTGAAACGTCGGATATCCCGATCACTCAATTTTATCCAACGCATATAAACAGAAATCAGGCCTTGTTCGAGGCGGGGATTCTCTATGCGAAGAAGGGGGGATATGTTGACTTCACTACCAGTACAATCCCTGAATTTCTTGAAGAAGGTGAGGTGAAAAGCAGCGAAGCGCTGGCCAGAATGTTGGATTGTGGTGTTCCAGTGGAGCAGATAACATTTACTTCCGATGCGCAGGGGAGTCTTCCGGATTTTGATAAGCAGGGAAATTTGACCGGATTAAAAGTAGGCGAAATTCGTTCTTTACTAGAAGCCTTCCATGAGGCAGTCTTTGTACACGGTGTTTCTATGGAAGATGAACTTAAAGTGGTGACGTCGAACCCAAGTGACATTCTGGGATTATCGAATAAGGGAAGGTTGGTTCCCGGTAAAGATGCAGACCTTATACTTATGGAAAAGGAGACACTGAACATCTCCCGGGTCATCGCTCTTGGCAGGGAAATGGTGCACGAAGGCAATGCGTTGGTAAAAGGAACGTTTGAGTAAGATTTCCTGCGAGGGTTTTAAGTGTCTCTATCAGGCTGTCTGTGGTATTCTCATAGTAATTACTAGGAGAAAGGGTTGTCTTTGTGAGGATCCTGTCAAGATTAATCGGCTACCTGTTTTGGATAGGAATCCTGGCTGCATTATTGTTCTACTTAGTACCGCAGGTCCAGAGGGATATGCCGCCGGGAGTTTTTTATAAAGAAGAAGATACCGTACCGACGGATCTTCATCCTGTAGTGGAGCAGAAGAAAGAAGAATTGATGGACGCCGTTCGTGCCAAGGGTATTGATGTCGTCATTACGGAAGGTCATCGTACCATGGAACGACAAGACGCGCTCTATGCCCAGGGGCGTTCCGAAGGTGGGAGCATCGTCACATCCGCCAAAGGTGGGGAGTCTTATCATAATTATGGCCTTGCCATTGATTTCGCCCTTCGAACAGCGGAAGGGGACGTCGTGTGGGACAGGGTCAGAGACGATAATGGGAACGGTGAACCTGACTGGATGGAAGTGGTCGAAGAAGCGAAGTCCCTCGGTTTTGAATGGGGAGGGGATTGGTCAAACTTTAAAGATTACCCTCATCTGCAGATGGATTTCGGATTAACGATACGGGATTTGAAGAACGGCAAGCGCCCGGTCGTCGATGATTTTGCGGATGATTAACTGGGAATAAGGAGGCTTCCTCCGCCTCATACAAAAGAAAATCCGAACGTCCCTGCTTATTTGTTAACAGGGGAGCGTTCGGATTTCTTTTGTATGATCTATGCTTGATAAGCTTCATACGGCTTAATGACAGCACGGATTGTCTCGATATACGGCATGGAAAGGCCGGCTTCTTTCCCTAGCCTCAAGGCTCCGCCGTGGAGGTGCTCTACTTCCAGAGGGAGTCCTTTACGACGATCCTGGTGCATGGAAGAGGTCATCTCACCATCCAGCTTACGAAGGCGTTGAAAGGCGTCTTCCACTTGATCATCTGTCAAATCAGCGTGATGTGCGTTAGCGAGTTCCTTCATCTCCTCAAGCATATGCTTCGCTGTCTGGAGCGTTTGTGGAAAGCTTCTCACTACCCCGATCGGCTGATTGACTGCCGTCGTAATACCGGAGAAGGCTGTGATGAACATATATTTCTTCCACATATCTTTAAGAATGTGCGGACTCAATGTGCCGTTCAGGTTGGCCTGATTGCAGGCGATAGCAAGCTCTTCGCATATACTTTGTTGAGAAGGATGGAGAGGACCGAAATAAAGGTCGTGGAATTTACTGGTATGTACAACATGACCCATTTCATCCAATGTTGCAATAATATAGGCGTGACCGCCGATGACGGCCTCTTCTCCAAGCTCTTTTTGCAGAATGTGAATGTGCTCCATGCCGTTCAGGACCGGGTAAACTTTCGCTCCTTTTTCTACCAGCAGTTTCAGCCATTCCAGTGTGCCGCTTAAATGGTATCCTTTCACGGCTAGAAAAACGACATCAGGGTGTTCGATTTCTTCAGGGTGACGCGCGATTTGTGGGTTCGTTACTTCGTAATCTCCCATCGTGCTGTGCAGCTTCAAGCCGTTCTTCTCTATTTGATCCGCGCGTCCATCTCTGACTAAATTTACGACTTCGTGGCCGGCCTCTTCCCACCTTGCTCCGAAGTAAGCGCCAAGCGCTCCTGCTCCAAGTACAACGATTTTCATGTTTCTTCCCCCGATCGAATTTATTTCATCTGTGTTGTCGGTTCTGTGGTGAAGCTGGAAGTGACGACCCTGTTCATTTCAACAATGTCTTTAATGTGACCGTTCAAGTAATGAATGATGTCATTAAAACCGATAGACTTCATGACTTCATGGTAGCTTTCTTCACTCTCAAATATGCTCTGGCCGAGGAGAAGCTCTTCATCCTCTTCCAGTTCAATCAAATTGAGGATGCCCATGGAACCCTGCCGCCCTGTCAGTTCTTTTGAAAAATAGATCGTATGCTCAAGCGAACCGTGGGATTGCAGCATTTCTCCGGATTTCTTGGCCGTCTTCAGGAAATCATCCAGTTTCTCTTTCTTCACACGGAAAATGCATAACACCGTGTACATAAAAACGTCCCCCTTGAAAATAGGAATGGGCTTTTTATTCTGCTGCTTTTTTATCCAATGCTGTAGATCGGCCTGCGTCAATGAGAAGGATGACGGCAGTGATAGTGTGCAGGATCCATCCAATTACCGGAATCCATCCAAGCACGTTCGTTACGAGACCAAATACGCTTCCTACATAAGCACGGTTATCTTTAACGGCAATTACTAGTGTGATTAAATGCAGAATAAACATGGTCATAAGCGGAGCCCAGCCGCTGCTGACAATGAATAGACCACCGGCGATGGGAATAGCTAAAAGTGCTTCACATACTCCGGTCACCCATTTCAATATAGTGGATAGTTTCATTTCCGAGTCTCCTTGTTTAGGTAGTGTACATGGCAAGTTTTCACCCGATAACGGAGTTTTAAACATCTTAAGTGTTGGAGAATCGACCCTATTCTTATCCTATTCGACATAGATGGACGAAATCCTTTCTTCGTTAAAGAACAAACCCCGCCTTATAAGGGCGGGGTATTCATTGTTTTATTTAGATGCTTTTTGCAGTTTTTGTATCATTTTGATAGATCGTCCGGTACCAATCGCAACGGATTCCAGCGGACTTGGTGCCATATGCACAGGAACAGAAATTTCATTGGAAAGCCATTCCTGCATGCCGTTAAGCAAAGAGCCGCCGCCGGTAAGAATTACGCCATGGTCGACGATATCCCCACTCAATTCAGGCGGGCATTCTTCAAGCGTCGCCCGAATGGTTTCAAGCAGCTGTTCCAGGGACTCTTTCAATGCTCCTTGAATTTCCGTGGATTTAAGTTCGATTGTTTTAGGGAGGCCTGTGACCATATCTCGGCCGCGCACTTCCATCACTTCTTCTTCATGATCAATCAGTGCATAGCCGATCTCCATCTTCACCTGTTCAGCTGTGCGTTCACCGATTAAGACGTTATAAGCTTTGCGTACATACTGGATGATCTCCTCATCCATTACGTCTCCACCGGTACGGATGGACTTGCAGGAAACGACACCACCGAATGATATGATGGCTACTTCACTGGTTCCACCCCCGACATCGACGACAACGTTGGCGATCGGTTCATCTACAGGAAGGTCGGCTCCGATTGCAGCAGCAATCGGTTCTTCGATTAAATGGACGTGTTTAGCTCCATAACTTTTTACTGCGTTATGTATAGCACGTCTTTCTACAGATGTAGAGCCGGAAGGTGTACAAATCACGACCGTTGGTTTTCTCATGGAAATACCGGATTTCTTGGAAACTTTTTTCAATAGTTCTTTCAACATTTGGGCTGTCATATCGTAGTCGGCGATCACTCCGTCGCGTAATGGACGGACAGGGATGATATTTCTTGGGGTCTTTCCTACCATTTCTTTGGCTTCTTTCCCCACAGCTACCACATTCTTTGTTTCTGTATTGTAAGCTACGACGGAAGGTTCATTCAGCAGGATTCCTTTTGACTTAGAGTAGATCAGTATATTCGCAGTACCGAGGTCGATACCGATTTCAGCATTTGATAACATTTAGGCGTACCTCCAAAGATGACATATTTCTTAATTATATACTTTCTTTCATCATAGTTTTTTTATGGGGGTGGAACAAGAGGAAATTCGTGGTTAGGTCTATGGTGGTAGCGATGCTTGCAAGAGATGTATAATAGAGACAACGATAGATGGAGGAGTTTTTCCTTATGAGTTTTCTAAAACATGAAGAAATTATCAAAAAATGTGAGAAGATCAACCAGTCCTATGAAGTGGACCCGGCATTTTTCGATGACATTATAGATCATCTGCTGGATAGTGAGCAGGATACGGAAACAGTCATATTGGACGGTTTCCAGCGTTTATTGAAAGAAGTGGATGCAGAAATAGAACGTATGGAGGAATTCGCAGGTATGAAGCCGAATTGTTTCATGGGATGTGCATTCTGCTGTTATTTTCCAATAGTCGTTTCGAAGATGGAAGCGAGGATGATGTTCCGTTCTATTGAGCAATTCTCTGAGGACAGGAAGCAGGCTATCTTCCAACATTGGGATCGGTACTATGTCCGGCAGGAAGAGAAGTTGAACAAAGCTATGAAGATGGATCATGAAGCGCCGGAAACGAAGTTAGCCTACAAACAACTGGATCTTCCTTGTCCCATGCTGGATCCGGAAACGAAGTTATGTATGGCATACGAAGTCCGACCGATTCCCTGCCGTACCTACTTAAACTACAGTGATCCGCAAGTCTGTGCGAAGAACGATATGCCGAAGGAACCTTTCAGCTATGAGTTTCTTTACACGTATTACTTCGGGGCAGTGAATGAATTGATTCAGGCGTTGTATGAGAACGGGGAGGATGTCTTCGTAGATTATCCGATGGATGCCTGGCAGTACGATTATCTCCCTGCCTGGGTCCAACAATACAGAGAGGGGACATGGAGTGAATTATAAACTGTTATCCTTGAATGTCGGCCGTCCGGAAGTATATGCCACAGATAAGGGCGACCTTGAGAGTGCCTATCGGAAGAAACCTGTGAGTGACCGGGTTCCTTTGTCCTTCACCAACCTGGCAGGAGACGAACAGGCGGATAAAAAGAACCACGGCGGCCGTGATAAGGCGCTCTGCTTATACCCTGCCCAGCACTACAGGCATTGGGAAAGTCACTACGGGCATACGTTTTCCTTTCCTTCTTTCGGAAAAAACCTGACCGTGGAGGGAATTCAGGAAGCCGAGGCTCGAATCGGCGATATATACCAATTGGGTAGTGCGGTGGTTCAAGTGTCTGAACCAAGAAAACCCTGCTATATCATCGCACGTACCCATGGTATCGATGATTTTCCTGCGCGCGTCATCGACAGCGGGTTTACCGGATTCTATCTTCGTGTCCTGAAAGAGGGGGAGATTGCTGCGGGGGATATGTTGGCATTGATCGAAGCTCATCCGGAAGGTGTAACGGTTTCGGACGTCAATGACGTCAGGTACGGGCATAACGAAAGCCCTGCCTTGCTTGAACGTATAATTCGTTTAGAACCGTTAGCGGAAGGATTAAAACAAAACCTCCGGAAGAAGCTTTTATAGGGAACTGCTGTCCGTATTTCGCTGAGAGGGTGGGGAAAGATGGATTATTATCACATCGTCGAAGAGAAGATTAAGCAGGCTTTAAAAAACGGGGAGTTCGACGATTTGCCCGGAAAAGGTAAACCTCTCCCGAAAGACGAGTTTGCCCACCTTCCGGAAGAATTGCGTAACGGGTATCGTATTTTAAAGAATGCCCATATGCTTCCTGAAGAAATGATGCTGAAAAAAGAGATGGTCGACCTTGAGGAATTACTGTCGGCAATCAACGATCCATCCCTTATTTCCCACTACACAAAGGAATGGAAAGAGAAGAAGCTGCGCTTCGATATGATGATGGAGAAGAGAGACACCGGGAATACCGGAGTTTTCCGAAGGTATCAAAACAAAATACACCGCAAGTTCGGTTTTTAGCAAGGAGACGCAGGTATCTGTGTCTCCTCTTTGTATAAAGGGAAGGGTGCTACATATATAATAGAAGAAAAAGGGGGCTTTTCCTATGTGTGGAAGATACACGCTGCTGGCTGACGAGTCGGAGATCCGGAAAGAATTCGGAATTACTCGTCCGATTCCCGACTATCAGATAAGGTATAATATAGCACCCGGCCAGAAGGTGCTTGCGGTTATTCATGACGGTTCTGAAAAGCGGGCCGGATATATGAAATGGGGGCTCGTGCCTTCTTGGGCGAAGGATGAGAGAATCGGCTACAAGATGATCAATGCAAGGAGCGAAACAGCTCATGAGAAACCGAGTTTCCAGAAGCTGATCCAAGAGCGAAGGTGTCTCCTCCTTGCAGACAGCTTCTATGAGTGGAAACAGACGGAAGATGGGAAGCAGCCTATGCGCATTTCGAGGAAAGATGGACGCGTGTTTGCTTTTGCCGGTCTTTGGGATAAATGGGGAAAGGGGGATGGCGATCTTTTCACCTGTTCCATTTTGACGAAAGAAGCGGACGCTTTCATGAATCCAATTCATCATCGTATGCCTGTCATTCTTTCCAGAGAGACCAGCCAGAACTGGTTAGACCCTCATCGCTGGACGAAGGAACAGGCTCAGGCATTCATACAAAAGGTGGAAAGTGCAGATATGGAAGCCTACCCCGTCAGTGATTATGTGAATAAGGCAGGGAATGAAGGAGAAGCATGCATACAGCCGCTGGCATAAGCAAACCCTCCCGCATTTGCGGGAGGGTTCTAATTATCCTGCCTGTTTCGCTTCTTTTTCCTGCTGTCGTTCTTTCTTAGCAACTTTCAGGAATTTGTTCGTTTCTGAGACGACGACCCCGGAAAGAAGGAGAAGGCCGATTAAGTTAGGGAAAGCCATTAGACCGTTCATAATATCTGCAAAAATCCACACCGTGTCGAGCTGGGAGACTGCACCGACTAAAACAAACAGGACGAAGACGGATTTGTAGATACCTATTCCCCGCTGCCCTGTAATGTAGCCGAAGCACTTCTCCCCGTAGTAGGACCAACCGACGATGGTGGAGAAAGCGAAGAATACAAGGCCGATAGCGACAATGTAGGAGCCGACATCACCAAGGAAGATAGCGAAGGATGCAGAGGTCAGGTCTGCTCCATCTAATCCTCCTGTGTACTGATCAGCCATGACGATCGTCAAACCCGTCATGGTACATACAATGATGGTATCGATGAAAACTTGAGTCATAGAGACCAATGCCTGCCGTCCGGCATAATCGGTTCTGGCTGCAGCGGCAGCGATTGGTGCAGATCCAAGTCCTGCTTCGTTCGAGAACACACCACGCGCTACACCATAGCGGATGACGGTTCCCAGAATTCCTCCGCCGACGGCGCTGGCAGTGAAAGCGTCTGTCAGGATCGTTTCGAAAGCCGGGATGATCAAATTGTAATTGAGTACGAGTATGATCAATGCACCAATAACATAAAACAAAGCCATTACTGGAACGAAAAATGCGGTGACCTTACCGATGCTCTTAATTCCACCTAGAAGCACTAGTCCTGCCAAAAGAGTTAATATGATTCCCGTTACCCATGTCGGTACATTAAAGGTTCCCTGCATAACGTCTGATACGGAGTTGGACTGTACCATGTTTCCGATACCGAAAGCTGCAATCGCACCGAATACAGCAAAGAGCATGCCCAGTGGTTGTCCAAGCCACTTCATTTTCAGACCGCGGGAGAGATAATACATCGGTCCTCCTGACATTTCTCCGTTCTTTCCTTCAACGCGGTACTTAACGGCAAGGACAGCTTCGGCGTATTTCGTAGCCATTCCGAACACGGCTGTGATCCACATCCAGAATACGGCTCCGGGTCCTCCGAGTACGACAGCTGTCGCCACTCCTGCGATGTTACCTGTTCCGATCGTAGCAGCCAGAGCTGTAGTCAATGCCTGGTAATGAGAAATGTCCCCTTTCTCATTCTTCCTCTTCTTCTGTCCCGGTTTGAAGGCTAGCTTCAATGCATAAGGCAGGGACTTAAATTGCAGGAAACCGAGACGCAGGGTCAAATAAATGCCTGTACCTACCAACAGAATCAACAGGACAGGTCCCCATACGACTCCGCTGATATTGCTCAGAAAATCGTTCAAAATGGTCATCCCCCTTTTATATTTGTCTAAATGGACCATATTAAAATATTCCGAAAATTTAAACAGAATGTCAAGGACAATTCCGCGCGTTCCTGCAAAAATGTGGTTCGTTTCGACAGGATATGGGAAGATATTGAGAGGGGAATCCATGGTTTAGCAGGATTTCCGTCACCTTTCATAGAATGAAAAGAATGGGAAATACTACTATACGGAGGAACGGAAAATGATACATGTATTATTCGTTTGTTTAGGGAACATCTGTCGTTCACCGATGGCTGAAGCCGTCTTCAGGGATTTGGTCAAGAGAGAAAAACTGGAGGGGAAGATCACAGTCGATTCTGCCGGAATTGGTCATTGGCATGTCGGCTCGTCCCCTCATGAGGGAACAAGACAAATTTTGAGCAGTAAAAATATTTCTTATGACGGCATACAGGCGCGTCAAGTGAAAGAAGCGGACTGGGACGATTTCGATTATATAATCGCAATGGACGATAAGAATATGAAAGATTTAAACGCGATTCGAGTGAAAAACGACGTGACAATCAGGAAGTTGATGGATTATGTACCGGATGCAAAGGAAGAAGAGGTGCCGGATCCATACTTCACAGGTAATTTTGAATACGTTTATGAACTCGTGTACGATGGGTGCCTGCGTCTCCTGCAAGACATTAAGCAGAAAAATAACCTGTAAGGAGGAAATAGGATGAGTCGAAGTAATTTGTGGAAAGGCCTGGTGTACGGGGCTGTGGCTGGAGGGGTCATTGCTCTTCTGGATAAAGATACGAGGAGTTATACGATGGAGCAGACGCGTGATGCCGGAAGGAAATGTCGTTCTTATGTGAAGCACCCGTCGGAAGCCATCCACAATCTACGTATGTGTTATGAGGGGTTCTCTGCGCAAGTGAACAAAGGGGTGGAAGATCTCCTTGAATTAATTCAGAAAGCGGAGAGTATGCTTAATAAAGTAGGTGAACTCAACCGGGAAGTGAAGGAACAGCTGGAAGCTGTCGATAAACCGGAAGAGGCTTCTTAACTTCAAGAGGTGAGGGATTGTGAAAAGCATCATGAGTTTCATCAAAGAATTGTTTGTCCGTTTCGGCGAGGATGATGTAGGAGGGATGTCGGCACAGCTGGCCTATTTCTTTTTATTATCCTTGTTTCCGTTTATGATTTTCCTGGTGACTTTATTAGGGTATCTTCATATTGATGAAGAGAGGGTTCTTGCGTTTGTCAGCACGTATGCGCCTCCGGACACCTTTCAAATGATCACCGAGAATGTTTCCTCCTTGCTCCGTACCGAAAATGGAAGCCTTTTGTCCATTGGTTTGATCGGTACGCTGTGGGCGGCTTCCAACGGTGTGAATGCTATCATGAGAGCGTTCAACAGGGCTTACGGGGTCGAAGAGAACAGGACGTTCTTCATTTCGAGGGTCCTTGCTATTGTATTGACGATCGCTATGGTATTCGTCATAGCTATTGCGTTCCTGCTTCCGGTGCTTGGGCATATGATCGGAGCTCAGCTGTTCTCTTTCTTTGGATTGTCGGAAGGTTTTCTGACAGTTTGGAATGGTCTTCGATGGGTGATTTCCTCCATCATTTTTTTCCTGGTGCTTTCTTTCCTGTATCTTACAGCGCCCAGTAAGCGGTTGAAGTATAAAGATACAATCGGTGGGACGCTGTTTGCTACATTCGGATGGCAGCTTGTATCGCTATTATTTTCCTTTTATGTAAGTAATTTAGGTAATTTTTCGGCAACATATGGAAGTCTCGGTGGGGTCATCGTACTAATGATATGGTTTTATTTATCCGGTCTTGTGATTATTCTCGGCGGAGAAATTAATGCGATGACTCACAAGCGGAGACACAGCCGCACGGCTGAATAAGCTTGAACGTCAGGAGCAAGAAAACCGCTTTCCTCATGAAAGCGGTTTTCTTATGGTCATTTATCATTAGTTTCTTAAAAGTCTGAGGCCGTTCAAGATGACGAGAATGGTGCTTCCCTCGTGACCGATCACTCCAAGTGGAAGGTCAAGAAACTGCAGGAAATTGCTGATAATGAGCAGTGTGATGACCAGAATGGAGAAGATGACATTTTGTTTGATGATCCGATTCATACGTTTAGACAAATGGATGGATTGCGTAATCTTTCTCAAGTCATTTTTCATCAGGACGACGTCTGAGGTTTCCAATGCTACATCCGTTCCTTCTCCCATGGCGATACCTACATCAGCGGCCGCCAGAGCAGGAGCGTCATTAATTCCATCACCGACCATGGCCACATGCGGGAAACGTTTTTTGAGCTCATTGATTTCTTTGAGCTTCTGATCCGGCAGGCACTCCGCAATGTATTGATCTATTCCTGCTTCCTCTGCGATTGCTTTCGCTGTTTTTGAATTGTCCCCAGTGAGCATCAGGGTATATATGCCCTGATCTTTCAGCATTCGTACGGCTTTCTTGGATATTTCGCGTACCGTATCCTTCGCGGCGAAAAGGGCGACGATCTTCTGATTTTTTTTGAGGAAAATGACGGTCTTCCCGTCGGACTCGAAATCTACTTCATGTTGCGATTTGAAGGCTGCTGCTTCCTCTCTTCCTACAAATTCCGCTTTTCCTAATAACCAAGTGTCTCCATCATACGTACCTTCAAGTCCGTATCCACTGTGATTCTGCACGCTTTCAATGGGAACAGTGTTCACCTTGTGCTGTTCTGCATAATTCATGATTGACTCGGCAAGTGGATGATTGGAATGCTCCTCGAGAGAAGCAGCGACAGCTAAGCAGGTTTGTTTATCCTTTTCATTTTCCACAATGAATTCCGTAACGGATGGCTTTCCTTTTGTCAGTGTCCCCGTTTTGTCGAACGCTACTGCCCGAATATGTGCCAGGTGTTCAAGGTGGACACCTCCTTTATAAAGGATGCCGTTCCGTGCACCATGAGTGATGGCGGATAGAGTGGCGGGCATGATGGATGCCACTAAAGCACAAGGGGATGCAACGACAAGAAGAATCATCGCCCGGTAGATTGTCTCCATCCAGGTCCACCCAAAAAGAAAGTGGGGGAGGAAGAGCATCACGCTGACAGCAGCCAGGACGCCTTTGACATAGAGGCTTTCGAAACGTTCGATAAACAGTTGGGATGGTGGCCTTTCGCTCTGAGCATGCTGAACCATATGAAAGATCTTCTGAAAGAGAGTATCGTTCGCTTTTTTCGTTACATGGACGACGATGCTTGCCTCCATGTTCATGGTTCCTGCATATACTTCTCCATCCGTTTGTTTATAAATGGGAGCGGCCTCTCCTGTTATGGCACTTTCGTCAATCGAGGATGCTCCTCGGGTAATGACTCCATCTGCAGGAACACGTTCTCCTGGTTTTACAAGAATACGGTCACCGATGTGCAGTGTGGATACATCGGTCCATTCATAGCCTGTATTAGTGACCAGCAGTGCCTGTGTGGGCTGGAGGCTCATCAAGGAAGACAGCTCTTTCTGGCTTTTGTTCATCGTATAAGTCTCCAGGGCCCCGCTTAAAGAGAAAATAAAGATCAATATGGCTCCTTCCATCCAATAACCGATGGACGCGGAGCCGACGGCTGCCAGAATCATGAGGAGCTCGACATTTAATTCACGTTCTTTCAGCGTTTCTGTTATTCCTTCTTTCGCTTTTGCGTATCCTCCGATTAGAAAAGCCGCCAGATAGATTCCTATGTAAATAGGAGGATCCCAGTGCGACTCCCCGTACCAGGCGAATAGAACAAGCAGACCGCTGAGTATTGCTGCCGCCAGTTCGGAATGGTCTTTCCAATGTTTCCCCCGGTTAGAAGATAGCAGGGAATGCTTTAATGTTCCGGATAGATTCAATGCTTTCACACACCTTTCTTATATCGTTTGTTAGATTATAATTATTATAATTTAGTATATGTTATAATCATAGCATGGTGCTCAAAAAAGTCAATTCCAACATGGAAAGAAAAAATTCCGCCTGGTCAGTTGAAAATACAGGTGTCAAGTTGCTATATTATACAAGTGTGAAAAAAATCAGAAAGGTGGCACAGTCCATGCGTAAACGTGTCTTATTTATACTTATGCTTGTCATGTCATTCCTCCTTGCTGCTTGTGGATCAGAGGAAGAATCCGCAGATAAATGGAGCGAAATCACAGATAAAGGGGAAATTGTTGTAGGAACATCAGGAACGCTTTATCCTGCTTCTTATTATCCGGAAGGTTCTGATGAGCTGACAGGGTATGACGTGGAGGTAATGAAGGAAGTAGCAGACCGCCTCGGTCTGGAAGTGAAGTTCGAGGAATTCGGAGTAGACGGGCTTACGGCAGCCATTGAGAGCGGTCGTGTAGATGCTGTCATTAATGATATGGAAGTGACAAAGGAACGTCAGAAGAAATTTGACTTCAGTGAGCCGTATAAATATTCTTATTCCACTATGATTGTCCGTGAGTCGGATATGTCAGGCATTGAGACGCTTGATGATCTGGAAGGAAAAGTACATGGTGGTGGAGCCACGACAGTATTTGCTCAAATTGCAGAACACTTCGGCGCGGAAACGAAGACATATGGAAATGTTGCAAACGATGTATATCTTCGTGATGTGGAGAACGGTAACACAGACTTCATTATCAATGACTACTATCTGCAGTCTCTTGCACTTGAAGCGCTGCCGGACATCAAAGTCCAGCTGCATCCTGATTTGAAATTCTATCCCACCAATTCTGCCATCGTCCTTCCGAAAGATGCAGGAGATATGAAGGAAGAAGTAGATGCGGTTCTTCAGGAAATGCGGGAAGACGGCACTCTGACGGAGATTTCAGAGGAATTCTTCGGCGGGCAGGATGCTTCCAAGAAACCGGATGAAGATATTCAGGAAATCGAAGGATTGGATATTTAAGCTCTTATGTTCGGAATAGAAATCAATAACATCCAAACAGACAAGTTGTTCGATGTCGATCGTGCACTGGAAAACCTGCCTTTTCTTTTGGAAGGTGTGCCGTATACGCTTCTTCTTGCTGTTGCTGGTATGCTGATCGGACTCGTGTTGGGCTTTTTTCTAGCTCTTGCGAGAGGATCAGAGCGCAGGTGGTTACGCTGGCCGGCCCGGTTCTACATTTCGTTTATGCGCGGGACGCCGATTCTTGTTTATTTGTTCGTGCTTTATTTCGGTCTGCCTATTGCTGGAATCAAGCTTACTGCAACGGCTGCTGCCGTTATTGGTTTCGGTACCAACAGCGCCGCATATATTGCCGAGATTAACCGCGCTTCTTTGAATAGTGTCTCGTCCGGGCAATGGGAGTCGGCGCGTGCCCTCGGTTTTACGTACTGGCAGACCATACGGAGGATCATTACGCCGCAGGCAACGAGGATTGCGATCCCGCCCCTCGGTAATGTGTTTCTTGATTTGTTGAAAGCAACGTCGCTTGCGGCCATGATTTCTGTACCGGAAATATTAAACAAAGCTCAAATAGCTGCCGGCCGTACAGTAGACTCAATGACGATGTATATTACTGCTGCCCTTATTTACTGGCCGCTTACGATGTTGTTTTCGGCTTTGCAGGACTATTTAGAGAAACGTTACAATCGATATTTATAATGATGGGAACCGGAGCAGATCTGCTGCTCCGGTTTTCTTTTGTCCGAGAGGAAGAATGTAAGGTGAGCTGCTTGATTCATAAGCTATCCTCCTTTATGATAGGTATTGGGTTTAAATCGTAATGATTATGAATTGTTGGCGGATACGCCCGCCTGACATAAATCTTTTGAAAGAGTGAAAAAGGATGGAAACTAAACAAAGCATTTTAGAAATGAAGAATGTCTCTTTTAAATATGAAAGGGAATTGGTTGTGAAAGATGTAGATCTTTCCATCGAGCAGGGACAGTTTTTGGGCCTTGTAGGTCCCAATGGTTCAGGCAAGTCGACTCTAATTAAGCTTATGCTCGGTCTCATCAGGCCGGATCGTGGGAAAATTAACTTGTTCGGCCAGCCGATTAAGGACTATAAAGACTGGCAGGAAATTGGTTTTGTCTCCCAGAAAGCGAACAGCTTTAATTCCGGCTTTCCAGCTACAGTATTGGAGGTAGTGAAGACAGGGCTTGTTTCCAGGATAGGTGCCTTTAAGTTCTTCAATAAAAAACATAAAGATAAAGCCATGGAAGCTCTCCGAACGGTAGAGATGGAAGAATTTTCTGACCATAACATCGGTGAGCTGTCGGGAGGCCAGCAGCAGCGGGTGTTCATAGCGAGGGCTTTAGTAAGTGATCCTGCTCTGCTGATATTGGATGAGCCGACCGTCGGTGTGGATGCAAAGCATGTAACGGAGTTTTACAACCTTCTTGGCCGTTTGAATAAAGAGCAGGGGATTACCTTGTTGATGGTTACCCATGATATCGGTACCATTACGGACCATGCAACACACGTCATCTGCATGAACAAGACGGTTCACTTCCACGGGGCTTCCAAAGATTACAAAGAGTTCAGTGAAGAAGATCTCAACCAACTATACGGCCATGCTGTTCAACAATTGAGCCATAACCACGCAGAGGTGAACCATCATGATTGAAAGTTTTTTTCAGTATGAATTTTTACAGAACGCCGCCATTACAGGGCTGCTTATCGGAATCGTCGCACCTTTACTCGGGGTGTTCATTGTCGTTCGTAGACTGTCACTGATTGCTGACGCTCTCTCCCACATTACGTTGACGGGAATCGCCGCCAGCTTGTTGCTGGAGAAAAAGGTGACAGGAATCAACGACTGGAATCCGATTTATATGGGGATGGTCTTCTCCGTTGGGGGGGCCGTGCTGATTGAGCGGCTGCGCAAGGTATATAAGCACTATGAAGAGCTTGCTATACCAATCATCCTGTCCGGGGGAATCGGTCTTGGTGTCATTCTCATTTCCCTCGCAGACGGCTTTAACACGGATCTGTTCAGTTATTTGTTCGGGAGCGTGACAGCGGTAAGCAGAGACAGTATGTGGACCGTACTGGTAATAACGATGATCGTCGTCATGATCGTCATTCTCTTCTACAAAGAGCTGTTCGTCCTGTCCTTCGACGAAGAGCATGCTTCTGTTTCAGGAGTTAATGGAAGGTGGATCCATTTATTATTTATCGTCATGGTCGCGCTCGTCATTGCGTCTTCCATGCAGGTGGTCGGAATTTTACTTGTTTCCGCCTTGATGACGCTCCCGGTAGCGTCAGCGCTTCGGATAGCCAGAAGCTTTAAACAGACGATCGGGTTGTCCATTGCATTCGGGGAAATCTCTGTTATGCTTGGTCTGTTCTCTTCCTATCATCTCAGCGTTCCACCAGGAGGGACGATTGTTGTAATCGCTATTTTAATACTAATTTTATCTATCTTGTATAAGAAAGTCAGGACGCAATTATGGATAAAGGGTGAAGTCGGATGAATATCGAGACAGCACTGCAGAAACTGAAGGAAAAAGGATATAAACGTACGAAACAGCGGGAACGCATCCTCGACATTTTCATCAATCAGGATCAATACATCGCTGCTAAGGATATTTTGAAGGAAATCCAGGAAGATTTCCCTGGGGTAAGCTATGATACGATCTATCGGAACCTGTATATGTTGACGGAAGTGGATATTCTGGAAGCGACCGAGCTGGGCGGAGAGAAGCACTTCCGCCTCGGATGTGACACGCATGGGCATCACCATCATTTCATATGTACCCTCTGCGGTAAGACGAAGTCCATTGAATTCTGTCCGATGGAAAGTATTAATGAAAATCTAAGCGGGTATGACGTAGAGAATCATAAATTTGAGATTTATGGAAAATGTCCGCAGTGCCAATAAGGGATAACAGTCTGTACCACGCTGTACAGGCTGTTGTTTTTTATTCTGAATCAAAAAGTAACGATTACCATTTACAAAAAGTAATCGTTACGATATAATCCCAAAAGGATAAGGACGGCAAGGAGGCCTGAGATGAGAAAAATATGGATAACAGCAATCATTCTATTGAGTGTTTTTATACTGACAGCTTGTGGAGACAAGGAAACATCCGGTCAAGGAGAAGGACAGGAAGGAAAATTAAAAGTCTATACGACGGTGTATCCATTACAGTTCTTCGCTGAGCAGATCGGGGGAGAAACAGTAGATGTCTCGTCTATACTCCCGCCTGGTTCAGATGCGCACACGTATGAGCCTACAACGAAGGAAATGGTCGAAATGGCGGAATCTGATTTGTTCATTTACAATGGTGCGGGTCTTGAAGGATATGCAGAAAAAATATCCCAAGCGATTGAGCCGGAAGGAGTATCCATTCTTGCCGCAGCGAATGGGATGGACTTAGAGGAGAGTGCCCATACTCATGAAGGGGACACGCACGATGGGGCATCTGAGGAAGCGGATGATCATGCACATGAAGCGGAGTCCGGCCATGAAGGTCATAATCACGGCGAACAGGACCCGCATGTCTGGCTGGACCCTGTTCGCTCTATAGAGATGGCTGAGAATATTAAAGACCAACTGGTAGATCTCAATCCGGAAGAGAAGGATCGGTATGAGGAAAACTTCAAAGAGCTGGAAGGGAAGTTGACAGACCTTGATCAATCCTTCCATGATACGATTTCCAGTAAGGACAAAAAAGAAATCATTGTATCTCATGCCGCTTACGGTTATTGGGAAGAGGCATATGGCATCAGGCAGATTTCCGTTTCCGGTTTAAGCCCGACCAATGAACCCTCCCAAAAAGATTTGGAGAAAATCGTAAAGGAAGCCAAAGATCATGACTTGCGCTACGTAATTTTTGAACAGAACATTACGCCGAAAGTTTCAGAGATCATTCAAAAGGAAATCGGAGCTGAAACGCTTCGATTCCATAACCTTGCTGTGCTGACAGAAGAGGATATAGAACAAGATGAAGACTACTTCTCTCTTATGAACCGCAATCTAGATGTGCTTGAGAAAGCACTGACCGAATGAAAGAAAAGAAAGAGCTGACGGAATCATTCCGCGGCTCTTTCTTGTGTTTGTGGACTCTTTTTAATGAATGTCGCTGCAAGGACGATAAGCAACAAGGCGACGATAACGTAGAAGAAGGACATACCCGGCAAGAGGTCGAGGAATGACCCGGATAAGAAAGGGCCGAGAATGCTGCCTATACTGAAAGCCATTCCGCATAATATGTTACCGGCAGGCAGCAGGTCTCTAGGGAGCAAATCGGTCATATAGGATATCCCCAGTGAGAAGAGGGAACCGACACATAGTCCTGCCATAGCAAAAGTAGTAAAAAGGCCGAGGACGGATTCTTCCCAGACAGCGGCACCAAGAAATGCAAAAATTCCTAACGTGACAACTGTTAATAGGACGTTTCTCCTTCCGTACTTGTCGCTCATCGTACCAAGTGGAATCTGTGAAAGTAAGCTTGCTGCAGCGAAACTTGGAATGATGAACGAGAGTGTATGGACATCGTGGCCGATTCTCAGTCCGTAAATAGGGAAGATCCCGTGCAGGGTTCCTTCCAGGAATCCATAGGCAAGCGGGGGAAGAAAAGCCACCCACCCAAGTTGCAGTGCCTGTCGGAAGCGTTGCAGCGAACTGGTTTCCCTTGCCGTCGCCGTGTGTGCTTCGGGCATTTCATTTCTGATCCGGAGCATAAGTAACCAGACGGAAAGACTCAGCAAAGAAGATAGTAAGAATGGAGCGAATGTTCCGAAAGTCAATAGGTTTGTCATCAGTGGACCTATCGTGAATCCTGCACTGAAGAAAAGTCCATAGTAAGCTATGCTTTTTCCCAATGACTTTTTATCTGCGGTCGCTGTGATCCAAGTTTGGGTTCCGAAGTGAAGGATTTGATCCCCGATCCCAATGGCGACTCTCAGGATAAACCAAAACCACAGTGCCTGCCATAATGGGAAAAGAGCCAGCGAAACCACAACGAGTGCTCCTCCAATCATGATCATCGGTTTGAACCCGATCCTCCGTAACGGCTTTTCCATAAATGGCGAAGCGAGGAGTATTCCTATGTATAATCCGGTGGCATGGAGCCCGTTAACGGAAGAGGAAATTCCGTTTTGTTCCAGAATGATAGCCAGGAGCGGCAGTAACATCCCTTGGGAAAATCCTGAAATCGTTACAAGGCTGATTAATGTCCAAAATCGTCTTCGCATATAATTCATAGCGTCTGACACCTCTTTCTGCATGTTCCATCCTATAGAAAAGCAGGTGCAGGAACAAGCTTTTATTCATCTGAGCTGGTTATTTTCACTCGGAAAACGGTTATTATATAATTAAGTATCAGTTGAGAGAAAGGAAGTGGGACAGTGATGGATTTTTACTTGAAAGAGAACGGAGTGCGTACTTCCGTGGAATTTGGACAGCTGAACATATCCGGAGATGAAGCATTCGGATTCCGCCCTTATCAGTTGATGGTTGCTTCCATAGCCGGGTGCAGTGTGAGTGTTTTTAGGAAGATTCTTGATAAACAGCGTGTGGAGTATGAAGATATTAAAGTTACAGCAGAAGTAACGAGAAATCCGGATGAAGCCAACCGGATAGAGAAGGTGCATCTCCATTTTGTGATCAAAGGGTATCACCTGAATCAGGACAAGCTGCTGAAGAATTTGAACGTTTCTAAGAAGAATTGTTCTATGGTACAATCGGTCAAGGACAGTATTGTAGTAGAAGAATCTCTTGAGACAATTCAGTTAAGCAAGTAGAATAAAGGGAGCTTTATCCAAAAACATCGTTTTTTGGATAACTGCTCTTTTTTTTGTTCGAAGGTTTTCTGACATCTTTGAGCAGACAACATAGGGAGAAGAGGGATTGGAATTGAGAAACTTTGTCATTAAAGCATTTTTTTATCTGCTTGGTCTGACTATCATGTCACTGGGGATAGCCATGACGATTGAAGCGGATCTTGGGGCTGGCGCGTGGGATGCTATTAACGTCGGTCTTGTTGAGATCATTGGACTGACTGTCGGGACATGGGTCATTATCATAGGAGCGATTTTGATTGTAGTCAATGCGCTGATAGCTAAAGAAAAACCCGATATCCTGGCGGTTATAACCATTCTTGTGTTGGGGAGGTTTATTGATTTTTGGCTTCTCCATGCCTTTGAAGGTTTAGACTTGACTACTTTGTGGAGCCGAATCGGATTGTCTCTCGGCGGCATTGTTATCTTAGGTATAGGGGTTTCCCTCTATCTGCAGCCGCAGTTCTCATTAAATCCCATCGACAACTTGATGATTTCATTGAGAAAGCGTTTTGGTTTCAGTATTACCATATCAAAGACCATGACAGAAGGATTTGCCTTAGTCGTAGCACTTCTGGTCGGTGGGCCGGTTGGAATCGGTACCATACTGATTCTCGTCTTTATCGGTCCGATGATCCAGTTCTTCGAAGGTAAGGCGAACCAATTGATGAACAAGTTGTTGTCAGAGTAATCATGTATAGTCTCGGCCACCTTTCACAAAATATAAAAAAAGAAAGGTGGCCAGAATTTTGAATAAACGATGGTTGGTACTGATAATACTCATCGGCCTCTTTACCCTTGCAGCTGCAGGGACCATATCTGCGGAAAAGAAGCAGTCCAAAGATGATAAAGGGGATATCCCGAGCCATGTATTGAATATATCAAAGGACAATACGTATCCGAACTCAACGGATGATCAGCAGCTGCTGGAAGCAGAGGACATCACCAAACAATTGATGAAGGACACGAACATCCGAATTACAAACCCACAGCTCATCGAAATGCTCAATGAAACATCATTGAAGCCGTCCCCATTAGCAATCGGCTACCGGGGAGAAATCTTCCTTGGAAGATGGCCGCTCGCTTATGAATCAAAAGAGACGAACATCAACTGGGAATACCAAAAAATTAATGAGAATGAGAAAAACAATCACGGTGGCGAAAGTGTTGAGAAACTAAGCTATCTTCAACAAGAAGAAAAACAGGTGAAGGGTGGCTTGACTTCACGAATCAGCCAGAGTGATCAAATGATGAAATTGATTTTACTGGAAGCTCAAAACAATACGAAACTGCCTTTATCGTTCAACACAGTTATTGGAAAAGGTACAAAACAGAACAACAGTTATGCAGTACCCACGAATAAAGTCGGGATACTACACGCCTATGCCCCTGCTGTAAACGAAAAAGGTGATGTGACCTTTGGAGATGTCTATATTCAACTCAAGGGTTCAAAGAAGACGCTGAGCATTAAGAATGTGACTCGTCAAGGCATCGGTGCCTGGATCCCGATTCAGGATCATGTCAGCTTTTCGTTTGAGTTGAAATAATCACTGTCATCAACGGTTGACCTTACTTCTACACGCTGTTCTGCCAAACGGATCTGATGATCATACAACGTTTCGGCTAGAATGAAGCGTGTTTTTTTTGCAGCTGTCCAGTAAACGAGATCGATGACAAGACCAGTTACGGTGTATTGATACCCACGGTATTGATCGTTGAGGGATGTCATGCCGTACACTTGGAACGGTTCCAACGGCTTTCCTGTCAGGTCTTTCTTTAAGTATTCCTGCAGTTCTTCATTCAATCGTTCACATGCCTTCTCAAGAATGAGCATCACTTTGCGTGGGTCTTCATGAAAATTAGTGGTTACTTTCTCTATGACACGCATGTATTCGAAATTAAAATTCTCTATGGTGTTAATTTGTCCATTACTGATTGTAAGAAGCTTTCCAGACCATTCGCGGAGCTTTAAGAAGCGCAGGCCGATGTCTTCTACAGTACCGTGAAAGGTATCATTTATGGTGACGTAATCTCCCTTGTGAAGCTGTTTTTCGTATAAGAGAAAAAGTCCGGCAAAGAAATCCTTGATCAAGTTTTGGGCACCAAATCCGACAATGATCCCGATCACTCCAGCTCCTGCAAGGAGATTGCCTATGGAAGTGAATTCATTAAGCACTATAAGCAGAAATCCGATGACGGAGGCATAACTGATAACGGAGTTCATCATGGATTCCAGCGTTTTCTCCTTACGCTCTTCCATGAAATCTGTCTTCTTGAAGAAGGAGTGAATGACTTTTCGTAACACGAGTGCAGAGAGAAAGATGATAACAGCTACAATCAGCAGTTTTATTGCTGTGTTTTCATCTAAATAGGTGATAAATTCTTTTAATGTCATGTTTCCATCTCCTTTAAGTAGTGGTTTAACCCTAAGCCATGGACACATCGGAATACTTGTACTATGATAAATGCAGACAAAAAAGAACGTAAGGGGTGTAACGATCATGACACAGCAAAAGAGAATTCAGGACCTGAAGGCAAAGCTTGCGGATTTCATGGGCCGCCTGGATCAGCTTGATCCTGAAGAGACATCTGTAGAAGATATTGACCGCTTAATTTCCATGCTGGAAGATTTAGAGCGCCAGATGGACTGAAGCTGTAAAGGAGGAAGTTCATGGAGTCGTTGATCTTTTATTTATCTCCGGTTGCAGGATTTGTTTTTATGTTGACCATGATTATGTTTCTCACCCGTCTGGCCGCCGGACGCAAATCCGACCGTAAAATAACGATGATCCTGGTTTCCTCCTTTACCGTGATGCTCGCGATGATCGTATACGTCATGGGAAAGTGACAAACCCTCATCCGCAGGGTTGATTTTTTTAAAATAATGCTTTATCATAGTAAATCGCTAATGCATTGAATTATTGAGAGGAGAATGTCTTATGGCTTGGGCAGTCGTCGTATCTGTCCTCGTAATGACTGTGCTCAGTCTATTGCGTGTGAACGTCATTGTTGCTATCCTTGCTGCTGGCCTGACTGCCGGCTTGATGAACGGTGAAACGTTAACCAGCTCACTGGAAATCCTTGTTAACGGCATGGGAGAACAGGCAAGTGTAGCTTTAAGTTATATATTATTAGGAGCTTTTGCAATTGCGATCAGTTACTCGGGTATCACCACCATCCTTGTCAGTTATCTGCTTCGCGTGTTGAAGAATAAAAGGACGATGATCGTTTTTGTCATTGCCTTTGTAGCAAGTTTATCTCAGAATGTCATACCTGTGCACATTGCATTTATTCCTATATTGATACCACCTTTACTGAAACTGTTTGATGAAATGAAATTGGATCGTCGTGCTGTTGCAGCCGCGCTTACGTTCGGATTGAAGGCTCCTTACGTTATGATTCCTGTCGGCTTCGGTTATATATTCCACCAAACGATTCAAAAGTCCATGGAATCGAATGGAATTGAATTGAGCATCGGAACGATCGCACAATCCTTGATTATCCCAGGTTCCGGTATGATTGTCGGATTGCTGATTGCTGTTCTCATCACTTATAGAAAGCCGACAGTGGTGAATGAACAGCAGGCGAACGAAGAAGATGTACTTGTACAGACGCAAGATCAGAAATTCAACAAAAAGCACGTTCTGACTATCGTAGCAATCATCGTCACATTGGTTATCCAGGCTGTCTGGGCTAACCTCGTCCTTGCTGCGCTTGCGGGAATTGTACTGATGTTCGCTTTCCGCGTCGTACCTTATTCTAAAGGGGATAAAGTAATAAATGATGGAATCGCTATGATGGGGTTCATTGCTTTTGTTATGCTGGTTGCCTCCGGCTATGCAAATGTACTGACGACGACAGAATCGGTATCTGCGCTTGTGGAGGTCAGCTCTGATTACCTTGGTAATAATCAAGCCTTCATAGCATTCATTCTGCTCCTTGTAGGTCTTGTTGTGACAATGGGAATAGGATCATCCTTCGCGACTATTCCTATCCTGGCTGCTTTGTTTGTACCGATTTGTGTGGCTGCAGGATTTTCTCCATTGGCCACGGCGGCATTGATCGGAACAGCTGGAGCACTCGGCGATGCTGGATCCCCTGCATCGGATAGTACCCTGGGACCGACCTCGGGACTAAACGCAGATGGCAGACACAACCATATTTGGGATACGTGTGTGCCGACATTTCTTCACTACAACATTCCGTTGTTCATTTTCGGATGGGCGGCTTCCTTATTCTTGTAAAAAGGCGTGTGGGTATTTTTCCCACATGTCTTTTTTTATATTCTCCCATCCATCACACATAATAAGAAAAAAGTGAGTGATATGTATGTGGAAAGTGATCTCTCTCCTGGTACTTTTAAGTGCGGTTCTGGTTTATCCAACCGCTGCTTTCGCAGAAGGCTGGGGATACAGTAAGAGCAAAGATGGAAATGTCCCTGAAGTCGGTCGTTATAAACCGATGATAGATAAATACGATGGTTTTTATTATGACGAGACAGAACAACCCGTTGTTTACCTGACCTTCGATAATGGGTATGAACAAGGATACACAGGTAAAGTATTGGACATCCTCAAAGAAAAGCAGGTTCCGGCAGCATTTTTCGTAACGGGTCATTACATTGAGAGTGCACCTGATTTATTGAAGAGGATGGCTTCAGAAGGCCATTTGATCGGCAACCATTCCTGGAGCCATCCGGACTTCACAAAGATATCAAAAGAGACAATGAAAGAAGAACTGGATAAAGTGGATGAAGCGGTCCGGAAATTGACGGACCAGGACGTCATGACGTTTGTTCGTCCCCCGAGAGGGACGTTTAACGATCAAACACTGCAATGGTCGCGGGAGCTTGGTTATACGCATGCATTCTGGTCCATTGCCTTTAAAGATTGGGAAACGGACAAACAAAAGGGATGGGAGTATGCCTACAACAGCGTCATTGATCAAATACATCCCGGAGCGGTCATTTTGCTGCATACCGTATCTCAGGATAACGCAGAAGCGCTGTCCCAATTAATTGATGAGCTCAGGAAACGCGGCTATCGTTTTGGGAATTTAAATGATTTGATGATCAAACAGATAGTGCCTGCTCCTCTCTGGCAGTTATAACTTCGGCGGTATTCCAACCAAAAAGCTGTACTGCTACGGTACAGCTTTTTAATTTTATTCATGAAATGTTCGAGGAAAGAAGGAAAAGGAAGAGGCAAGGAAGAAGTGTACATAGGGAAATAAGAGGATTCGTGTCGAATAATGGGGAAGTTATTACATATTTGCTTATAATTTTCCGATAAACCTAATACATTTTAACTATTATGGAATTTTTTATAAAAAGAGGGGAGGATTTTTGAATTGTGGAAAGAAAGATTTAAAGCAACTGGTTTTTATGATTTTGATTACACGTTACTTCGATGGCAATTCGATCCTTTGACGCGTTTGGACAGAGCTGAGCGCTGGGTTGATGTCCCGGTGAAGTTAGGGGAAGAACGACATATTGTCCGTGTCCAAGGCCTCGGGACGACTGCTGAACCGGTGTTTGAAGTTTCCGGTGAGAGCGTGAAAGACAAAGATGCTTTAGTCACGCATGTACAAGAGCTTTTTCAGTGGGGGGTAAATTTAGAGAATATTCATCAGCACTTCATGGACACGAATGTAAAGCAGCTGTTTCAGGACCATCCCGGAACACCGATCGTTAAAGATTTTCATTTGTATGACTGCTTAATGAAAGTGATCATTCATCAGCAGTTGAATATGAAATTTGCCTACACGCTAAGTACAAGATTTGTCCATACGTTCGGATCAACGAAAGACGGGGTATGGTTTTACCCCGACCCAGAGGAGACAGCCGCACTGAAGTATGAGGATCTCAGGGCACTGCAATTCAGCCAAAGGAAAGCAGAATACGTCATAGACACTTCCAGAATGATCGCAGAGGGCAGGTTGGACTTGGCCGCTCTCTCCGGACAGAGTGACGAAGAAGTCAAGAAACAATTAGTGAAAATAAGAGGCATCGGGCCCTGGACTGCTGAGAACTGGCTGTTGTTCGGATTAGGAAGACAGGATCTGTTCCCAAAGGCAGACATTGGAATTCAGAACGCGTGGAAGGTATATTTCGATATGGACAAAAAACCGTCCTATGAACAGATGGAAACGCACAGTGCAGGCTGGCATCCATACAGGAGCTATGCTTCTTTGACTTTATGGCGCAGCATTGAAGGGTGAAAACAGAAGAATAAAGTCATACTTTCTGTAATCTTCACGTATGGTGTAGAGAATAGAAAATAAGTGATAAATTATTTGAATATATACAAAATTTTTCTGGATTGCGTTATAATAGTACACATATTGGAAAATATGGAACGGATAAAAGGAAAGAGGTCTTAATATTGGTGATAAGAGAGAGGTATTCTGACCAAGTTCATAGTGGCGAAATATTGGATGTTCTAAGTTTGAATGGTACACCGGCATGTCTACTCGATCTGCGTTTACAAACGGTTACGCTGAATCAGGAAATGCAAGGAACTCTTCATTTAGAAGATACAGATATGTCATTCTCTCAATGGATCCGCAGTTTTCGGCATACGGCCCAACACCGCCTGCAGCAGGTGCTTCATCAGCTGCTGACAGAAGGCTTGAGGGAAATGTCCGTCCATTTGACAGATAAGAATAACCTTCGCAAGTATCACTGCAAAATGGTTCATCTGACTAACGGTCAAATTGCTTTTTCCTTAAACGATCTTACTATGAAAGCAAATCGTCCTGAAGCGGAGCCGCGCTCTGAAAAATTAGAGGGACCTGTGAGTTTGGCTTCCAGCCTCAGCCAACAGATGGTTCACGTTACGGATCCAAAAGAAGCCCAATTGAAGCATCGTATGTCCCACTTAGTGGACAAATTCCCGCATGGATTAGCAATCATTAACCCTAATTGGGAAGTGATCTATGCCAATCCTAAAATGGAAGAAATGACAGCGGTACCTTTTTACAGTAACTATTGTAAAAAACTTTGGAACATCTTCCCGATTGATCAATATTATCATTTCTTCCAGCACTATTTGAGGGCGATGGAGACACAGGAAACGGTCGAATTTGAGGGCTATTTGATTGAGCAGGGCGTCGATGTTCAGGTCACGGTTCACCCTACAGAACTTGGAATAACAGTGTTTGTACAGGATATAACGCAATATAAGAAGCATTTGCAGGCTTTGAAAGCATCAGAAGAGCGTTTTGCTCTGCTGGCGAATAACATTAAAGATGTTTTTTGGATCAGCGAACCGGACTATGAAGAGCTCCACTATATCAGTCCTGCGTTTCAATCCCTGTTTGGGATAACGCGAAGAGATGCATTTTTAAATCCAGGTCTTGTTTTTGAGAAAGTGTATGGGGCGGATAAGAAGAAAGTGCAGGACGCGTTTCAAGTAATGAGGAAGCAGATGCATGAAGTGGAATACAGATTGAACCAGGGGGAAGAGGGGGCATACAAATGGATTCGCTCCAAAGGTTTCCCTGTGGACTACAATGGTAAGTCGTATGTGCTTGGACTGCACGAAGATGTGACGGAATATAAGGAAATGCTGGAGTTTAAAGAAAAGACACAACAGCTATCCACGATTACGCAGATGTCTGCTGGAATCGCACATGAGATTAAGAACCCGTTAACCGCAATCAAAGGTTTTCTGCAAATCGGCGCAGCAAACCCCGAGCTGAGAGATAATTATCAGGAGATTATCCTGGATGAAGTAAACAGGATAGAGGCGATTGTCCAAGATTTCATGATGCTGTCTAAGCCGAAATCGACGATTCAGATGGAGGAGATCGATCCGGAACAGCTTGTGTCCTATGTTCTCCGCCTTTTAGAGCCGGAGGCTAATGACAAACAGATTCTGCTTTTATTTGACTGTGCTTGTTCGCAAGACCAGGAAGCGTTCAGAACAGAACCGAAGCGGATGAACCAAATATTGATTAACCTTGTTAAGAATGCCATTGATGCTGTGGATCATGGTGGGGAAGTTCGCGTGGGAGTTGAAGTAACGAGCGAAGAGCTAACGCTTTCCGTTAGAGATAATGGACCGGGTCTAACATCCCGGGAGCTTGCTAAGATTGGAGAGCCGTTCTTTACTACGAAAGAGAAAGGGACGGGGCTCGGAGTCATGGTGACAAAAAAAATCGTCGCCGATCTAAATGGAACCATCACCTACCAGAGTGAAAAAGGTGTAGGGACAGCAGTAACTGTACGATTACCGCGATAAAAGACGAATGAAACCGCCACTACTTATGTAGTGGTGGTTTTTTTTATGGGGAGAAAGGCCGGGAAACTGGTGCAGTATAAGAAAGGGAAACTAACGATATCCTTATCTGCAAAATATTACAACTTATCATATGTATCGTCACATTTTTATTAGTGTTAACGTGTTTTTATTAATTATTGAATTTTTTAACGTCAATCGCTTACATAAAAGAATTGATATTTTTACAGGCACAGCTGTTTACAAACGCAGTTATGGGCTCTATAATCCCGATTGTACTACAATTTGAATTCGACATTATTCTATATTTTTTATAAAGGAGGCTTTCTGATGCTTAAAAAGATAAGGTCTTTTCTACTGATGAACCTGGGGGCGCTGGGAGTTGCCGTCAACGTGCACTTCTTCCTGTCTCCCAACGATCTAGCTACCGGTGGAGTAAGTGGTCTATCCATCGTCATGAATAAAGTATTTCCCGATCTTTCTCTCGGATTGATCATGTTGGTGTTAAATATTCTGCTGTTCATTGTTGGAATTATCTTCTTAGGTTTCCAATTCGGTTTAAAAACCATTTATGCAAGTATGGCATTATCAGTCATGGTTTGGGGGTTGGAAACGTTCTTTCCTATGCAGCAAGCTTTAAGTGATGATTTATTAATTCAGCTTATTATTGGTCAAATCATTGCTGCGTCGGGTATGGCCTTAGTCTTCCATCAGGGAGCCTCAACGGGCGGTACAGACATTCTTGCCATGATTCTTAATAAATTCTTCTCGATTGAAGTCGGGAAGGGCGTGTTGTTTTCAGATATAGCCATTGCAACATCTTCCATCTTCCTATTTGGACCAACCGTGGGAATGTACGCTTTCTTCGGAGTGATTTTAAACGGTCTTGTCATTGACTATATGCTCAAGCAGTTTGAAGATAATAAAGAGATCGTAATCATCAGCCGTGAGAGCGAACTCGTCCGTCATTTTATCGTAGATCGTCTTGGACGGGGAGCGACTATCCATCAAGCGAAGGGCGCGTTCATGCAGGAAGATAAAGAAGTAATAACCACCATCCTCAGCCGGAAAGATTATACACGATTAAAGAAATATATGACCGATATCGATGAGCAGGCGTTTATCACTGTCCACTCTATGAACGAAATTCTCGGTCAGAACTTCAAGCGGCTGGCCTAAAGGCGGGATACTATCTCTCAAGACTATTCCAAAGCAAAGCAGGAGCGTTCTTCCAGATCGGAGGAGGTGTACCGGCACTTACGGGAGCAGATCGTTACCAAAGAGATCTCTCCTGGTTCACAGCTTGTCGAGAAATCGATAGAAGCCGAATTATCTGTATCCCGTACACCGATCCGCCAGGCAATCCGGCGTCTGTGTGACGAGGGGTTTGCCAAGCTGTATGCCCATCGAGGAGCCTTTGTCATGAATCCTTCCGAGACAGAAGTGCTGCAGGCGTTTGAGATGTGGAAGTACTTGGAAATAAAAGTGGCTGAACTTGTTTATAATCAAGTGACATACAGCGATTTACAACAATTAAACAAATGGATTTCGGAAGGTGAGCAGGCGTGGGAAGCTGGAGATGTGGAGAGGTATTTGGAAGCTGATAAAGAGTTTCACTTGTTACTTGCCTGGAAAACCGGCAATGAGCTTCTCCATGAGTTTCTGGAACGGATCATTAATCAAGTCCATGTGTATGTACGAATGTTGGAACGTCATTCAAAAACGATTCCTGTTATAGGCAGGGTAAAAGATCATTACAGCGTGGTTGATGCACTGGAAGAACAAGACCTTTCCCTGTTGCAAACAACTTTAGATGAACACACAAGGTACCATGCAACCGCCTGGTCCTGGGAAAGAAGCCGGCAGTAAGAAAGAGGGCGTGAAATCACTCGTGATTTCACGCCCTTTTTTTTCTTTTCATTGTCTGAAATAATAAGGACCCGTTAATCAGCAATACAGTCAGGACGGAAGCGTAAGCATAGTTGGCGTTTTTTGTTAGGACGGAAAATAAGACAAATACAGACAACACCACGATAGAAATCAAGAGACAGGTTTTGCTGTCCGGTACGATTCTGCTTGCCTGAACGTTCACTAAACGACACTCCTTATCCATACTTTGTCACTTATTATAAGATACGAAATAATTATCTGTCAATTTATCGGGAGCAATAATGTTTCCTTTGCGCAAATAACATTATTGGAAATATTCCAAAAACTTGGTATAATGAATGCGATTAAAGACGCGATTGATCATAAAGGAGGGTTTCTGTGAAGAGAGAAAGTTTGATAGCACCAGATCGATATAACATCGTATCCGAGATGGAGAAGTATGCAGACGGTACAGGGCGCGAAGCGTTGCAGTGGATCAATGAAGCAGGGGAGCGAAGAGGAGTTACATATGATCAGCTGATTGAAAATGCAAACAAAATTGGAAACGCTTTCTTAAGTGCAGGCTTAAAAGCCGGGGATAAGGTGCTTGTCATGATTCCGCGTCTTCTGGAGGCGTATCATGTATATGTTGCAGCTTTGAAAGCGGGACTTGTGGTCATTCCAAGTTCGGAAATGCTGAGGACGAAAGATTTGCAGTACAGGATATCCCACGGGGAAGTCCGCGGGGTGATAAGCTATCATCCATACACGGAACAGTTCCAAGGAGTCAAAGAGTTCGACCGTCTGTTGAAGTTCCGTGTAGGCGGACCGGAAGAAGGATGGTTCGATCTGGATGCGCTGATGGAGGATTATCCCTCGACAATGGAAACTGCTGATACAGACAGAGACGATATGGCGTTCTTATCTTACACATCCGGTACGACAGGAAATCCGAAAGGGGTTGTTCATACGCATGGATGGGGGTATGCGCACCTGAAGACGGCAGCTGACAATTGGCTTGCCATTGAAGAGGGCGATACGGTCTGGGCTACTGCGGGTCCGGGATGGCAGAAGTGGATTTGGAGTCCATTCTTATCCGTGCTCGGCAAGGGGGCGAAGGGCCTCGTTTATCATGGCAGATTCGAACCGAACAAATATTTGAGGCTGATGGATGAGGAGAAGGTAAACGTACTCTGCTGTACACCGACAGAGTACCGTCTGATGGCGAAAGCCGACAACCTTGCTGATTATACTCTTTCAGCTCTTCACAGTGCTGTTTCAGCGGGAGAACCGTTAAATAGAGAAGTGATTGATACATTCCGCCGTCATTTCCATGTAACTGTGCGGGATGGCTACGGGCAGACGGAAAACACGCTGCTCGTCGGTATTATGAAAGACATGGAAGTGAAACCGGGTTCCATGGGCCGTCCCACCCCGGGTAACCATGTAGAAATTATAGATGAGGAAGGAATGCCTTTGGATTCAGGGAAAGTCGGTGATATCGCCGTACACTTGGATACGCCGGCACTTTTTCGGGAGTATTACAAAGATCCAGAACGGACGAAAATGACAAGAAGAGGTGACTATTATGTAACAGGGGATCAGGCAAGGAAAGATGAAGATGGATATTTCTGGTTCGAAGGGCGTAGCGATGATATTATTATCAGCTCAGGCTACACAATCGGTCCGTTTGAAGTAGAGGACGCCCTTATTAAGCATCCATCCGTGCAGGAGTGTGCCGTTATTGCGAGCCCCGATGATGTTCGAGGGAGTGTTGTCAAGGCTTATATCGTTTTAAAGCAAGGGTACGAAGCGACGGATTCTCTTACTGTTGAACTTCAGCAGCATGTAAAAGAGCTAACCGCCCCTTATAAGTATCCGCGTCGGATTAAATATATTAAAGAACTGCCGAAGACTACCTCAGGGAAAATCAGACGGGTAGAGCTGAGGCAGTTGGAGCAGACGAACAATTAAAAGAGATAAGCCCTTGTGTTATGGATCAGGGGCTTTTTTTCTATGGATTGGAAGGGGAGAATTGTATGATTAGAGATATGCAGCTGGGAGATGCGGCTGAATTGACTGGATTGATGGGGGAACTGGGGTATGCGACCAACGTTGATCAAATGACAGACCGTATGAAGAAGATTCAATTAAGGGAAGAATACAAAACGTTTGTTTGGGAAGAAGATGACCGGATTCATGGGATGATAGGTATGACGCATTCGCTTGCTTATCATGATGACCGCTCCCATATCCGAGTCATTGCGTTCATCGTGAGAGCAGGAGAGCGGGGAAGAGGTATCGGGAAACAGCTTATGCAAACAGCAGAGAATTGGGGAGCCGAGCAGGGGGCAGGAACGATCCAGTTAAACAGCGGGAACCGCGAGGAAAGGAAGCGCGCTCATGAAATATACAGATATTACGGATTCCAAGGAACGGCGACCGGTTTTTATAAAAAGCTCTAAAAAAGCTGACTTCGGGTAAGATAGAAGAATAAGGAGGGTTGTCCATTGAAAATAAGGTTGGAATGTACATATCAGACACCTGGAAAAGCGGAGATCCACTTCCGTTCTGAAGAAAAAAGCATCGGAGAAGTACTGCTTATTGCGGATGATTTAGAGAAGACGAAAAGGGCGAAAAAGATCGAGTTTCTGGACCAACATGATTCTATGTGGAAACGGAAGGACTTGGAGAAGTATAGGAAGCAGCTCGAAACAGAGCCCCATGATGTTTCTGTTTATTTCGACGGAGGTTTTGACTTAAATGATCGACTCTCGGGGCTTGGGTGTGTTATTTATTACAAACAGAACGGAAAAGCGATGCGGAGAAGGAGAAGTGCGAGGATAGAGCAGCTCGGTTCAAATAATGAAGCGGAATACGCTGCTCTTCACTTGGCGGTCCAAGAACTGGCGAATCTCGGTGCTCAACATCTACCAGTCACGTTTTACGGTGATTCCCGTGTCGTCATTCATCAGATGGAAGGCGATTGGGCTTGTGTGGAAGAAGAACTGAATCGTTGGGCGGACCGGATCGATGCTGATCTTGAAACCGCGGGTATTACACCAAGTTATCAACTGCTCTCCCGGAAAGACAACAAAGAGGCGGATCGTCTTGCTTCTGAAGCACTTTCTGGAAAAGAGATTTCCAGTACTTCAGAAATCCGTTAACTACAAATGGATATCTACACGAGTACCGACGGGCACAATGTCAGCTAATTCCTCGACATCTTCATTGTGCATCCGGATACACCCCTTGGAAACGGCTTTACCGATGGAGGAGGGATTGTTTGTTCCATGGATGCCGTAATGTTCTTTAGATAAACTCATCCACATGGTGCCGAACGGACCTCCCGGATCAGGTGCTTTGTTAATAATGATGAAAGTACCGATCGGCGTCGTAGTCAGCATTTTTCCAACAGCAATCGGATATTCTTTGACAAGTTTATTACGATTGTAAAGTCTCAACTTTCGATTGTTTACTGAGACATCAATTCGATAAGGAATGGTGGAAGGATCAGGTATTCCTGGTATTTGAAGCTGTTGGCCGGGATAGATTATGTCAGGGTTTGATAGATTGTTTGCCCGCAGGATATCTGTGAGGGGAACCCGGTAATCCCTGGATATTTGTGTGAGTGTTTCACCTGGTCTTACGCTGTGGATCATACGATCGACTCCTTTTTGGAGGATGTTATTACCTATCCTATGAAGTGAAACATGGAAAAAGCACTCGACGAATAGTCGGGTGCTTTTTCGTGACTTTTAATAGTGTTGGAAGGATTAAAAGACGATGGTTTTATTGCCGTTCACGATGACTCGGTCTTCCAGATGCCATTTGACTCCTCTGGCCAGCACGCTTCGTTCGATGAGACGTCCTTTTTTCTTCAAGTCATCGATATCATTCTGGTGATCGACCCGGATAACATCCTGCTCGATAATCGGACCTTCATCCAGGTCGTCTGTCACGTAATGAGAAGTGGCGCCGATTAATTTCACGCCCCGATTATAAGCACGTTTGTGCGGGTTGGCACCTATGAAAGCTGGTAAGAACGAATGATGGATGTTGATGATGCTGGAAGGGTGTTGGGCTACAAATACAGGAGTCAGTATTTGCATGTACCTTGCCAGTACGATCAAATCAATATCGTATTTCTCAAGAAGCTCCAGCTGTTCTGCCTCTACTTCTTTCCGAATATGCTTGTTGGCAGGAATGTAGTGGAACGGTATGCCGAAGGACTCGACCAACTCTCTTCCTGTTTCGTGATTGCTGATTACGAGGGCGATATCCGTCAGCAAATCCCCGCTTTCCCATTCATATAATAGTTCCCGCAGACAATGCAGTTCTTTGGATGCGAAAACAGCTGTCTTTTTCAGTTCATGGAGAAATGTCATTTTCCACTCCAAGCGGAATTGTTCTGCGATCGCATGGAAATGTTTTTTTAAATCGGCTGCTTTTTCTTTCAGTCCTTCTGTCTCGAAAACAATCCTCAGGAAAAATGTGCCGTCTACGTGATCCGTCGTATATTGGCTCGACTCTACAATGTTTGCTCCATTTTCATAAAGGAAATTCGAGATGGTCGCGACGATACCCGGTTTATCCGGGCAGCTGACGAGCAGTCTCCCTTTATCTTCATTATCATTCAAGTATTTTTGTATGTGCTGATGTGTTGAAGTCATACCAATGATCATCCCTTCTGCCTATTGCTCCAATTATAGAGGAATCCCGATAGTTTGAGAAGGGGGCGGCCATTTGTATGTTTCATCTGCTGTTTTTACGGTTATAGTCTCATATATCTTGATATTGTAAATTTATTACATCAGAGGAGTGTATCTATTTATGCGTAACTATCTTCAACACTATATAAATGGAGAATGGATCGATTCTACAGGAAATGAAACAGAAGAGGTAATTAATCCTGCTACAGAAGAAGTTATAGGGAAAATAAGTCTGGGAACGAAAGAAGATCTTGATAAAGCGGTTCAGGCCGCAAGGGAGGCTTTCCCTTCCTTTTCCCAGACGTCCAAAGAAGAGCGTGTAGAGATGCTGGAGAAGATTGCTGCCGAATACGAGAATCGCAAGCAGGAGATCATTGATACGATCACGGATGAACTTGGTTCACCGGTTTCCGTTTCGGAGAACGTGCACTACAGCATGGGATATAACCACTTCTCCCAGGCAGCTGAATCTCTAAAGAACTTCTCTTTCTTCGAGGACCGAGGCGGTCATTTCGTCCAGAAAGATTCGGTCGGGGTAAGTGGATTGATCACCCCCTGGAACTTCCCTACAAATCAGACATCTACAAAGATTGCCAGCGCGTTTGCAGCAGGAAGTCCTGTCATCTTGAAACCGGCAGAGCTGACGCCGTTTGCTGCGATTATCCTTACAGAAATCTTTGACAAAGTAGGAGTGCCTAAAGGGGTCTTCAACCTGGTAAATGGTTCCGGTTCGGTCATAGGAGACGGCATCAGCTCTCATCCGGACATCGACTTCGTATCCTTCACCGGTTCCGGCGCTGTCGGACAGAAGATCATGGAAAATGCCTCTCATACCATTAAGAAGGTCGCTCTGGAACTGGGTGGTAAATCACCACTTGTCATTCTTGATGATGCAGATGTCGAAGATGCAGCGAGGTCCGCCGTGAATCATATTGCAAATAACAGCGGTCAAGTATGTTCTGCTGCTACAAGAGTACTTGTGCCGTCCTCCATGAAAGAGGCATTCGAGGATGCGGTGAAGAAGGTTCTTCCTGAATATCCTGTTGGTGACCCAAGAGGAGATAATCGCATAGGGCCCCTCGTGTCGAAAAAACAATGGGATACGGTTCAATCCTACATTGAGAAAGGACAGGAAGAAGGTGCACGTTTACTTGTAGGTGGTACTGGTAAGCCGGAAGGTCTGGAAACCGGCTACTATGCGAAGCCTACGGTGTTTACAGACGTAGACAATTCTATGGTCATTGCTCAGGAAGAGATTTTTGGTCCCGTAACGACAATCATTACGTATGACTCTATTGATGAAGCTATTGAAATCGCTAATGATACCGTTTATGGGCTCGCCGGTTATGTATTCGGGAAAGATCCGAAGAACTTGAGGAAGGTCGCTGGAAGCATCCGTGCAGGTAGAGTGAAGGTCAACGATGCCGAAGCGGATTTCGCCGGCCCGTTCGGAGGCTATAAGCAGTCCGGTATCGGTCGCGAATGGGGAGATTATGGTATAGAGGAATATCTGGAAGTGAAAACACTACTGGGTTTCCCTTCAGAAGATTAAAAGAGAGCAGGAGTCGTACTCCTGCTCTTTCTATATAAATGGAATTTCTTTAGCCATTTTGAAACTATTGCAGTCTTTTTTTCGTATTACTTAATAGAGAACTTACTTTGTATAGAATATATGCCATTCATTTTATCGATGTAAAAGAGGAGGCGGGAAGGGACGAAGATGTGGAAGAAAATATGGATAGCAATAGCGACGGTGATGATCCTGGCAACCATTGTCAGCTACATAAACCACAGGTACTTCTTCAATCCTGTTGCATTCAGTAAGGATGATATCACTCCGCACGAATGGCAGGATTATAAGCGTCCATTAACGCTGACCTATTATAATCTCAAAGGAGAAAGAACATCGCGGATTATCGATCAGGAAGATGAAATCCGGCAATTGCTCGAAGCGATGAAAGCATCCCCTCCAGTTGAAGAGTCGATCGAGGCAGATACCAATGTCAGTGGCGCCTTGAAGCTGTCCGGAAAACAAGGGACCTTGTTGGAGGTTTACTTGTACAAGGACTCCTGGCGCGTTCTCAATAAAGATTACTCGTTCTTCGAAGTTACAGGACCACTTCGAAACCTACTTGATAATTTATAATTGCACAAAAAAAAGCACCCGGATATGGGTGCTTTTTTGGTAACTGCTGCCCCCTTGTCTTCTTACACGTTATGCTTCGATCCTCGGTTCTTCCTAATCAAAAGAGGATGTACTATACTTGGAGAGTGTAAAAGCTAATTTTATTTAGGAGGATGCTTTGTGAGTAAGCGGTTTACGCATCTGTTCAATATTATTGTCGGTCTTCTGCTCCTGACAGAAGGATCGGTCTATATATTTATGAATAATAAAGACGGAGATATTCATGTGCGGAGCATCATCGTGACTCTGATATTACTCGCCGCCTGGGGCGTGTCTTACAGGAATCAGACGAAAAAAGAAGATCCAAGCTCCTGGTTGATCTTTACCATGATCATTATGATCCCGATGATTCTGCCTTGGCTCTTCTTCATTTGATTCTAATTCAGCCAGCGGTACAGACCGGCACCGGCCAAGAATAGTCCGGATACCATATACAAATAGCCAAAAATTCGGTGCTTCCGTTCGTCGCTGCTGGTTTCTACGCTGCCAGAGAAGAATAAAAATAATGTCGTAATGATATATAAACTGATTTCCACCCCTTGAAAGGGGCCATCTTTTCCTGTCAGCCATACCCCGACAGGAATGGCCGTGAATAGTGGGAAATAAAGAGGATCGAAGCGGTCCGTCCACGATTTCTCTGCCATAGGATCAGTCCTCCTTATTTTAATAGACAATAGGAACCGGTTACTCAGCAAGCTTGTTGGAACCATCAAGGAATAAGGAGGGATGAATGATTTTTACTTGGTTACTGTCTTCCAGCATTTGTCTGATAAGGTGCAGATGATCCGCTCCGATCCATATAAGTACCCTGTCCCCCGGTTCCGTCAGTTTCAGTAGGTTGGCTGTAATGGTTAAATCCCGAAGATACCATTGGTTGAGCCATTCCACTCCCAAAGGATGGGAGCGATCGCCGATTTGGGACAGCTTCCAGTACAACCTTTGTAATCGTCTTCCATATTCCAGTCTGTTTACCTCTTTTAACTTCTCCATTATATCTGTTTTCTGCCGGCTTTGATTCAACTCGTGCTGCATCTCTACGATTTCTTTCAATAAATCAGGCTGGTACTCCTTCGCCCAGGCAAACACCTGACTCAGGGGTGGACGGTCCATATCAACTTGTGCGTCGACAGCGTGGAGACGAGGAAGACTCAAGGCCTTGCCAATCCGGAAGGCGAATTGCTCTACCTCATCATATGCCGGTTGAAAGGCTCCGGCTTGAAACAGTTCGTAACGCTTGTTAATCTCTTCTTCAAGAAGAAAAGATTTCTCTACTGCAATCTTCGTCGGCTCATACTCCTTCAAACAATCAACCACTTCTAATATCTTCTTCTGCTGGTTATTGACCGTATCGGGTTCAACGGAAAAGTGTACGCTGCCCATTACGAGAATTTGTGCATCTTCCATACCGTGCTCCTTTCCATTATTTCATTTATAGGCGGAAAAGGGGTAGTACTTCACTGCCCAGCTCTGCAAGGACTGCTTCGACAGAACGTTCGCTTCTCGCCAAATTGAACATCAAGTGATTGACTCCGATCGATCGGTACTCTTCGATTAAACCAACCAACCCTTTTCGGCCCGTTCTATATCCGGCAGGGATCTTTTCGACAGGGTGATCCGGATCCTTCTCAAGTATGAGTGGAAGCGGCATGAAGAATGGACGGAAGACGTCGCCGTGATAGAGCCTCACTTTTTCCCGATACTGATGGATCGTTTCCCTCTGTTTATCCGGGCGTTGAGGATAGAACATCCAACCATCGCTGTGTTCGGCAATCCAATCCAGTGACTGCTGGCAGTATCCCGTCATATAAAAAGGGATGTTCTCCTTTGGTTTGGGAACAAGGTTCGACTTGTCCATTCGACCGAATCGGGACTTGGAATCGGGAAATTCCTTACCCAGTGCCTCCTGTATAACCTGATGGGCATCGCGAAACCACTCTCCGCGCTCCATAATGGGAACATTCAATCCTTCGAAATCTTTCCTTCGATCTCCGGAAGAAACGCCGAGAAGCAATCGACCGGGAAAAAGGTTGCTGATGCTTGCGATCTCCTTCGCCGTCCGTAACGGGTGCCTTAATGGCAGTACAAGGGCGGCTGTCCCTAAATGAATCGTCTTCGTTTGGCTGGCCAGGTAAGTAAGATAGATTAAGCTATCGTATATTTGTCCTGTTGCGGGGTCTTCAAAAGTCGGATCCTCCAACAGGACATCCTGGAGCCATAAACTGTGGAAACCAAGTTTCTCTGCGAGGCGAGCCCGCTCCAACTGCTTTGTCATGTCAGGCTTCCGACCGTGATAGTTATCTATTGGGAGCGTCAGACCGAACGTAATTCGATCTTCCTTTAATATGTCAGGGTATTCCAGGTAATGATCCAAAAAATTCCCTCCTGTTTGTAATGGGATTACTTCTATTATAAAGAGAGGATTCCTCCTATTCTAATCAAAAAGACTGCCGCCTGCATACGAAAAAGCCTCTCCTTCCAAGGAGAGGCTTGAAATATTATTTACTGGACGTAAATGATGAAGTATAAGAACAGGGTCAGGAAGGCGGCCCCTCCTGCAACACTAGCGATTTCTGCAAAATCATATTCTATACGTTTCTTCATAATGAACGCCCCTTTCCGACATGTTTGTTTTCGTACTACTATATAGACGAATCAGAAAGTGGAAAGGTTTCAATTTTATTACATAAATATTTCTTTTATGTTACAGAAAATGAAAATCAGCCGTTGGCAGGAATCGCTTTCCATTTCTTTAAAGCCTGGACAATTTCGGATTTCTGGTCTCCTTTGAAATCCAAACCATAAAGGTATTCCTTCATATATGGCTTCATCCAAACGACATCGGCAGTAAAGGAAAGGGAGGTTCCTTCAAATTCCAGTTGAAGGAAGACGTCAATCTCTTTGTGGAGGGGAATCTTGATGTCTGTTGCCATTTTCAATCCTCCGGTACTCAAGTCATGAATGACCGCCTTGCCGAACGATGAATCCACCGGACGGTCGCCGACCTGGATGATTTTAAAACGGGCTCCTATAGGATTTGGAAATATATAACGAAGGGGGTCTTGTCGTCGGTATCTCACAAGTCTTCATCCTTTCCAAACTCTTTTTTTTTCATTATATAGACAAACAGAGGCTTTGACTATATAGAAATAGGGGAGAAAGGAAATTTTTGATATAATGTAAGCGTTCAAATGAAAAATGATGGTACATATTAAGGAAGGGGAGTATCCATGTCCACTTATCCGGTTACTTGGAATTTAAATAGTATATTTGCTGGTGGAAGCAGCTCATCAGAATTGAAGTCGTATGTCCAAGGCATCGAACAACATGCCGATACGTTGGAGCAGCTGGTGCAGGATTTCCATGCTCCAAAGAATACGGATCAAATGGAAGACTTAGATGCCGTACTGATACAGCTGCAGTTGGTTTTAAAGGAACTGGCTGAATTCGGAGCTTTCGTCGGTTGCTTGAATGCTCAAAACGTGGAGGACGAGGGAGTCTCCGCCTGGCTATCAAAGCGTGGTGATCTTGGGGCCAAAGTGGATAACAGCTTAACCGTCTTCGATCAGAAGCTTGTCCAGACGGATGATGACGTATGGAAGTCTTTGTTGAATCAGCCACCTTTCCGTGATGTGGCTTTCGTTCTTAATGAGCGAAGAGAACATGCGAAAGATAAGCTTGAGGTAAATTCAGAGGCATTGATTAATGATCTCAGCGTTGACGGGTACGATGCCTGGGAACAAATGTATGATCAGCTTGTAGGTAAACTGAAAATCGAATTGGATGGAGAAACGCTTTCCATCGGGCAGGCGGCGAATAAGCTCGATTCCTCCGACCGCGCTGTACGGAAGGAAGCCTTTGATAAACTTCAGCAGGTATGGGGAAAGCAATCGGATCTTTTCAGCAGCACGTTAAACCACCTTTCAGGCTTCCGCCTGCAGGTGTATAAACACAGAGGCTGGACGAACGTGTTGAAGGAGCCGCTCGAATATAACAGGATGAGCAGAAAAACGCTGGATGCGATGTGGAATGCCATTACAAAATATAAGGACCAGTACATACCTTATATGAAAAAGAAAGCCGAACTCTTGGGAATCGATCAACTAAGCTTCTATGATGTAGAAGCACCAATCGGTCATTCAGGAACAGGCTGGAGCTTCCAGGAAGGAGCAGACTTCATTCTAAAGCATTTCCGGCAGTTCAGTCCGAAAATGGCTGATTTCGCTGAGATGGCATTTGAGAAAGGGTGGATCGAATCAGAAGACCGTCCCGGTAAACAGCCAGGGGGATTTTGCACGAGCTTTCCTGACAGTGAAGAAACCCGGATATTTATGACGTATTCAGGGACACCGTCGAGTGTAGCGACACTGGCGCATGAGCTTGGGCACGCCTATCATCAGCATGTTATGAATGAGCTTCCGATATTAAATCAGGGCTATGCGATGAATGTAGCGGAAACGGCGTCCACGTTTGCGGAGATGATTGTAGCAGATGCTGCGGTCAAACAGGCGGAAGGACAAGAAGAGAAACGAGTACTCTTGGAGGATAAAGTTCAGCGCAGTATCGCATTCTTCATGAACATCCACGCCCGCTTCTTGTTTGAAACCCGTTTCTATGAAGAAAGACAGCACGGAGCTGTTTCAAAACAGCGCTTGAACGATTTAATGGAGGAGGCACAAAGGGAAGCATATGTCGGTACATTGAAGGAATACGATCCTACGTTCTGGGCGTCCAAACTCCACTTCCATATTACCGATGTTCCTTTCTATAACTTCCCTTATACGTTCGGCTATTTGTTCAGCATGGGAATTTATGCGAAAGCTCTCGAGGAGGGGCAGGGCTTTGAGGATAAGTATGTGGCCCTGCTGCAAGATACAGGCAGGATGTCCGTGGAAGATCTTGCCATGAAACACTTAGGTGTAAACCTGGAGGAAGCAGACTTTTGGGAACACGCACTTGATTTATGCCTTCATGATCTCCGGACGTTCATGTCTATGGACAACTGATCCGACAGTGTTTCCATTTTCGGGAAAAGGGTATTTATAAGTAGAAGCAGCTATACAAAAAGGAGTCGTGAAAGAGATGGAGGAGCAAAGGATTCCAGATGAAGAGAAGCAGGCGAGAATGGAAGAATTAGACGGCTGGAAGCTCAGTGAGGATAAATTCATCGTCAAACGCTATCGGTTCTCTGAATTTCTTACAGGGGTTCAGTTCGTCAATCATGTCGCGGAATATTCGGAGGACATTCAACATCATCCTTTCATCAGCATTGATTATAAGATGGTGACTATGAAGCTTACATCATGGAATGCCAAGGGTCTTACTGAACTCGATCTGAAGTGCGCAGAGAAGTATGATGATTTGTATGCGTCTATCACAGGGAAGTAAATGTCTTTTATGATGGCTAAATTATATTGAAGCTTCACAAGTGCATTAAAAGATCCGCCTTTGTGGGCGGATCTTTTTTCAGTCTGCCAAAGAGGCAATAGTTAAAGGGAAAAGCAATCAGAGAGCTGCCCCCTATTCCTCCGCCCTTTGATAAGACCACTTTCATAAGAATAAGTGCTCAATCAGAGAGCTTAAGGACCTGCGCTTCTGTAAACAATGGGGAAGCTTTCATCGGCATGGCAAGGCAATGAACTTCTTGTTGTGTAAAGGGATGATAGAGTGTCAACTTGGCCGCATGCAGGGCTTGTTTATAATTAAGACTCCCGGCACCGCCGTACAATTCATCTCCAAGAAGCGGATGGCCGGCATGGCTGAGGTGTACCCTGATTTGATGGGTTCTCCCCGTTTGTAAACGCAATTTGACTAAGGAAGCGTCTTGCTTCCTGTCATATTCGACAACTTCATAATGGGTCAGTGCGCGCTGTCCGTCTTCCGCTACACATCTGCGGACCGGATGGCTGTCATCTTTCCCAATCGGTGCTTCTATCCGGCCTTTCGCTGGAGAGAGATTTCCGTGGGCCCATGCCAAATAAGTTCGTTTAATTCTTCGCTCCTGTAACTCTTTTCCGAGCATGGCGATGGCTAGTTCATGTTTCGCAAACAGAATGGCTCCTGATGTATCCCGATCGAGTCGATGTACATACTTTGGAGTGGAAAAAATGCCTTTCTGCTTGAAATAAGCGGCTACGCCGTTCACTAATGTATCATGCTCATCCGGTCTATTTGGATGGGTGAACACACCGGCAGGTTTATTCACGACAAGAAGGTGGTCATCCTCATAGATCACATCCACGTGCATAGGTGTCGGGACGACCTCTAGGGGCCGCGGGCGGAACAAGCGGATGCGTAATATATCCCCCGCCTCCGCTTTAGCGGTTTTCCAGTGGGGGATTTCCTGATTCAGAGTAACTTCCTTCTTTGACCGGAAGCTGTGGATTAATTTTCGTGGGACATGCCACTTTTTTTTCATGATCCGTTCAATCGTATAGCCGTTCCATTCTTCCGGCACTTCTACTTCAAGCCATTCTCCGATACGTCTCGTGTTCATTGCTTCACCTAATTTCCGAGTGTTTTCTGTATATAGACAACCAACAAAGGCCATATTGTTAGCAGATAAGGGCTGTTGTATATTGTACCCGTTATGGTGGTGGCTCTGCAATGGAAAGGAAAGATTCGGACTTCCGAAACACTTGTGAGTCAATGAAACGCTTCCATTATTATCAGGCATGTAAACTTGTATCTGCGCCCTTGAAACTGTGTTATAATAGAACGGTTGAATAATGATACGAAAGAGGTGTGTGCTTCATGCAACACAGAGATGATATACGTAATATCGCGATCATCGCACACGTTGACCACGGAAAAACGACGTTGGTTGACCAAATGCTTCACTACTCCGGAACCTTCCGTGATAACGAGCACGTCGATGAGCGCGCCATGGACTCTAATGATTTGGAAAAAGAACGCGGAATTACAATTCTAGCGAAAAATACCGCGATCAATTATAACGATGCACGCATCAACATCCTTGATACACCTGGTCACGCAGACTTTGGTGGGGAAGTTGAGCGTATTCTTAAAATGGTAGACGGCGTACTGCTTGTCGTAGATGCATATGAAGGCTGTATGCCACAAACACGGTTCGTTCTGAAGAAAGCACTGGAGCAGAAATTGACTCCTGTTGTCGTCTTGAACAAGATTGACCGTCCGAACGCCCGCCCTGATGAAGTTGTTGATGAAGTTCTGGACTTGTTCATAGAACTGGGTGCAGATGACGAACAGCTGGAATTCCCTGTTGTCTATGCTTCTGCATTGAACGGTACTTCCGGTGATGAGCCTGAGGATCAGCAGGAGACGATGGACCCGATCTTTAAACTGATCATGAACAACATCCCTGCACCAGTGGATACGAAGGATGAGCCGCTTCAGTACCAGGTAACATTGCTTGATTACAATGATTATCTTGGACGTATCGGTATCGGCCGTGTATTCAACGGTACGATCAAAGTTGGACAGCAGGTATCTCTAATGAAGAAAGACGGTTCCGTTAAAAACTTCCGCGTTTCCAAGCTGTTCGGATTCATCGGTCTGAAACGTGTCGAAATCGAAGAAGCGAAAGCTGGAGACATCATCGCTCTTGCGGGTATGGAAGATATCAACGTCGGAGAAACGGTTTGCAGCCCTGAACATCAGGAAGCAATGGAAATCCCACGTATTGATGAACCAACCCTTCAAATGACATTCCTTGTCAACAACAGTCCTTTCGCTGGACGTGAAGGTAAGTTCGTAACGTCCCGTCAAATTGAAGAGCGTCTGATGACACAGCTCGAGACTGACGTAAGTCTTCGTGTTGATCCTACGGAATCTCCTGATGCTTTCACAGTTTCCGGACGTGGAGAACTGCACTTGTCTATTCTCGTTGAGAATATGAGACGGGAAGGCTATGAGCTGCAGCTTTCCAAGCCGAAAGTAATCTTGAAAGAGATCGACGGCGTTCTATGTGAGCCTGTGGAACGTGTGCAAATCGATACACCGGAAGAGTACCAGGGTGCTGTAATGGAGTCCATTGGTTACCGTAAAGGTGAAATGCAGGATATGGTCAACGATGGAAACGGCCAAGTCCGTCTTGAATTCCTTGTACCTTCCCGTGGTTTGATCGGATATTCCACAGAATTCATGACCCAGACACGTGGCTACGGTATTCTAAACCATACGTTCGACGGATACGCACCTATGGCCAAAGGTCAGGTCGGCGGCCGTCGGGAAGGTGTCCTTGTATCTCTTGATAAAGGAAAAGCTTCCACATACGGAATCATGAACTTGGAAGACCGCGGTACGATCTTTGTAGAACCGGGTACAGAAGTTTATGAAGGAATGATTGTCGGTGAGCATAACCGTGAGAACGATCTTACCGTTAACATTACGAAAGAGAAGCACTTGACCAACATCCGTTCTGCTAACAAGGATTCAACCTCTACGATCAAGAAAACACGCCAGATGACTCTGGAGCAGGCAATTGAGTACTTGGATGATGATGAGTATTGCGAAGTTACACCGGAGAGTGTGCGTCTTCGTAAGAAATATCTCAACAAGAACGAACGTGAAAAAATGGCGAAGAAGAAAAAGCTCCAAAATACAGAAATTTAATGACAAAGGCCGCCCTTTCTATGGGGCGGCCTTTTTTTCTTTATTCTTCGATATCCAATGTTTCTTCTTTGTGTCCGTGTATGTCTTCATCCACCTTCTCAAAGTGAACGTTCAACTTGTAGGAACCGGTTTGGGGAAACGTAAACTGTCCTCGGTATTCGCCTGATTCTACAGGATCTGTATCCACATAGGCAGGCTCTTTCATAAATGGTGCAGTAATTTCCAGTCTCACTTCAGCGTCGGAAAAAGGCTCTTCCATATGGTTGATATGAACCGTAAGTAAAGACGGCTCTCCTTGCTTTACGTCTTCTTCGGTTACCAGTTGAACCATGAACATGCTCTCCGCCATTTGTGCGGATCTATCGGAATCATGAGCGTCTTTTGGAAGTTCGTCTCCTGCAGCGATGATCCGCTTCGGCATCGTATGGATATCATCAACTTGTGTATGGGCGATCACTTCATAGGCTCCGTTTTCTTTAAATGTAAAGGATGCTTCATATCTCCCATTACCGACATGTTTTGCTTCCAAAATTTCAGATGTGTCCTGTCCCTTTTCAGAAAACCAGACTTCAAATTTGACGGAGGCGGCATTCTTTACCGGCTGTCCTTCTCTCATTACTTCTGCTTGAAGGACACTTTGTTCGCCGACAGGGAGAGGCTCGTGATCCACTTGGATGACCACCTCGGGGCGGAGAGGGCCTTCCTGTTCTTCATTTGTGGAGCAGGCTGTAACAGCGGTTAATAGTAAGAAAATGATGACAGCGCTCGACCACGATTGTCTTTCCATCCAATCCAGCTCCTTCTTTTCTATGATCTATGATAAGGGTATCATTTTCAGGATGGACATTTCATGGCCTCTTTAGTCGCCTGTTCAAGTAGGATTTATGGAGATGTAAAAAAGAAAGACTCCGTAGAGTCTTTCTTTTAGGTGACCTGATCATTGTTCCAGTTGTAGGTGTAGAAGCGCTCATCTTTTACCCATTTCATCGCTTCCGGATCGTTTACTTTGATGCCTTCTTCCAGCATCTGGAGTGTGCGGGACGTCTGAGAGATGTGTGCCCGCATGGCGTTCAATTTCTCTTCTTGGACGGATTCGATATTATGAACGATATCCGGTCTGCCCAATTTTTCTTCCGTGTCGTTCGCAAAGGCGACCGTATGGAGCTTCGGCCTGTCCTGTGGATCGATCTCTCTGACGGCACGGACGACGGCACGGGCTGTTGCTTCATGATCGGGGTGAACGGCAAACCCGGGATAGAAGGTGATGATAAGAGATGGATCCAGTTCGTCAATCAGCTGACGAACCATATTCTTCATCTCTCCATCATCTTCGAATTCCAAGGTCTTGTCACGAAGGCCCATCATGCGCAGGTCTTCAATTCCCATGGCTTCTGCGGCTTTAATTAATTCCTGCTTCCGGATTTGTGGAAGGGATTCTCTCGTAGCGAATGTAGGGTTTCCAAGGTTTCTTCCCATTTCACCTAACGTCAGGCAGGCGTAAGTGAGAGGGGTTCCTTGTTTTATATAGGATGTAATCGTTCCGGATACTCCGAATGCTTCATCATCAGGGTGTGGGAAAATAACGAGTACATGGCGTTCTTGTTCTATCATACTTTTCACTCCTTGAAAGGATTGCTATCCCTCATTATTGCGTAAATGCATAGAAATGAAAAGTTTTTTGTTTACCCTTCTATATGTTTATCTATTTGAAAAATAAGGAAAGTCACTTAGTAACATTCGTTATAGAAAGGTGTGGTGGAGTCTATGGAGGATCGAATTAATTATTTATGTGAATGGCTGCAGGGAAAAGTAGAGGAAGCGTCCATGGAGGGCGTATTAGTAGGGATAAGCGGAGGGATTGATTCCGCCGTCGTTGCTTTTCTAATTAAAAGAGCCTTTCCGGAACAATCATTAGGCGTTTTGCTGCCGATCCATAAGAAGATGGAAGAACAGAAGGAAGCCTTAGAGGTGGTGGAAGCGGCTGACCTCGACTATATAGGGATCGAGTTGACGGAGCCGTATTCGGTTACATACGATACGATCAAACAGCAGCTGCATTCCCGTGGGGATTGGAACCGGGATACCGAACGGCTTCGCGGGGCCAACCTACAGGCAAGGCTTCGAATGAGCACCCTCTACGCAGTGGCTGGTAATTACAATTATCTTGTTGTCGGAACTGACAATGCTGCAGAAGACTATACCGGTTATTTCACAAAATACGGGGATGGCGGAGTAGATTTGAATCCACTGCTCCATTTAAGGAAAGAGGAAGTGAGAGAAATGGCGGTAGCACTCGGAGTCCCCGAATCCATTGTGAAGAAAAAACCGAGCGCGGATTTGTGGGAAGGACAAACAGATGAAGAGGAACTCGGAGTCTCTTACGATGCCATCGATTCATTCTTGAAAGGGAAAGACATTGAGGAAGAGGCAGAACAGCAGTTGAAAGAGCGGCATCGAAAGACGCAGCATAAGCGGGAAGTTCCAGCCGCTCCGGAACCATTTTAAGGAGGGTGGATGATGAAAGAGGATAAGAAGACGGCCTTACTGATCATAGACATGATCAACAAAATGGATTTTGATGGTGGTAATGATTTGTTGGAACAGACACTTCCGATTACGGATACCATCCTTTCTTTAAAGGAAGAAGGAAGGTCAAAAGGAGTGCCGGTCATCTACGTGAATGACAACTTCGGGCTGTGGCAGGACAACGTGCCCGATTTGATTGAAGAATGTAAGCAGGGGATCGGTAGACCGGTCATTGAGCGGATGCTTCCGGAAGAGGACGATTATTTCATTATTAAACCGAAGCATTCCGGATTTTTCGGTACACAACTCCATATTCTGCTGCAACAGTTGGGGGTGGAGAGATTAATATTGACCGGGGTCGCCGGTAATATTTGTGTTCTTTTTACAGCTAACGATGCTTATATGAGAGGGTACGATTTGTGGGTGCCGAGAGATGGAGTGGCTTCCGAATGTGCCGAGGATAATGAGAACGCGTTCCGAATCATAGAACGTTCACTGTCGGCAAACACAGGGAAGACGACTGAAACCGGTTGGGATCATGCTTTTTATTCCTGAGCGCACTGTCTATCCCCCAATTTCTCTCTCCCATGTTATATTGTAAGGGAGAGGAGAGGTCGAATGAGGAAATATAGGAAGCGTTGGGTTGCAGTCATTGTGCTTCTTTTGCTTGCTGTCTTCCTGGTTCCAGAAGGATATGCTTATTTGACCCAGAGAAGCGGCGGAAGTGAGGCTGTAACGGAAGAGGATATCCCTGAAGGATACGAAACCGCTGTTTTCGCCGGCGGCTGCTTTTGGTGTATGGAGCCGCCTTTCGAGAAATTGAAAGGGGTGAAGGAAGCAGTCTCCGGTTATACAGGAGGGCATACAGAAACGCCTAGTTACAAAGAGGTATCTGCCGGGGATACCGGTCACGTCGAAGCTGTGCAAGTCTATTATGATCCGGATGTCCTCTCTTATTCTGATCTTTTGGAAGTATTCATACGACAAGTAGATCCTACTGATACCGGAGGTCAGTTCGTCGATCGAGGCTCTTCTTATAAAACAGGGATTTTCTATAAGAGCGAAGACCAACGGAAGAAGGCAGAAGCTTTCCTTGCTTCTCAGCAGGACTCCGGTCGATTCACCGAGGAGATCGTGACCCCGATTCAAGAAGCGGGGGCATTTTACCGTGCGGAAGAGTATCACCAGGATTACTATAAAAAGAACAAGCTCCGCTACGAGTATTACCGCGGAAATTCCGGACGGGATGACTATCTTGAGAAAACATGGGGAGAGGATCGGGACGTGGACCTTCCCTATAAAGCAGAGCCATAAAAAAAGGAAAGCCGGAATCCCGGCTTTCCTTTTATTTTAGTAGTTTTTCACTTCTTGAGGTGCAGAAGGTCTGGCATCAGGATGATCCAAACTCGTGTACCCTATATAGCTGAAACCAACGACAATCAACATAAGAATACCGACTAATACTTTTCGCAATTTCCGTTCCCCCATCGATGCTGTAACAATAGGCTGCACTGCAGCTTCTTCTTATTTTACGTGCTTAATAGCGATCATTCAAGCACTATTGTCACATTTATGAGACTAATTTCAATCCGATGACGCCTGCTATGATACAACCCACAAAGGCTATTCTTTTTGGATTGATTTGTTCCCGGAAGAATAGTATTCCCAACAACACTGTTCCAGCAGATCCGATTCCTGTCCAGATGGCATAAGCCGTTCCGATCGGAAGCTCTCTTAGAGACAATGATAAGAAATAGAAGCTCGTCGCCCCGGCCAGAACTGCAAAGACCGCCGGCCGTTTTTTCTTGAAACCTTCCGACAGCTTAAGAAAGAACATCGCTACCATTTCTCCCATACCAGCCAAAATTAAAAATACCCATGCCATCCTTATCCCTCCTGGTGTTGGACTTCCTCGGTGGTTGGCGAGGAGTCACTCATTTTCAATCCGATAATACCGACAATTAAAAGAACAATAAAAAAGACCTTTCCCGGGCCGCCGCCATCGCCGAGAAGTGTCATTCCGAGAATCGCTGTTCCCGCTGCACCAATACCTGTAAAAATCGCATATCCCGTACCAATATCAAACATGGTCAACGCCTTCGTAAAGAAAGAAAAGCTGATCAAAATCCCGATCACTGTTAACGTAGAGAACAATGGATCCGTAAAGCCTTCTGATAATTTCAATCCAATCGCCCAACCTATTTCAAATATAGCTCCTACGAGCAGATAGAACCATGCCATCATTACTCCTCCTTCTCCGGGCATTGGACGCCCAGCCAGAAAACTTCCCAGCTCGCCTCCTGCCGCTTATGAAATACTTCCTTGTCATAAAAGTTCTCTTCCAGGAATAGACCGTTAGTAAGGGTGTAAAAGGCAGAAGTCAGCTGTTCCGTCGGAAGTGGACGGATGACTTTTTCTTTAATTCCCTGTTCTAAAATCGGTACGAGAATGTCTGTCAGTGTTTTCTCGATCATCAGAAACACTTCCTGGATGTCATCAGAGAAGTCCTCCGGCGGAAAGAAAGTGACCCGCTTGAAGAACATTCCCTCCGTCGAATTCGACATATGATCCAAATACGTACAATACAGGTGCTTAAGCCGTTCGGCTATCGTATGATCCTTAGAAAGCGAGGTTTCTGAAATCAAATAATCGGATTCCCGCTCGGCCACGTGATATAAAACGCTCAAAAAAATGGCTTCTTTATTGTCAAAGTGATTATAAATGGAAGGTTTCTTAATTCCTACCGCATCCGCTATGTTTGCCAAGGTCGTATTCTCATATCCCTGGTTGGCAAAGAGCGTCAGACTCTCTTCCATAATGTTTTCTTTCGTCATGTGATCACTTCCTTATCATTCAACTAACTAACGTTTGTTAGTCTATCTTATCACGGTCATAGAACGATGTCCAGAGCAGGGGTTTATTCGACATGTTTAGCTATAAGTAGACAGGGGTAAGGGTAGGTAAGAGCCGCCTGGCGCAGGAAAGAAGGGTGGACCAACTACAGAAGGGGATTGGACCGGTGAACCAATACAGACTGGATCGATACGAAGGTAACTATGCTGTCTTAGTTGAAGATTCTGAACGGAGAAATGAACTTTCTGTCTTGAAGGAACGATTAATTGGATTTGTAAAGCCCGGCGATTGTCTTGAAATCGAGTTCGACTCGATCGGGAACCTAAAACATGTAGCTATCATATCCAGATTGGAACAAATGGAAAAGGCGTAAAAGCATCCTTCTTGCGGGTGCTTTTTTTATTTGCACAGAAAGCCGACCTTTAGAATAAGAATGCATCTTTAATTATACTAATTTTTCAGAAAATTATGTCGAATTATCTTGATTTTCCAAGTGTACCCCCATCATAATGAAAGTATGAAGACAGGGGGGTTCCGGATGCTTATGCAGAATGCGATGGATCTTTTGGACGAAGGGGTCTTGATTTCGGATAAGCAATATAGAATAGCCTACGCCAACCCAGCTTATGGACGGATATTTGAACTGGAGATGGAGGAGATCATCGGCAGGAAGTTTTCTGAGCTGTACCCGGACAGCGACATGCTGGAACTTGCAGTCGGAAATGATGCGAGGGAAGAAGTAGCAGAGAAGCAGCATCGGATCCGAGGGAAAGAGGTCGTACTGGAGTGGTTCACCAAGTCATTTCGTGAGGACGGGGAAGTGTACATCCTTGCAAGGGTGAGGGATAAAACCGCAGAAAAGGAAAAGGAAGATCGACTGACCTATATTATAGAAGAAATGACGGTCAATATTGTAACGATCGCCAAAGGGTTCGGGCTGCTCCCGCTGCAGCCTATTTTACGGGAAGCCCAAAAAGAAACCCTGTTGACGCGTGTGCCTGCCGCCTGTCAAAAAAAACAAATAGACAGACTCGCCATCCAATTCGCCAGTATTACTTCTATTGACGAAGCCTGGGGCGACCTGCTAAGGCGTCTGATCCAGAACCTTCAGCTTCTTGGAGTAGAGGTGGCGCTTGCAGGTCTAAGGCCGGAAGTGGCGATGCAGTTTACAAATTATAGAATAAGACTGGACGGTGTTCGTACGTTCCGAAACCTTCAACAGGCAACCCGCTATTATTATGGACAATCCTGACTGACAACAAGAGCCGAACTCCCTGTATGGGGGCTCGGCTCTTGTTGTTATCTCCATTCCTGTTCTTTAATATCAGCCTGGGGAAGCATAATGCTTTGGAAATCAAAGGCTTCCAGCGATTCTCCGCGTCTGATCTTGTCAGGGGCATCAGGGTTTTGCAAAGCGCTTGTGCCGAGACTGATAAAATCAGCCTCTTCTCCATTAATCAGTCTTGCTGCTTTTTCCGGGTCCTGAAGCTGGCCGTTTGCGATGACCGGTAGCCCGCTGAACGTTTTGGCGGCAGCCGCCATGGACATAGATCCTTCACCAAAGCCGGGCTGGGTGCCGTCTTTATCTGTAACATGAATAAAGTTCAGAGAGCTGTCTCCCAAGTCTCCGAAAATTGTGCGCGCATCCGTTTCTCCTAACGCCCAGCGGTGTTCGCCATCCGAAGCTTTTCCTTGAGAAATTCTTATCCCGACGAGATAGTCACTGCCGACAGCCTGTCTGACTTCCTCTATGACTTCCAGTGCAAAACGAAGCCGGTTCTTCGTTACTCCTCCGTACTCGTCCTCTCTTTGGTTAAAATAATCAGTAAGGAATTGATCGATTAGATAACCATTCGCACCATGGATCTCCACACCATCGAATCCGGCTTCCTTCGCCAGGCGTGCAGAAGTCGCGAAAGCCTTTTTGACGGATGCGATGTCTGCTTTGTTCATTGCCCTCGGTGTTGAGAACGCACCATTTCCACCATAGAAAGAAAGCTGGTCCCCTTTTGGTGCCACTTCGGAAGGAGCGATGGTTTGATCCTTATAGGCGTTACCTTGGGACTGAGCCCCGGCATGCATAATTTGGGCGATGATCCGGGTTCCGTGCTTTTGAACCCCTTGGATAATCGGCTTCCAAGCATCCCTGTGATTCTCATCGGCAAGGCCTGGTTGATTGGCATACCCTTGCGAATAGGACTTATCGGGGTAAATTCCTTCCGTGATGACAGCGCCGAACCCACCGGCTGCAAATCGTTCGTAATAGTGCTTCATTCGGTCTGTCGCTATTCCGTTATCAGCTGCGCTGATTCTCGTCATTGGTGCGACGACGTACCTGTTCGGGAAGTGTGTATGATGCACTTTCTTTTCTGTGAATAGAGGTTGTACCTTGTCCTTCATTGTCTCTCATCTCCTTCTTCCTTCCTCGTTTCCTCTTTTGGTCATTCTCAAACAGTCGGATCATGGGAATAGTCCCCGAATGTGCTATAATACAAACAAATGTTCTTGAAAAGGAGAAGCACGATGGAGAAGTTATTGAACGGATTGAACCCTTCCCAGCAGGAGGCGGTCGCATCCACGGAGGGATATGTGCGTGTTATCGCGGGGGCAGGGTCAGGAAAGACGCGCGCTTTGACAAATCGATACGCTTTTCTTGTCGAAGAGCTCGGAATCGACCCCGGTAATATATTGTCGGTGACGTTTACGAATAAGGCAGCCAATGAGATGAAAAAACGAGTCAAAAAATTAATCGGCGGGGAGCAGGATACGGGCTTCATCACCACCTATCATGGATTCTGTGTCCGTATTTTAAGGGAGGATATCCACCGCTTATTCTATCCGAAGAATTTCGCCATTCTGGATGTAGAGGATCAGAAAGTGCTGCTTCGGGAAGTATTCGAAGAGCTTGAACTGAAGATGAACGAGAAGACATTCAAGCGGATATTGGACAAAATCGGTATCCTGAAGGGGAATACACATTACGTCCAACAGATGATACTCCGGGGTAAGATGCCCGATTCGGAAGCATCCGGCGATTTGGACGGTCAGATTATCCAACGTTACTTGAAAAAGCAGAAACGGGTATATGGACTTGACTTTGATGACTTGTTAAATTTCGTCTTCGTCCTGTTTGATCAATATAAAGAAGTGTTGGAGAAATGGCAGGAGCGCCTTTACTATCTCCAGGTGGATGAATTTCAGGACAGCAGTCTGAAACAGTTCGAACTTGTGCGTATGCTTTCCGATAAACATCGGAACCTGTTTGTCGTAGGCGACCCGGATCAAACCATCTATGAATGGCGGGGAGCAGACCCGAAATATATGGTCGACTTTGAAAACTATTTCCCTGAAGCTCAGACCATTTTTCTAAACGAAAATTATCGCTCGACTCCGGAAATTCTGTCCTTGGGGAATGCGCTGATCCAGAATAATTATTTTCGCGTCGATAAGCAGATGACCCCTGTCCATCCATCCGGGGTCAAGGTTCTCCACTATCATGCCAAAGACGAAGTCAAGGAAGCGAAATGGGTGAAAGATAGAATTCAATCCATTCTTCAAAAGGAGGGCGGGCGACGTTCGGATATCGCCATCCTGTATCGGGCGAATTACTTATCCCGTTCCGTCGAGCAGGAATTGATTGCTGCCAATATTGATTACACGATCTATGGCGGCTTCAAATTCTTCGAACGTATGGAAATTAAAGATGCGCTTGCACACTTGCGAATGATCGCCTGGGGAGATGATCTTTCCTTTGCGCGGATTATCAATGTTCCGAGAAGGCAGATTGGGAAGAAGCGGATGACCTTTCTTCGTCAAAGGGCGGAAAAGGACGGGACGACTCTTTATGAAACATTGAAAAAATATCAGGAGGATCCTTTGTTCCTGAGAACAGGAGCAGCTTCCTTTATTGAATCAATGGAGCATCTTCGATCCATTCAGAAAGAGAGAAAAGTTTCGGAGCTTTTGCAGGAGTCCATGCAGTCTACCGGTTATGAAGCATACAGGCGTGAAGACGGGGACCAGGAACGGCTTGATAATCTGGCGGAACTCCTTCATTCCGTCGTGCAGTATGAACAGATGGCGGGGGAAGCTATACACCTCGATGAGTATCTTCAAATGCTGGCGTTATATACCGAAAACGACCGGGAGGAGCAAAAGGATTCCGTCAAACTGATGACGATTCATACAGCGAAAGGACTTGAATTCCCTTACGTATTTCTGATCGGGTTGTCAGAGAATATTCTTCCTAATGTCCGGGCGCTCAGGGAACGGAAAGAACGGGCCCTTGAAGAAGAGCGTCGCCTTGCTTACGTAGCCGTCACCCGGGCGGAGAAGGAACTGTATCTGACGGAATCGGAAGGCTTTCAGAACGGAGGGCAGAAGAAATACCCTTCCCGTTTTCTGTTCGAAGTGGAAGAAGGTCTTTATGAGAGTATTGGAGAAATGGATCCTTCCTTACGGGAGGAGGCAGAAGAATATATCCGTGCTGCCTACCGCGCTCCGGAACCGACCGATAGCGGCTTTAAGAAGGGCGAGCGGGTGAAACACCCGGTCTTCGGTGAAGGCGTTATTGAGGAAATCGATGGGAAGAGGAACAATTATATGATTTTCTTTGACCGTCTGAAGGCTCCGCGGCCGATCAGTCGAAACTTTAAAAAACTTGAAAAAATATAAAACAGCCGCTCAGCGGCTGTTTTTTTTAAATCGAATTTGCGATATTCATTGCTTGTTCTGTCCGGTCCTCTCCTGTTCCGTTATATTCCACTTGATAAATGACATCAGAGTCGGACTCATACCACTCGACGAATACGGTATCGTTTCTTTCTTGAACACCGGCTACTGCTCCATTGTTAAGAGGTATCTGCAGCTCGGATTCCTGAAGGATGTTACCTGGCTCATAGATCGTATGCACGGCTGCTCCCGTTTCTTTCTTTGATCCGTATACGATTGTAACGGTGTCTGAATCTATACTTGCCTGGACATCAGAGACGTCAAAGGGCAGCTTATCCGGAAGTCCCAGTCGCTCCTTCTGACTGTCTGATAAAGCCTGGATAGGTTCCGCGAATGTGTCCGGGTGTGCTTCCTCCAAATCCTGCAAACCTAAGTCTTGGGAAGAACAGGCGGCAAGCAGAAGCAGAGAAATAATCAGGATGGAACGCTTAAACATGTCTTATCCCCCTTGAATAATTCGAAAAAGTCCGATAATATTTTAACATAACCCTTATGATAATGCGCATGTAAAGGGCTGGTAAAATTAAAAAAGAGATAAAGTAGGAGAGAAATAGAATCTACAATGACTGGGTGACGGCAGAAGGGAATCAACATCCTATAAGAAGAAAGGTTGGATTTTATGAATTCCATTCAAGTCCGCTCATTTCTAGAACACGACATCGATGCCGTTCAACAGTTGAACGAAAAGGAAAACTGGAAAGTCCTTGTGGATCGGGCCGAGGAGACTCTGTGTTCCTGGCTGAATTCAGAGCCCGCGCTTGTTGCCGTTTCCGATGGGGAAGTCATCGGTTACCTGCGCGGCCTTACCGATGGCACGATGACCCTTTATATCTGTGAGCTGCTCGTTAAGGAAGAGTATCGGAATAACGGCGTGGCGCAGCAGTTGTTGCGCACAGCACATGAGTGTTATCCCGAAACGAGGATGGAGATGCTGGCAACAGAAAGCTCTGCCTCTTATTACACAGGACAGGGTTTTCGTAATTTCGCCGGCTTCCGGAAGACTGCAGAAGAATTGTAGAACCAAAGAAACGCCCGGACACACGGTCCGGGCGTTTTTTTGTCTTGGTGCAGGTACAATCTATTACTGGTGCTTTTCTATATATTGGACTTCTTCTTGTTCGGTCAGCAGGCCAGTCGCTTTTCCTACATTACCATTTTGAAGGTTCCAAATGGTGTTGTGATCGGAGACGGCATGGGAGTAATCATCGTTCTTCCAGCGCGTCAAAATCTCTGTATACGTGTCCCCATGCTGTAATTCAGAAGAGGCGGTGTGTTGAAGCAGCCAGTCGATCCGCTCGGGATGGATGACGTAGTTCGTCCACTTCTTATCTGCTTTGACCTTCTGGTGAGACATGGCGTGGATGTACTGCTGGTAATCGGAATCCGTCAAATCACCACCGGCCTTTTCGTCTCCGAAAGGATTCTTCTTTTCTTTCTCGAATTGTTCGACTTCCTCGGTTACGGTCTGTTCGGCAGACTGTCTGGTCGTCTCCATTTCTTCTGCCGTCATCGTTTCTTCCTGGCTTGCGAAGTAGTAGGCAGCCGCTCCGACAATGAGGACGACCCCTGACAATATCCCGATGATCCACTTCTTCATAAGATCCCCCTTTAATCCCTTTCATTTCCATAATATCTCTATTATAGAGAAAAAAGATTCAGGGCGAAAGGTTTATCGGGGGAATCTCTCTATTTGTGATGCATACTCTTAACGGTCGACATAGTGTGCCAGTTTGGCGGCAAGAGAGCGGGGGAGTAGTTTTGAAGCGTAGGCCATCCCTTGATTTGCCATTCCGGGAATGACGACGCGCTTCCCTTTTACGAAGCCTAGAAACCCGGATTTAGCAACGGTCTCCGGCTTCATAGTGCTGTAGACGAGCTTCGTATGCTCTGCTTTCGCTCTTTTGAAGAATTCTGTCTCCGTTGCACCTGGACAGAGAGTTGTGATTGTCACACTTGTATCTCTGCACTCTTCGACAAGAGCTTCGGAAAAGGATAGTACGTAAGCTTTGGACGCATAGTAAACGGCCATTCTAGGGCCTGGCTGGAATGCAGCTGTGCTCGCTACATTGAGGATCCCCTTCGGTATCGAACGGAACCGCGCCGCTTTGATTTCAGGCAGGAACAAGTGAGTCAGTTCTGTTAAAGCATTCACATTGACCTGCAGCATCTGCTGCTGATCGGCAAGGGGGAGTTCATCAAATATTCCGTTTAAACCGAACCCGGCATTGTTGACCAACACGGTAATCGTCAGTCCGAGTTCTTTTACCCGGTCATAAATCTGTTGGGCAGCACCTGGCTCGGAAAGATCCTGGACAATTATGGTGACGGGATGTCCGTCCAATTCCTGTTTTAACGCTTCCAGCCTGGCCTCTGATCTTGCTACGACAATCAGGTTGTACCCGGACTTTGCAAAGAGGCGGGCGAGTTCGTACCCGATTCCTCCGGAAGCACCGGTAATGAGTGCAGTTGGTTTCATACGTCTCTCTCCTTTATAACTTCTCTTGGATTGCTAATAGTCTATACCCAAATACTGAATTCTACAAATCAAGCCCCTGTACTCCACTCAATGGGAGTTGACAGGGGCTAATGTTGTTTCTTGTATTCCTTGAGCTTATTCTTTGGGTTTAAGAGTCACAGCGGTCCCATATGCCATTATTTCTGAAGCAGAGTTTGTAACCGTAGAAGTTTCCAGGCGGACGGCGATTACCGCATCCGCACCTTTTTCTTCTGCGTGTTTGATCATGCGCCCGATAGCCTGCTGACGGGCTTCGTCCATCATTGCTGTATAGTCTTTAATTTCTCCTCCGACGACGTTCTTTAACCCGGCAAGGATGTCGCGTCCGATATGCTTCGACTGAACGGTGCTTCCCCGGACGAATCCTTTCATAGCTGTAAGATCATACCCATGTACAAAATCAGTAGTCACGATAATCATTAAATGGTTCCTCCTTTTTACGCTCCTGCGCAAGTAAAAATAATATAGTGAACAACCCTGCATACGAGCATGCGATAAGAATCAGCCCCGTCCATAGATGGAAGAACAAGGAGACGTATCCTGCGATCTGCAGTAAAAGACAAGCGAATACAAGATTGATTTTCAACGCGTCTCCCTCCAGACCGTGCGCCGCAGGATGAAAAACAGAATGCTCGGTACCGGAAATTGAATGATGCCGATCAGCCCCCAGAACCACGGAGCTTTATCGATTCGCCTTGCTTTTATAAAAAGAATCGAGCTTTGGGTAAGCAAGACCGTTCCAAGAAGCAGAAATCCCCATAAAGGGATATCTTCAGGCCCGTATTGTTTCATGATGTCACCACCGTTCGCCGCTTTTCACGAAGGGCATACACACACATGCTCCCGACAGCAATAATCTGGATGATAAGGAACAAGGATGGGAACATGATAAACGTGAACGATAAGGCGGAAAGACCGATGGCTGCCACCAGCCACAGACATACAAGTTCTATCCATAACCGCTGGTACCAACGCCTGGAATGTTCTTCTATCCAAGCTTCAAATTGATGAAAGGAAGGTTCATCCACTTCCAAATAGTCATCGATTTTTTTGCTCGTTTCGTGAAGATGCTGTTCAATCAGACGTTTCTTATTATTATCATTCATCGATATTAAGCTCCTTCCGTAAACGGTCCAGGCCATAGTGAACACGTGATTTGACCGTGCCGGTTTTCAGTTTTAACAGGTTAGCGATTTCTTCATATTCGTAACCGTAATAATGCTTCAGAAGGATGGGGATACGATGCTTCTCTTCCAGCTTCCATATGGCCGTTTGGGTTTCGAACCATTCTTCGGGTACTTTGGCAGCTTCGATATGATTGATTTCATGCTCATGAAGGAACCGGGTATTCTTGTGCTTCTTTTTCATATCAAGGAAGGTATGCGTTGCAATCTGCAGCAGCCATGTGGAGAAGCTGGCATTCCCTTTATACTGATGGATCTTTCGGATCGCTTTCATGATTGTTTCCTGGGTAATGTCATAAGCCAGTTGTTCCTCCCCGCACATCTTCCAGGCGTATTTGAACAAGAAGCTGTAGTGATCTTTCAGCAGCCCTGCTAAAGCTTTGTTGTCCCCTTGGGCAGCTCTTATTCTCTCAAGGTCCATGGGCATCCCTCATTTCCTATCTGCCTATACGACGAATGAACCCTGTCATCCGTTCAATTTTTTTCTTTCTTTTCTATTTATGCAGACCTATCCGTGAAAAGCGGCGGTTCCTGCTTCTTCTTATTGTTTACTACAAATCATGGAAACATCGCTGTTGACTTTGAAGTCTGAATTTTATAGACTGTGAGAAAGCTTAATAAGCAAGTTGAGATGAGAATGAGTTGAGTTGAGGTTAGAGTGAGCTGAGCCGAGAGAGCGAGGAATCGTCGGACGAAGGAGCTGACCGATTGCCTGGCCGTAAGTAAGTATTCAATGACAACCCCCCACTCGTTTTATCACCCTCAACGTCTCATTCTCCATACTACTATGGAGAGGTGAGCCTTTTTGACTACTTTTGAAGCATTTCAAAGCGATGCATCCCTGTATCGCACCATCCCAATTACTAAATCCTTTTACACGGATACGTTAACACCTATCCACATGTTTCACGCTTTAAATAACGAAGCGGTATATATGCTCGAGAGCCAGGATCCGGAATCACCCTGGTCGAACTATTCTTTTATTGGCTTAGATCCAATGATTGAATTAAAAGAAATGGACGGCACGTTCTATATTACAGATTTCCAGACGAAGCAGGAAGAAGAAGCGCCTTCTTTCAAAGCAGCTTACGAAAAGGTGTTGGAGGATCTGCAGGTGAAACCGGCTGAAGATAGCGATCTCCCTTTTAAAGGAGGAGGTGTCGGCTATATCAGCTATGACGCAATATCCGATTATGAACCGGTTCCAAGAGCCGAGGAAGCTGGAAGTCTTGCGAATTATCATCTGCTGTTCTGCCAGACTTTAATCGCTTATCATCACAAAACGAAGCAGACGACGATCTTGTCCTTTGCAAGGCTCGGAAGCGGCGGTGAAGAGAACCTGACAAGTGCCTATGAAGATACACTGGGAAGGATCGAGAAAGTCCAATCCCGCTTGGCGAAGGCTCCTGGTCTGCCGGACTTGATGATGCAGGAAGAGGCGGAGTCTGAAGAAGAGATGGAATGGGACAGCAATTATGAACCGGACAAATTCAAAGCGGACGTGGAACGTATTAAAGAATACATTCTGGCGGGTGATGTCTTCCAGACTGTACTTTCCCAGCGCTTCCACACGGTAACGGACAGGAGCGGATTTGAACTGTACCGCGTTCTTCGGAATGTGAATCCATCCCCGTACATGTTCTATTTGAAGATGGGCGGCGTGGAAGTCATCGGAAGCTCTCCGGAGCGCCTTCTTGAAGTAAGAGACAGGAAGCTTGAAATCCATCCCATAGCAGGAACAAGGAAGAGGGGCCGGACCAAGGAGGAAGATGACCGCCTTGCAGAAGAGCTGATGAAGGATGAAAAGGAACTGGCTGAGCACCGGATGCTTGTGGATCTGGCCAGAAACGATATTGGTCGAGTAGCCGAATACGGATCGGTTCAGGTCAGTGAATATATGACGATTGGTCGTTTCTCCAAAGTGATGCACATCATAAGTAAAGTGATTGGTGAACTGAAAGAGGATGTATCACCGATTGATGCCCTTATTTCTTCCTTTCCGGCAGGAACGTTATCCGGAGCTCCGAAAGTCCGCGCTATGCAGATATTGCGGGAGCTCGAACCGACTCCGAGAAATCTATACGGCGGCGGCATCTTATACCTCGGGTTCGACGGTAACATCGATTCATGTATAACGATCCGGACGATGACGCTTATGGGACGGGATCTATACGTCCAGGCAGGGGCAGGAGTGGTGGCTGACTCCGATCCCGAAGCAGAGTATCAGGAGACGCTGAACAAAGCGAGTGCTTTGAAGCGGACGATTCAATTAGCAGAGAAGGTTTTTGAGAAGAGCGGAGAAGGAGTGGAGATGAGATGAAAGAGCTATTAAATAGAGTTGTATCAGGGGAAGTAATGGATGAGCAGCAGGCGTTCGAAACGATGAACGGTATCATGCAGGGCGAGGTTACGACAGCCCAGTTGACGAGTCTTTTAAGCATCATGCGTTTCCGCGGGGAGACAGTGGAAGAAATGACAGGATTCGTCCGGGCGATGCGTGCCAACATGACGAAGCTGGATGTCCATGATTCCACCATCATCGACACATGCGGTACCGGAGGGGACGGTGCATCTACGTTCAATATCTCCACGGCCGTATCGATCGTGCTTGCAAGTATGGGTGTCAAAGTTGCCAAACACGGAAACCGAAAAGTTTCTTCCAAGAGCGGGAGCGCAGATGTACTGGAGATGCTTGGTATTCCAATCGATACAACACCGGCAGAAGGAGCGAAGGCTCTGCAGGATAAAGGAATGACTTTCCTTTTCGCACCATTGTATCATCAGGCAATGAAACATGCAGGCCCGGCGAGGCAGGAACTTGGATTCCGGACGATATTCAACCTCCTCGGACCTATGTCAAATCCAGCCAATGCCAAACGGCAGCTGATTGGCATTTACTCCACGGATTATGCAGAGAAGATGGCCGAAACGCTGAAAGAGCTCGGATCCGAACGAGTGCTGCTTGCTACGGGCAGAGACGGTCTGGATGAAATAACGATAACAGGCGTGACGGATATAGTTGAACTGAACGAAGGGTCTATCACCCGATATACGATCACTCCGGAAGACTTCGGGTTATCAAGGGGATCCCTTGACGATATTAAAGCATCCGAACCCTCGGAAAGCGCAGCAATCATCAAAGAGATTTTCTACGGAGAATCAAACCAAAGCGCCGTCGATATAGTCAAAATGAACGCGGCTGCCGGCCTGTACGTGGCAGGAAAAGCTGATGACCTTCACGAAGGAGTAAAGCAGGTCGAAGAAGCTCTTCGAACAGGAGTGACCAAAGATTACTTTGAATCCATTGTAACGGAAAGGGAGAATCGTCAATATGCTTGAAACCATCTTGGCAGTCAAACAGCAGGAAATTGAAAAAATGTATTTACCGGAAGAACAAACATACAGGAAATATTCTCTGCATGAATCCTTGAAAACTTCCCCCTATAGAGCGGGACTGATCGCAGAAGTGAAAAAGGCTTCTCCGTCGAAAGGGATTATTCGTGAAGACTTTAATCCTGTGAAGATCGCGCATGATTACAATCAAGCGGGAGTCCAGGCGATTTCTGTTTTGACGGATCAGCATTTCTTCCAGGGGCACCGGGATTACTTATCTTCCATAAAACAGGTGGTCGATGTACCCGTACTTAGGAAAGACTTCCTCATCGATCCCATACAAATCGTAGAAAGTGCTTCTATTGGAGCGGATGCGGTCCTTCTGATTGGAGAAGCGATGGAAGCACGGGCCCTGCACGAACTTTATCTGCAGGCATATGAACTTGGAATGGAAGTGCTAGTGGAAGTGCATGGGGAAGAAACGCTGGAGGGATTGTTGAAGCAGTTCACCCCTGAAATACTCGGCATCAACAACAGGAATCTGCATACGTTTGAAACGAAGCTTTCTCAGACAGAGCGGATGGCGAAGCTTGCTCCGGCAGAAGCTCTTCTTGTTTCGGAAAGCGGCATTTTCACGCATGACGACTTACTTGCCGTATCCAGCTTCGGAGCAGAAGGAATCCTCGTCGGTGAATCGTTGATGAGACAGCAGGACATAGGCAAGGCTGTTCAAGTGCTGATGGAAGGGGAAGATGTCCGATGAAGGAGCCGATTGTCAAACTGTGTGGAAACCGGTCGCTCTCGGATGTCGCCAAGACTACTTCCTCGGAAGCGACGCATTTAGGTTTCATTTTCGTCAGAAGAACGAAAAGGTATGTTCGTCCGGAAGCCGTCGCCCGCTGGATCAGGAAGATCCGGCCAAAGCAGAAGCTTGTCGGGGTTTTCATTGAACCGACACTTGAGGAACTGGAACAGATTCTTCATTTTGTTCCACTTGACGTTATACAGCTCCATGGAAACGAAACCGTATCCCAGCTCCTGCGCATTAAAGAAGCATTCGGCCTTCCGGTTTGGAAGGTCATTCATCATCAAGAGAACGGGATGAACCAAATGGAGATTTTTCAAGGAGTTGCCGACGGGTATGTGATCGATTCTAAAGTGGATGGTCAAGCGGGCGGAACCGGCGTTCGATTCGATTGGGAAGCTGTTCCTTCCTATCAGAGCGCTGCTTATGAGCAGGGCGTTCCCTGTCTTATTGCAGGTGGAATAAGGCCGGAAAACGTGGCAGAGCTTCTTACTTACGACCCGGATGGGATCGATCTGTCCAGTGGTATCGAATCCAATGAAACAAAAGATATCGGCAAGATTCAAGCAGTCATGAAAGAGGTGGAGCGTAATGTTGCAAGTATTACCTGATATAAAAGGCCGTTTTGGTGATTTCGGAGGGAAATATGTTCCGGAAACACTGATGGGTCCCCTTCAAGAGTTGGAAGATGCATTAGATGAAGCATTGAACGATTCATCCTTCATGGAGGAGTATCACCATATATTAAAAGAATACGCCGGCAGACCTACTTCCCTTACCTTTGCAGATAAGATAACGGAACATCTCGGCGGGGCGAAAGTGTATCTGAAGCGGGAGGACCTGAATCATACCGGCGCCCACAAGTTGAACAATGCCGTCGGACAGGCCCTGTTGGCGAAGCGTATGGGCAAGAAGAAAATCATCGCCGAAACGGGTGCTGGCCAGCATGGCGTCGCCTCTGCAACGGTGGCGGCAAAGTTCGGTCTGGAGTGTAAAGTGTTCATGGGCGAAGAGGATATCCGCCGGCAGGAGCTTAACGTATTTAGAATGAAGCTGCTCGGCGCAGAAGTCATTTCCGTGTCAAGCGGAAACGGCACGCTTAAAGATGCGACGAACGAAGCTATACGATACTGGGTAGCCAACTGTGAGGACCATTTTTATTTGATCGGTTCTGTCGTGGGACCTCATCCGTATCCGAAGATGGTCCGTGATTTTCAGCGTATTATTGGGGATGAATCGAAGCGGCAATTCCTTGAGGCGGAGCCGGAGCTGCCCGACCGTATTTACGCCTGCGTAGGCGGAGGAAGCAATGCTATGGGTATGTTTTATCCTTTCTTGGAAGATGAATCGGAGTTGATCGGCGTGGAAGCGGCAGGCAAAGGGGTGGAGACACCAGAGCATGCGGCGACATTGACGAAAGGGACGCCCGGCGTCATCCATGGTTCTCTTACTTATTTGATGCAGGATGAGAATGGCCAGATTACAGAGCCGTATTCGATTTCCGCAGGACTTGATTATCCCGGAATCGGACCGGAACACGCACATCTTTTCCAAACGAAGCGTGTGCGTTACGAATCGATTACGGATCAGGAAGCATTGGATGCCTTGAAATTGTTGACGCAAACGGAAGGAATCATACCGGCTATTGAAAGTGCTCATGCACTTGCCCAGGCGTTCAAGGAAGCCGGGTCGATGAAACCGGAAGAAACGATTCTCATTAATTTGTCCGGTCGGGGCGACAAAGATATGGCGACATTGATGGAACACTTCCAGGAGGAGGTATGACATGCTTACGAAAACAGCGTTCCAAGGTAAATTGACGAAAACAGAAGACTTATTTATTCCTTTCATCGTTGCAGGTGATCCGGCCCCCCAATACACTATAGACTTTGCTCTTAGACTCCAAGCGGAAGGAGCGGACATCCTTGAACTTGGCGTCCCTTATTCGGACCCGCTTGCAGATGGTCCGACTATCCAGCGCGCCGCCAAGCGCGCTTTGAAGAGCGGTATGTCTTTGAGAAAAGCGATAGAACTGGTCCCGGCATTGCGGGACAACGGGGTGGAAATACCGGTTGTCATTTTCACCTACTACAATCCTGTTCTGCAGATTGGACATAAAGACTTCTTCGATAAGCTGGAAGCAAACGGAGTAGAAGGGGTGCTCATTCCTGACCTTCCATTTGAGGAGAGTGCAGAGGTACGGAGCATGGCTGAAGAGAGAGGCATTGAATTCATTTCCCTTGTCGCTCCGAACTCCGATCAACGGATCAAGCAGATTGCAGAGAATGCAAAAGGCTTTTTGTACTGCGTTTCTTCACTTGGAGTCACAGGAGAACGGAATGACATGTCCGGAGAAGCGCTCTCCTTCATTGAAAAAGTGAGAGAACACAGCAAGGTCCCGGTTGCGGTCGGTTTCGGCATCTCCACTAACGAGCACGTGAAACTTGTGCGTCATCATGCGGATGGAGTCATTATCGGAAGTAAAATCATCCGTTTGATCGAAGAAGAGTTGCAGCACGTAGAAGCCGGCCGTAGAGATGAAGCTCTTGATAACTTTACTAAAGGCATCCGTGACCTGGTCGAATAGTCGCTGCCGGCACAGCTGAGAGGAGTGGAGCAGAGTGATATACATGATTGACCATTATGATTCTTTCACTTATAACCTTGTGCAGTATTTAGGGGATTTGGGAGAGGAGATCATCGTCAGAAGAAACGATGAAGTATGCTTGAGTGAAATTAAAGAATGTAACCCTGATCTGATTTTCCTTTCGCCGGGACCTTGTTCTCCGGATGAAACAGGGATGACGCTGGACGTCATCGCTGCATTCAAGGACAGCATTCCTATATTCGGTGTCTGTCTCGGCCACCAGTCAATTGCTCAGGTGTTCGGGGGGAAGGTGGTTCGTGCAGACCGCTTAATGCACGGGAAATCATCCCTCATCCACCATGACGGCCGTGGTATTTATGATGGATTGAATAATCCGATGGAAGTGATGCGCTATCATTCGCTGATAGTGAAGCAGGACGGAGTGCCGGAGGATTTTGAAGTCACATCGAAGACTGCGGAAGGAGAAATCATGGGAATCCGTCATAAGGCTCTTCCTATAGAGGGCGTCCAGTTCCATCCGGAATCGATCGGCACGGCAGACGGCAGGAAGCTGCTGGAGAATCTTATTAAGCAGCGTGCGAAAGCATTATTATCATAAGAAAAGCCTCCCATTGACCGGGAGGCTTTTTCTTATGAGGTTCAATCGACTTTGAATCGTTTTATTTGATCGTTCAGTACATTCGATAGCTCTGCTAAGTCTTCGGCGCTGTTCGATACTTCTTCCACAGAACTGTTGGACTGCTGGGCCGCTGCGGTGACCTGTTCGACACCGGCGGCGGATTCTTCCGAAACAGAAGCCACTTCTTCAATCGATGTATTCATTTCATAACTGTCTTCCGAGATCTTTTGGAGCTTTGCAGAAATTTCCCGTGTGCGCGCCACCATATCTGTGACAGAATGCTGAATTTTATCAAAGGTTTCCCCGGTTTGTTTCATCAGGGTGGTACCTTGATCGACCTCTTTGTATCCATTCTGAAGAGTAGCGGCCACCTCCCCGGATTCCGTTTGGATCGTATCGACAATTGATGTGATATCTTCGACAGAATGAGAGACCTGCTCGGCGAGCTTGCGGACTTCATCAGCAACGACGGCGAATCCTTTCCCATGCTCCCCTGCTCTTGCTGCTTCAATAGCTGCATTCAGAGAAAGGAGGTTCGTCTGGTTGGCGATATCCTGAATGACTTGGACAAGTTTTGAAATCTGCTGGGATTGACTGTCTAAGCCCCGAACCTTATCAACAGATTCTTTGACGATGCGGTCTATTGTCTGCATTTGATCGACAGAATGACGCATCATGTCACTGCCTTCGTTCGTCATGCGAAGAACTGATCCAGAGGACTCCGAGATTCCCTTGCCATTCTCATAAGCCTCCCGTATTTCCGTGGTGAAAGCTTCCATCATTTCTGATAGTTTGGAAGAACTGTGGGCCTGTGATTCCGCGCCTGCTGACAGCTGTTCCATCGTAGATGCAATCTGCTCACTACCTTCCTGTACTTCGTTTGCAGAAAGCCTCAAACCGGAACTTTGTGTGCGGACAGATTCTACCGCACCTTGAAGTTGGAGGATGATTTGTCTGATTCCTTCTTTCATTTCATGAGTGGATCCCGCCAATTGACCGATCTCATCCTCTCGATTCTGTCGAAGATCAATGGTGAGGTTGCCCTCTTCTACTTCCTTCATTTGTGACTGCAGTCGGACAATCGGCTTGCGGATTCTTCTTGTAATCAATGTAGCGGCTATGATCGACAACAATAAAATGATCAGGACTGTAATGGCAATCGGAATAATGATGGCGGCACTTTGCTGTTCGAGATCCGCTTTATCGACCGTTCCGATTATGATCCATCCGGTTATATCATTCTTTGAGTAGCCGAGTGTCTTATCTTTTCCTTCATATTCATAAGAAATAACGCCTGACTGTTTGTTTTGATTCATAATAGAAGTATAAAAGCTGTTTTCTGTAATATCCGTTCCGACAAGGTCTTCCTGCGGGTGGGAGATGAATATGCCGTTTTCTGCAAAAATAGCAGCATAGCCGGAATCTGCGATTTTCACGCCATCGATCAGACGGAGGAGGGAGCTCATATTGATATCGATAGAAAAGACGCCGACGAGCTCGTCACCGTTTTGCACCGCTTTAGCTACACTCATAATGGTCTCTTCCGTATTTACATCCAAGTACGGTTCCGTCCAGACGAGAGAACCGGCATTGTCCACGGCATCCTGATACCACGGGCGTGTGCGCGCATCGAAGTCATCGGGGAGCTTCAGTTCATCGTCGGACACAGTCGTTCCTTCCGATTCCATACCTACATACGCATTTTGGACAATATCATTGGAGGCGCGTATGTCATTGAGCTCTTCTATGACCGCATCAGGATCTGATTCTATATTTAAGAATTCCTCCTGGCCGGAATAGTAATTGATCGTATCTTCCTGTGCTTCGAGGAAAATATCGAAGGACTGACTCAACGTCTTCATTTGTTCTTCCACATTGTCTGTGAGCTCTGCCGTCGTGTTATCCACGCTGAAGGAATAGCTGGCAATGCCGACGACAATGCCGGCGATGACAATTAACGTAAGAAAAGGAATCAAAATCTGCCGCTGAATCGTCTTTGTGAAAATGGATGGACGCTGTTTCTTCTTGCTCTTCTCTTTCTTCTTCATTGGTACCCTCCCGTATTACTTTCTTTGTGTTCTCCCAGTGCTTTCTTCTCTCTTGTATCGGCATCGGATTAAGAGTTGTAAAGAGGATGTTTCTATGAGAGCGTTATCTAATTAAAATAAATGAAAAGATTAGTATTGAAAGTGGGGAAGGAAGGTGCTATTATATTAATTGTCTTCAAAATACGGGGCATTAGCTCAGCTGGGAGAGCGCTACACTGGCAGTGTAGAGGTCAGCGGTTCGAGCCCGCTATGCTCCACTTCGAAATAAAAAAGCACTTGCAGATGCAAGTGCTTTTTTATTTCTTCTATGATTCTCTTTTAACGATTACCTGCCTATTTCTCTATATTTCCCATGTAAATTACTATATGTCCATCATTTGACTATACCAACACTGCCTCTCTGACATACATAATAATAAGTCAATAAATTTGGCTTTATATTATTTCAAGGAGAGAAAGCGATGTATATTTACGATCCAAACAGTCAGTCTTTCAGATCTAACCGCCTGTCCGGGCTTGGTGGCTGCAGCCGTACAAACGGAACAAATGCCGCAGGTCAACCATACGGCGGATATGGCCTGCGTCAACCAGGAAACTTGGCTGGCGGTACGACTGGAACAGGGAAATTCTACCCCGAAAGGAAAAACAGCTGTTCAAAGCAATATCCAGAGTGTGATATTGCGGAAACAGTAAGCGTCAACTGTAATTCGGAAGGCTTTGGAGGTGGATTCTTCCTGCCGGTCGTTCTTCGTGATGTGGAATTGCAGGCACTTGTTGAGTCTGAAATTACCCTTCCTACGGCTGCACGTGAAATCAAAAACGTACGCCGAAACGTGTACTTGACTCAGTGTAAAGCGATCCCGTCTATCGCTACGGAAGCTTCCGTCAACGTATTCGTGTCTGGTTATATCCACAAGAATATTCAGTATGTAGAAGAGTGCAGCGGGTACCTGCAGGATTACTCTGTAGAAGTTCCATTCAGCTGCAACCAAACAGTGGAGATTGAGAACTTCCCGACACAATTCTTCAGTGAAAAGTCTACAAGCACAGGAGAGAGAATCTTCGTTGACAAGAAGGGCATGGGAGGCGACCATTGTGTATCCGGCGGACTTACGTTCGAATACTACAACGAGCCGATCGAATGCCGTCTTTTGTTCAGTGCGGTAAACGACATTGACTTGTATAAGCATGTCGACAAGTGGGGCCGTTTCTGTAAGATTGTAGAAAAAGCAGAAGTATTGCTTATCTTCCGTCTGATTCAGTCTCAGCAGTTCGATGAGCTTCCTGATGGAGAAGAGCCTGGTGCGCAGAATCAAGCGACACAAGGACGCATCCAGAATAAAATGAACAGAGGCAGATAATTATCTGCAAGGGTCTGATCCTTTACGGGTCGGGCCTTTTTGTTATTTTATGTAGGAAGCGGGCGTTTGGTGTCACTGGGATTCCGTGTTTTTGTGTGGTTTGAAAAGGTATAATAGAAGGAAAAAAAGGGAGAGTCTTTGCTATGATCGTGTCTTTCAACCGTGTTTTACAGCGTCTGATGCCCTATATTACGCCGAGCGCGGTGGTGATCGGTGTCCTGCTTGCGAAATGGTTCGATAACTTCGTCTTCCTCGTGCCGTGGATCTTTGCGGTCATGACGTTTGCCGGCAGCCTTGGATCGAACTTTACCGATTTGAAAAAAGTACTCAGACATCCGGTCGCACTGGTTGCATGTATCGTCTTATTACATATCATCATGCCTTTAATTGCTCTTGGAGTCGGAAGCTTATTGTTCGGGAAGGAGGATTATACGACAATCGGGCTGGTGCTGTCCTTTGTCATTCCTACGGGGATTACGTCTTTGATCTGGGTTTCCATCTATAAAGGAAACGTCGTGCTGACGCTCTCCATCATACTGATTGATACGCTTCTTGCTCCGTTTACAGTACCCTTGGTTATGCAGCTGTTGGTCGGGGGCTCTGTCCAGATGGACATAGGGGACATCATGGTCGGTCTTCTGTTCATGATCGTTATTCCTTCTCTGGCCGGGATGGCTGTCAATCAGTGGGGGAGGGCTTCTTTCACGTCCAAAATGGAAACCAACCTAGCGCCATTGACGAAAATCGGGATCGGTCTCGTTGTGACGATCAACAGCTCCGCCATCGCTCCTTATTTAAGAGTGATCGACCAAACGCTGGTTTGGACCGGAGTGACGGTCCTGTGTCTGGCTGCGTTGTCCTATGTGCTCGGGTTTTGGACCGGTCGGCTGCTGCGGGTGGAGCGTGGCAGTGTCCTGTCGCTCACGTTCAACAGTGGAATGCGTAATATCAGCGGCGGTGCCGTGATCGCCATCACCTATTTTCCACCACCGGTCGCCGTTCCGGTCATCGTCGGAATGTTGTTCCAGCAGGTCCTTGCCTCCTTCGCCGGCAAGAGGCTGGACAACTTTGGGAAAGGCGATAAAGGTGTGGCCGCACTGACGCACAAACAGATATAAAGGTGTTTTATAGTTAAAGAAACAGGGGAATCTGATGGAATAGAAGGAAGGACGGGAGGCGCGTATGTTATTTTCAGGAATTAAATTATCCGATCTCTCCAAAGTATCGATCCTGCTCATCGCAGCTGGATTCGTCCTAGTGGGAGGGGCGTTGTTTTTCTTTGCAGAACTTGCCGAGGATGTATTGGAGCAGGACCAGTTCTTCATGGATCAGGCGGCTCAGGATTTCTTTGGGGCCATTCGGTCTCCGTGGCTCGATACAGCCTGGGGCGGATGGACCGAACTAGGGTCCGTCTGGTTCTTGACGACAGCCACCGTCCTCGTACTGGGTTACTTTTTATTCTTCTCCAAGTTCAGCCGATGGGTGGCCGTCTTCTTCCTTGTCAACATGGCGGGTATCAGCCTGTTGACAAAGGCTCTCAAGCTCACGTTCGAACGGGAGCGGCCCGAGGTGCTGGCACAATATGACGGGACAGGATTCAGTTTTCCAAGCGGTCACTCGACAGGGTCGATGGTTTTCTATGGATTCATGATCTATGTTGTCGTCATCAGCCGTCTTCAGCGGAAGTGGAAAGTCACGCTCGGTCTTCTGCTGGGACTGGTAATCCTGCTCGTGGGGTTTTCCCGCGTTTATGTGGGGGTCCACTACCTGACGGACATCACTGCCGGCTTCTTATTCGGACTTGCCTGGCTGCTTGTTTGTATCGCTGCTCTCGAAGTAACACTTTGGAATCAGCGGCGCCGACAACAAGGTTATAAAATGAGCTCCGGGGGGAATAAGAAGATGGAGGAGTGATACATCATGTTATACATCTTAGTTATATTTCTGCCGCCGCTAGCGGTCTTGTTTACGGGTCAGCCGTTGAAAGCGCTGCTGAACTTAATTTTGACCATGCTCTTTTACGTGCCGGGAGCGGTTCATGCAGCCGTAGTTGTTAAAGGTCATTACGATAGAAAGAAGCATAGATGAGAAGAAGCGTCTGAAGGGATCCCTTCAGACGCTTCTTTTTGATTAAACTCCTCGTTTGTTTCCCCAGACGAGGGCATGTACCTGCGGCAGCACACGGACGTGATTAAGCTTTTCCGAGGCGACTACCTGATCGATCAGCCATTCATATTGTTCAAGCAGATGACCGGCCAGGTTCGCCGGTTCGCCTTCCTTGAGGTCATCGTTTCCGACCTGCAGGAAGAAAGGAATGGCTGGATATCGTTCATGGACCTGCGCTGCATAATCCAAATCTTCTTCGTTGAAAATGACGACCTTCAAACTTGTAGAATCACTCTGGCCCTTCCTTTCCAAGCGATGAAGGATGTCATCGAGGATGTTCCAATCCGTCTTCATCAATGAGCTTGGCGGCTTCGGAGAGATGGTAAGGTCATCGATGTCCGGGAACCAGTCCTGATAACGGCTTCCTTGTGTTTCCAATGCGACCTCGATACCGAGGTCGTGAAGTCCGTCAATCAATTCGTTTAAATGTTTCAGCAAAGCAGGGTTGCCGCCTGAGATGGTGACGTGATCGAAGCGTTCCCCACCGGTTTCTTTCAAGCGGGTGATAATTTCCTCGGCAGTCAGGCGTTCGATATCCTCTTTTGCGCTGCCGTCCCAAGTAAAAGCAGAATCGCACCAGGCGCAGCTGTAATCACAGCCGGCCGTCCGGACGAACATCGTTTTTCTACCGACGACCATGCCTTCTCCCTGTATCGTAGGTCCGAAGATTTCCAAGACGGGAAACTTATTCATCGCGCATCCACTCCCGTCTTGCTTCTGCATAGCTTGTCGGCGTCTCATAAAGCTTCACGAACTCCACGCGGGAGCCGTCACCGCGGTTTAACAGTGCTTCTTCCATCTGATTATAAATCCAGACAACCATGTTTTCAGCCGTCGTATTCATGTTAGGGAGCGTGTCATTTAAATAGCGGTGATCGAGATGGACCTCAATGCTTTCTTTCCATATCTGTTTGATATCACCGAAGTCGATGACAAGTCCGATATCATCAACGAATCCGCTTATACCGAAGATGACTTTGTACGTATGGCCGTGCAGATTTTTGCACTTTCCTTCATAACAGTGCAGGTGATGGGCCGCGTCGAAGGTGAATTCTTTGCTTACCATGACCCGCTTGGAATGATACTTTAAATCCTGGCGCTTAATGTCTTCATCTATTTTCTGTAAGTTTTCTACAATGGTGAAGCCGAACATCAGCGGCTCACCTCTTTTTGAGCAAGATACATATCCAGACCATTCTGACGGAGGCGGCACGCCGGGCAGTCGCCGCAGCCTTCTCCGCGTATGCCGTTATAACACGTAAGCGTCTTTTCGCGCACATATTCGAATCCACCGAGTGTATCAGCAAGCTCCCATGTCTCGGCTTTATCGAGCCACATAAGCGGTGTGTGAAGGACGAATTCGTCATCCATGGACAAGTTGAGGGTGACGTTCAGTGATTTCACAAAGACGTCACGGCAGTCCGGATAGCCGCTGAAATCTGTTTCACATACGCCGGTGATCACGTGCTTGGCACCGATCTGTCTGGCAAGAATGGAAGCGAAGGATAAGAACAACAAGTTCCTGCCCGGAACGAAGGTGGATGGGAGCTCCCCGTTTTCGCCGTCTTTCACTTCCATATCATTACGCGTCAAAGCGTTCGGTGCGAGCTGGTTCAAGAGAGCCATATCCAGGATATGATGGCGGACGCCTTTATCGGCGGCGATTTCTTTGGCAACTTCAATTTCTTCTTTATGCCGCTGGTCGTAATCAAAGGTTACGGCTTCGACGTGATCGAACTTCTCTAAAGCCCAGTAAAGACACGTTGTACTGTCCTGACCGCCGCTGAATACAACCACGGCTTTGCTGTTTTTTTCCATAAAAAAATTCCCCTTCCTTATAGGAAAGAGAGTATTCTATACACCCAAAACACTAAAAAAACCGTACCTAAGGTAAGGTACAGTTCCATCCTTAGTTTTTTATAGAGGGTGTCGCTAGAACCTCTCCTGCATCTGTCTGCAGATTTTATTCCATTGCTTCCCTTATTCTAACATGGAGCAGGTGAAAAAGGGAAGGAAAGACTTGGAGAGGTGGAATAGGCTCATTAGTTAAAAAATTGCGATTTACCTGTTGACTTCTTACATAGGTTTTGTATAATTATAAACATCAAGTAATAAATATGCAGGATTATTCATTGAGGAAGAGAGTACGTAGGCATCGGATCTGCAGCGAGCCGGGGTTGGTGGAAGCCTGGTGATCGATTCATACGGAAACGCACTTCTGAGAAGTTCGGTGAACGATAGTAGCCGTAACCGGGAGCTCCCGTTATCAGCATTGAGTTGGTCTATTTAATTAGACAATGAGAGTGGCACCGCGGATGATAATAACGTCCGTCTCTTACCTTTAGTAGGAGACGGTTTTTTTATGGATATAAATAACTAGGAGGAATTTAATTATGACAAAACCAAAAGTAGTACTCGCATATTCCGGTGGATTGGATACTTCGATTTCAGTGAAATGGATTCAGGAAAAGTACGGATATGATGTCATCGCCTTAGGGTTGGACGTTGGTGAAGGGAAAGACTTGGAGAAGATCCGTCAGAAAGCGCTGGACGTCGGTGCGATTAAGGCTATTATGGTGGACGCTAAGGAACTGCTTGCGGAGGAATACCTGATTCCCGCTTTGAAAGCAAACGCACTGTATGAAGGGAAATACCCGCTGTCTTCTGCACTATCCCGTCCATTAATCTCCAAGCTGTTGGTGGAGGTAGCGGAACAGGAAGGCGCAGTAGCTGTCGCACACGGTTGTACAGGAAAAGGAAATGACCAGGTTCGTTTCGAAGTGTCCATCCAGGCCTTGAATCCAAACCTAGAAGTGATCGCTCCAGTCCGGGAGTGGGGAATGACTCGTGATGAACAGATCGTATATGCAGAAGAAAATGGCATTCCAATTCCTGTGAATTTAGAAAATCCGTTTTCCATCGATGCGAATATCTGGGGACGTGCCTGCGAGGCCGGCGTTCTGGAGGATCCTTGGAAAGAGGCTCCGGAAGCGGCATACGCCTGGACGAATCCTATCGAGAAAACTCCGGATACGCCGGAAACGATCGATATCGATTTTGTGGAAGGGAAGCCGGTAGCTATTAACGGTAAGGAAATGGGTATTGTAGAATTGATCGAATACTTGAATGAACTGGGTGGAGAGCACGGAGTCGGACGTATCGATCATACAGAAAACCGCCTTGTCGGAATCAAATCAAGAGAAGTGTATGAAAACCCTGCAGCCATGATCCTGATCAATGCTCATAAAGAGCTTGAGTTCCTGACATTGACAAGAGAAGTATCCCAGTACAAAGCGAATGTCGATCAGCAGCTTTCCAAGATCATTTACGATGGTCTATGGTATTCTCCGCTGCAGCCGGCGCTTGCTGCTTTCGTAGAGACAACACAGAACGTAGTGACTGGTACAGTGAAAGTGAAGCTGTTTAAAGGTCATCACACAGTGATTGGTAAGAAATCGCCGGTCAGTCTTTACAACGAGGAACTGTCCACTTATTCCAAAGAAGATGCGTTCGATCACAATGCAGCTGTCGGTTTCATTAAACTGTGGGGGCTTCCGACGAAAGTATATGCTGATGTTCATAAAGGCGATAAGCTGTTAAACAAAGCCAAGGTGAGCGCGCATGACTAAGCTGTGGGGCGGCCGCTTTACCAAACCAACGAATAAACTGGTGGAAGAGTACACCTCTTCCATCGGCTTTGATCAAAAACTGGCCCTTCAGGATATTAAGGGAAGCATGGCACACGTTACGATGCTCGGCGCGTGCGGCATCATTTCCGAAGAGGAAGCTGCTCAAATCAAAGATGGTTTGTTAACTATTGAGCAAAAGGTGAAGAACGGGGACGTCACGTTCGCTGTAGAGCATGAAGATATTCATATGAATATTGAGAAGCTGTTGATTGATGAAATTGGTCCCGTTGGTGGCAAACTGCATACAGGGAGAAGCAGGAATGACCAGGTAGCGACAGATATGCATCTGTATTTGAGAGAGAAGACGAAGGATCTCATTCAATTGCTGGAAGCAGTCCAAGCGGCTCTTGTTGATCAGGCGGAATCCCATGTAGAAACCATTGTCCCTGGTTATACACATTTGCAGCGCGCCCAGCCGATTTCTTTCGGACATCATCTCCTTGCTTATTTCTGGATGTTTGAAAGAGATAAAGAAAGATTGCAGGACAGCTTGAAGCGTGTCAACTGGTCACCACTTGGGGCGGCTGCCTTGGCAGGTACACCATATCCAATCGATCGTCAGATGACAGCGGAAGCGCTGGGGTTCGACCAACCTTATCCTAACTCTTTGGATGCCGTGAGCGATCGGGATTTCATTCTTGAGTTTCTATCGATTTCTTCGATTTTGATCATGCATATCTCCCGTCTGTCGGAAGAACTTGTGATGTGGGGAAGTCAGGAATTCCAATTTGTGGAGCTCGATGACGCATTCTGTACAGGATCAAGTATCATGCCGCAGAAGAAGAACCCGGATGTTCCTGAACTGTTGAGAGGGAAAACCGGTCGCATATACGGAAACCTTATAGGACTGCTTACTTTGCTTAAAGGTCTCCCGCTTGCCTACAATAAAGACATGCAGGAAGACAAGGAAGGTATGTTCGATACCGTTGAAACGCTGGAAGGAGCACTGCAGCTGCTTGCGCCGATGCTTGCATCCATGAAAGTCAATGATAAAGAGATGAAGAAGGCAGTCACAGAAGATTATTCCAATGCGACGGATATCGCTGATTACCTGGCAGTAAAAGGCATGCCTTTCCGTCAAGCGCACGAAGTCATCGGAAAAATCGTTCTGTATGCGATAGAAAACAAAAAGTATCTGCTCGATTTGAAAATGGAGGAGTATAAGGAATTTTCCGAGCTGTTTGAAGCGGATATATATGAGAAACTAGCACCGGATCATGTAGTAGCGGCACGAAACAGTGAAGGTGGAACAGGATTTGAGCAAGTGAATAAGCAATTGCAATTGGCAAAAGGACATCTGGGTTGAGCAGGTGTCCTTTTTCTTTTCTAATGGAAGAGAATAGTAATGAAAACGTTTGAAAAATGTCTGGAAGGCTATTATAACCATACGACCTTAATCTCGAGAGGAGTATGTGACATGTCTAAGTATGTACAAGCCTATTTTCAAACAGAGAACGATGCCGAGGGGGCGAAGTCGTCCCTGCAGAAGCTAGCGGTGGAAGGAGAAATGGTGGAAGCTGTTCCAGAGGAAGCGGACTTGACACCGATCGTTCCGTTGGCAGGATCGACATCAACAGGGGGAGGTACGTTTACCTTCACAGAAGTGATTTCACCAAAACATGATCATGAAGAAGCGTTGACAGATAAAAAGCACTTGACTCATGTGCTGCACTTTTCCGTAGAGGAAGAGTCCTTGGAAGAAGCCCTCAAGATTATGAAGGACCACGGCGGCCATGTGGATAAAAAAATATTGAAATGATAATCACCTCCGTCTCCTCAGAAAGACGGAGGTGATTTCTTTTACATGTATAGGCTGGCAAGGAAGATCCCCATTGTTTCTTGATAGATCTCATCAAACTGGTCAAGTGGAAGCGGGTTTACTCCTTCTCCCAGCTCAAGGGTGAATCCGGGACGGCGGAATTCCTGAATGAACCAATCTTTATAGCCGGAAAAGCTGTCTACATAGCGGATGGGCTCGTAGCCGCTGACTCTCCCGAATTCTTCTGCAATGGCAATGGATTCCGCAGGCTCTAATCCCTCGTATCCCCAGAAGATGACCTCACCCTGCGTATGGAGGGCAAGCATCTTTTCGAAGTTCCGATCCTTTGCCAACTCGGCCATGGCGATCGTTTCCGGCTCTGTCAGTGGTTCATATCCGGGAAAATCACGCGGAGCTGGTGCCGTCGGTTTTCTCGCGGCGTCCACTTCCCACTTAGCAGGAAATTGATTGTTAAGGTCCACCCCGCGGATGTTCGCCTTCCAGTCGGTGAAATCATTACTTCCTTGATTAATGCGCAATGCTTCTCTGCCGAATTCTCCTTCGGGCGCGCCGTTTAAGACGAGATCGACACCATCAGGATCGACCATCGGGACGATCGATATGGTGATTTGATCATAGTAGGGGAGCATATCAAGCCCTCGTATCGTTTCTTTATTTGTTAAAGCGAGGACATAATCGTTGAGAAACTGCATGATGACAGCAGTTGTGATCCACTCATTCGCATGGAAGGAGCCGTTCCAGTGAACCACTTTCGGACCGCGTCCGATTTGAAGCTCCACCAGGTCTTTGCCCATGACGCTTTGACCGATGACATTCTTCCGGATATATGGATACAAAGCGAGGAGCTTATCGATATCCTTGCGAAGAATAGTCGAGTCATACGGTTGGTTCCCGTCGAGGATCCGGTAAGTCACAAGGACAGGAATAGTTAGTTTTTGGCCGATGACGAGACGTGAGGGGTCTATCCCCGGATTTAATAGAGCAAGCGCGTCCAGGGAGATTCTCCGCTCGCTAGCCAACTTCCATAATGTATCTCCTTTTTGGATGGTATAGGTGCTTGTTTCGTAACCCGGAATAAAGATGGTTTGACCTATGGAGAGTTCACCCGGTTCGATCCCGGGATTGGAGTCTATTAGTAAAGTCAGCGGGATATTGAACAAATTGGCATAATACCATAACGTATCTCCACTTCTCACTTTTACGTCCACGATAAAGCCCCCTCTCCTTATATGTATATGGAAAGAGGAAAAGGAGCATGAAGTCATTTTCTCTACAGTTTTTTAAAAAACGATACATAGCAGCTGGATTTCAGGTACAATAAGGCGTAATGGCCATCCAAGGCCTCAGTTGAAGAAAGTAGTGATATACATGCAAACATTCGAACAATTAGGAGTGCCTTCCCATTTAGTCGGAAAGCTGAAGCAGCAAGGCGTCACTTCTCCTACGGATATACAGGTGGAAGCCATCCCCGCTTTAATGGATGGCCGGGATATCATCGCAGAAGCACAGACCGGAACAGGCAAGACGTTCGCCTTCCTGCTGCCTATCCTGCACAATATTGACCCGGATCTGGCAGAGGTACAGTCTGTCGTCATTACCCCGACGAGGGAACTTGCGCTGCAGATCACGGAGGAAGTGACGAAAGTGAAGGATGCGGCTACTCATGTCCTCGCAGTGTACGGTGGACAGGATGTTGCGAAGCAGGCGAATAAGTTGAACGGACGAGCCCATATCGTTATCGCGACGCCGGGCAGGCTCCTCGATCATATGCGGAGAGGGACGATCAGCCTCCAGTCCGTCCGTCACCTTGTCCTGGATGAAGCGGATCAGATGCTTGAAGCAGGATTTCTTCCTGATGTGGAAGCGATTCTCTCTGAAATGAATGCCGAGAGACAGTCGATGCTTTTCTCAGCGACGATTACGAAGCAGGTCCAGAAGCTTGGTAGAAAGATGCTGAAGGACCCGGCGCGTATTTCAGTAAAAGGGGAGCAGGTCACGGTTTCGAATATTAAGCAGCTTCTCTATGAGACGACGGACAGGCAGAAGCAGGCCGCGCTCCTGACAATCATGAGGGAGCACCGTCCCTTCCTTGCGGTGATTTTCTGCCGGACGAAAAGGCGGGCGAAGAAGTTGAACGATGCCTTGACCGCAGAAGGATTTGCATCGGATGAGCTGCACGGAGATCTTTCCCAGGCAAAAAGGGAAAAAGTGATGAAGCGGTTCCGTGAAGCGAAGCTGCAGTATCTGGTAGCAACAGACGTTGCTGCTCGGGGATTGGATGTGGAAGGTGTCACTCACGTTTTCAATTATGACATCCCGCAGGACCCGGAAAGCTATGTGCACCGGATCGGACGGACGGGGAGAGCAGGCGGCAAGGGACTTGCGATCACGTTTGCTGCACCGAAGGACAAACCAGCGCTTAGAGATATTGAGAGGTTCATCAGTGAAAAACTGGAACGCCGGACGATCGAAGGTCTTTCACCAGGAAAGCGGAAGGAACAGGAAGATACGGAAAGAAAACCACGTCATAATAGGCGTAGAAGAAAATAAAAGACGAGGCCCGGGAGGCCTTCGTCTTTTTTTTATGGAATAGTGACAAAAGTTTAACATTGAGCGGCGTCTGGAAATATGATATAGTAACAATGTAATTCCGAGTTTACTTATAGGAATTATAAATTATGGGGAGAGATGACGAAATGGGAATGGAATTCGTCGACTTATTCGACCAATGGGCGAGTTCGTATGATGACACAGTAGCCGGGAAAGATCCCGAATATAGGGAAGTGTTCGACGGGTACGATGAAATGCTTGCCCGCCTCGCCGCTTTGTCCGTATCGCCTGTCATGGAATTCGGTGTCGGCACAGCCAATTTAACCCGCCGGATGGTGGATCAAGGAAAATTGGTAATCGGAGTCGAACCCTCTTCGGAAATGCGCAAAATTGCTAAGATGAAATGTCCGGAAGCAGCAATATATGATGGGAACTTTCTGGATTACCCGCAGTTTGGGACTCCGATTCGTTCCATTGTCAGCTCATTCGCCTTCCACCACCTGACCAAAGAGGAAAAGGAAACAGCGATCAAAAGCTTCCACGACCAGCTGGATACAGACGGTCAAGTCATCTTTATTGATACCATCTTCCAGGATGAAGCACATAAACAGAGGCTGATCCGTAAAGCGGAAGAAGCGGGATTTTTAAATTTAGCACAGGATTTGCAGGAAGAATACTATGCCTATCTAGAAGAATTAAGGGAGGCGTTTATTGCTCAAGGGTTTAAAGTGTCCTTCGAGCAGCTGAATAAATACGCTTGGCTCATACAAGCGAACAAAGGGGAATGATCTTATGCCAAAAATGAACGTAGAAAGCTTCAACTTAGACCACACGAAAGTGAAAGCACCTTATGTGCGTCTTGTAGGAGTGACAGAAGGAGAACACGGCGACAAAATATATAAATACGATTTGCGTATCAAGCAGCCGAACCAGGAATATATGGATATGCCTGCGCTGCACTCCCTGGAGCATTTGATGGCGGAGAACAGCCGTAACCACCACGATCGAATCATTGATATCGGTCCGATGGGCTGTCAGACCGGCTTCTATATAGCCGTATTGAATGATGACAGCTACGACAATGTCCTTGAGGTCATCGAGAAAACATTGAACGACGTTCTGGAAGCCGATGAAGTGCCGGCCTGCAATGAAGTACAGTGTGGGTTCGCAGCCAGTCACAGCCTCGAAGGCGCGAAGGAACTTGCGAAGGAGCTGCTGGAGAAACGCAGCGAATGGACGGAAGTCTTTTAATATACGGGAGATGAGAATGCGATGGGTTACGTCAAGAATATACAGTCACTGATCGGTCAGACACCTATGATTGAACTCACTCATTCAGACATCCCGAATCAAGTTAGGATATTTGCCAAACTTGAATTCATGAACCCAGGCGGTAGTGTCAAAGACCGCCTGGGTTTAAAACTGATTGAGGATGCACTGGAGAAAGGCCTGATTCGGGAGGGTGGCACCATTGTCGAGCCTACAGCGGGGAACACCGGTATAGGATTGGCACTGGCCGCAATCGGCAGGGGCTTCCGGGTTCTTTTTGTTACACCGGAGAAGTTCAGTAAAGAAAAGCAGACGTTGATGCGGGCGCTCGGTGCTGAAGTCATCCACACGCCTACAGAAGAAGGCATGCGGGGAGCCATTGAGAAGGCAGAGCAGCTGTGCCTGACCATTCCCGGTGCGTACAGCCCTAAGCAGTTCAGCAACGAAGCGAACCCTCAAGCGTACACGGATTCCTTAGGACCTGAAATTTATCAGGATTTAAACGGTGATATAGATATTTTTGTTGCCGGCGCCGGTACCGGGGGGACGTTTATGGGAACGGCCCGGTATTTAAAAGGGAAAAAAGAAGAAATTAAAACCGTCATCGTGGAACCGGAAGGGTCGATTCTGAATGGTGGTAAGCCGGGATCTCACCGTACGGAAGGCATCGGAATGGAGTTTCTGCCTTCCTATATGGATACAGCTTACTTCGATGCGATTCATACGATTTCCGATGATGTCGCCTTTCAAAGGGTGAGGGAGCTGGCAAGGAAGGAAGGGCTGCTGGTAGCCAGTTCTTCCGGTGCGGCGTTCGAAGCAGCGCTTAGAGAAGCGGATTCCGCCAAACCGGGCTCGAAGATCGTGACCATTTTTCCGGATAGTAGTGAAAGATATCTAAGCCAAGGCATATATGAGGAGTGATGAAATGAGAAAGAAAACGCAGCTGATCCATGGAGGAATTACTGGAGATGAGAAGACAGGCGCGGTCAGTGTGCCGATTTATCAAGTCAGCACTTATGAACAGGATGGTGTTGGAAAGCATCGCGGGTATGAATATTCCCGGACTGGAAACCCGACCCGTTTCGCCTTGGAAGAGTTGATTAAGGAATTGGAAGGCGGTTACCGAGGCTTTGCGTTCGGTTCAGGAATGGCGGCGATCACGGCTGTATTGATGACCTTTGATAAAGGCGATCACGTAATTTTCACCGATGACGTCTATGGCGGTACGTACCGGATGGTATCCAAAGTAATCAACCGCTTCGGTTTGGAAGCAAGTTTTGTGGATACGAGCGACGTAGACACGGTGGAAGCGGCTGTCCAAGCGAATACGAAAGCCATTTACGTAGAGACTCCAACAAACCCTCTATTGAAAATCACCGACTTGAAACAGGTCTCGGAACTTGCCCGTGCCAAGGGACTGACGCTGATTGTCGATAATACGTTCAGTACACCATATTGGCAGAATCCGATCGACCTCGGAGCAGATATCGTACTTCACAGTGCAACGAAATATTTAGGCGGTCACAGTGACGTCGTGGCAGGCCTTGTCGTTGTGAACTCGGAGGAACTTGCAGAAGCTGTCCACTTCGTATTGAATTCCACCGGAGGAATCCTCGGTCCACAGGACTCCTGGCTGCTCATGCGGGGGATCAAAACGCTTGGAATCCGCATGGAGGAGATCGAAGCAAATACGAAGGAATTCGTAAGCTTTCTTGAAGGCCTTCCTGAAGTGACGAAGATTTATTATCCGGGCTTGTCCTCGCATAAGGGAAGTGACATTCACCACGCTCAGGCGAGAGGGAACGGCGGAATGATCAGCTTTGACGTCGGCAGTGGGGAGAAAGCAGACAAAGTTCTGCGAAACGTCCGCTATTTCACACTGGCGGAAAGCCTTGGAGCAGTAGAAAGCTTAATTTCTGTTCCTGCTATGATGACGCATGCTTCCATTCCCGAAGATCGCAGAGCTGAGCTTGGCATTACAGACGGCTTGATCCGCGTATCCATCGGTTTGGAAGATATAGAGGACTTAAAAGAAGACTTTCTGGCCGCTTTACGCGCGTAAAAAATGGAGCATTCCGATGATGGGATGCTCTTTTTTGTTTGTCTGTATAGGTGTCTTTTGATCGTGCCAAACTAAGGGGGCAAGTCAAGGAGTGGAGATAAAATGGATGACACTATATACAAAGAACGATTACAGCAACGTAAGCGTGAAATAGAACGACGAATGGAAGAAGAAGCGAATTTCGGCTTGGAACGTGGTTTCGCGAGTGATATGGCTTCCGGAGAGTTGTCGCAGTATGACAACCATCCTGCTGACTCCGGGACGGAGCTTTATGAGCGTGAGAAAGATCTCGCGTTGTCCGGGCATTTGCGTGAAGAGCTCTCTGATATTCATTATTCGCTTACTCAAATAGCGAAGGGTACGTACGGTGTTTGTGAGAAGACCGGGCGGCAGATACCAAAAGAAAGGCTCGATGCTCTTCCCACCGCCAGAACGATTGCGGAAGAATCTCCGAACGACAGGCTTTATTCAGGCCGTCCGCCGGAGGAAGAGGTGCTTTCTGAAATGGAAGAAGCCTATGGAGAGATCCGCATGACGCCGGAATACAATGAGCAGAATGCCTATGAACAAGTAGCGTCTTTCAATCAAAGCGCTATGACCTATGATGACTCTTCTTTAATGGACAATCAGGACGGGGTCGGATATGTGGAAGAATACGAACCGTTTGTATCAACCGATATTCATGGCTACACAGGTGCGGATCACGTCCGATTTGAACGTAACGTGCACTACGATAAGTATATGGATGATTTGGAAGAAATCGAAGAATAGAGGAAAGCCTGAGCGGATTGCTCAGGCTCTTTTTAATATCCCACTTCGACAGCGGCGTTCACAATGTACATTAAATCGTTCTTGTCCTCTTTGTCTTTGAGCAGGATTCCACTCGATGTGAGCATGCCGCCTTCCATCACTTCAATGGTGACGTCCCCGTATGGAATGGCTTGTTTCACGGCATCATGATCCAGCTTATCATGATCGCATGGGACCGCCAGCTTCACTTTGATTTTCATGTTATCAAGGGATTGCTCCGGCAGCACGGTACGGATGCCCGGCATCGAATTAGTATGGATGGCATTTTTAATGGCACGAACAGAAGCTTTCGTCACATCCTGACCATGAACATCCGTACCCATCCCGGTTTGTATAAACATTAATTGTTCCATGTATTGAACCACCTTTCTTACTGTTTATCGTATCACAGGAAAGACCAGGGAATGAAACGGAAATCATTCCTGATCTCTCATCCACTCATGGAGCAGGGCGGAAGGAAGTGGCTTTTCAATATAAAAGCCCTGCAACATGTCCGCATGGATGCCTTGAAGGTAATCAGCCGTTTCGGCAGTTTCCACGCCTTCCACGACGACTTCACATCCAAGGCTCTGTCCAAGTTCAATCATCGTCTTAACAATAATGCGGCTTTTATCTTTGAGCAGCAGATCTTTCGTAAAGCTGCGGTCGACTTTCAGCGTATGAATTGGATAAAGGCTTAAGTATTTCATCGACGAATACCCAGTACCAAAATCATCGATGGCGATTTGGACGCCCATACGTTCAATTTCCCTTAAGGTTTCCACCGTCCTGCTCTCCTGTCGGAAGGCAATCTGTTCGGTCACCTCCAGTAATAATTGAGAAGGGTTCACCCTTGACTGGGCGAGCGCTGCTTCGAGCGTCTTCAAAAAGGACGGATGCTCGAAGTGCTGCGGCGAAATGTTGATACTCATGACTAATCCAGTGTAGCCGGCGTTTTCTAATTCATTCAGCTTAGCAAGACCGGTTTGAAGCACCCACTCGCCGATTTCTACAATCATGCCCGTCATCTCTGCAAGCGGTAAAAATAATGCCGGGGGGAGCAGACCTTTTTTCGGGTGCTCCCAGCGTATCAAAGCTTCCATGCCTCTCACTTTTCCAGTAGATGCTTGCACCTGAGGCTGATAAAACAATTCAAACTGGTCCTTATCAAGCGCCTCTCTTAAATTCAGTTGGAACCGTTCGTAAGCGAGGTGATCCTGATCCATCTCCGGGTCAAAGAACCGAAATTGGCTGCGTCCGTTTTGTTTAGCCGCGGTCTTCGCACGGTGTGCATGACGGATAATGGTCGCCGGTGAATCTCCATGGTCAGGAAAAACAGCCCCTCCAGTACTTACCGTTACGTAAATATCCTGACTGCCGATAGAATAAGGAGCATGGAACTGCTGTAAATAATGGCTGATCCTCTGATGAAGCTGAATGCCTTCTCCCGGATCATGCAGCAGGACAACAAAACCGTCATGGAACCATCCAAGTTTGTCCCTCCCATGAAGAGCGGATTTAAGGCGTCTCGTTATACCCATAATCAGTTGATCTCCCACCCGGTACCCCAGTTCTTCATTAAAAGCAGAAAAACGGTCAATGTCCATATAGAGGACTGCAAAGGGCTGATCTTTCTGGATCTCGTCATCCAGGTAATGTTCGATCCAATGTCGGTTCGGAAGGTTCGTCAACGAATCATAGAAAGCGATTCGTTCAAGCTCCATTTCCGCTTCTTTCCGCTTCACATGCTCGGTGATGAAGGCTGCCATATCCGCAATGGAAGTACCAAAAGCTTTTTCATCGAAATCCCATGGACGCGAGCGGTCGAACTGTTCACAGCAGAGGACACCAACCATTTCGCCACCGCAGATAATCGGAATATCCAGCATAGCCAGGACGTTATTCGGTTGGTTAAAAGCTTCGCTCAGCTCAAAGACCCGGTCGTCCTGTGTTGTATTACTGACAGCCAGTGTGCGCTCGTTCTCCAATGCGGAGAAATAGGCTGGGAAAGCATTCCTGGGAAGGTTTTTCATTGGAGGATCAACGGTCCTATCCCCTCTTTCCTTCATCGCTTCCACTTGAAGGTTTTCACGAGCCTCATCAAACATCCAGACGCTGACTCTGTCCGTATCGAGGGTTTCAATCGTTGTGTTACAAATCATTTCAAAAGCAGGCAGCAGATCGATCCTTGTAAGTCGGGCATCTTTCATGATTTTCATCAGCTCCGACTGCTGACGGCGAATGCGCTCTTCTCGATTTGCGCGGGAAGAATACGATTTCGGACCCTGACGTAATGGAAGGGTGCAGGCTTCTAATATGGGTAACAGTCCAGTTATTTCTGATGCCTCGATGTCACAATTATGACCGGCGAGAATAATTATTTCTTTTTCCGAGGGCAGCATAACCGCTGCTGCCTTTTCTTCGCCTGGAAAGAGGGAAGAAACGTTATGGATCTCCCCGGGCTTTCCGTACCACTGGATTCCAGGAAGTGGGTAGAAACGTGAATCGTTCACGTGCTCGAACGATGAATGAAACATACCCTCCTCCTTCTCTTGACGGTAAAGGAATGCTCCATCCGCTTTGAAATAAAGACAGCATTGTTCCAATATGTAGGAGACGGCATTCAAAGGGTCTTTCGTAAGAAGACTCGACATGAATGATGTAGTGACCAGAGGGGATTGATCCATGCTTGCACTTCCTTTATTTGTGTTGGATTGTCTATAGTGTACTACGTTTATCCGACATGATTCGAATTATTTCTACTGGATGCTTTACTTTTAGCGCTTTGGGATAAGCTAAGAAGTACAGGAGGGATGTGCTTTGAAGCGCTTAAATGTAGCCCTGTTGGCTATTGTATTCGTTCTATTGTACAGCACTGGTGTCGCTGCTGAAAGTCAGTACAAAATCGTTCACAAAGATCAAGTGACAGAAGGCTGGGAAATCCATGTCGACTATCCGCTGTTTGAGCAACTGGAGAATAAGGCGATACAGGAGCGGGTGAACAATGACATCATCGATAAGTTGGAAGAGAAATTCCGTATGGTCAAGAGGGGCGCAGGTGAGTCGATAGGCATCCCTTATTTGTATTATGAAGAAACGATTGTCTACGAAGAGAAGGAGTTCTTCTCGGTTGTCATGACATCTCATATCTCACGGGGGGACCGCTATAATTCGACTGTCTCATCTGTGAACTTTGTGGATGGAGCAGCAGGGGAGATCAGACCTTTAAAAGAGGTTGTTCACATGGATCGGTTAAACAAAGCTGTGGAAAAAATTATCCAATCCGATCCTGATACGTACTTTCAGAAAACGTTCCGCGGTGTAAGGGACAATACCGCCTACTATCTTCAAAAAGACAAAATCGTACTGGTATTCAATAAGTATGAAGTCGCTCCTGGCGTGTTTGGTACACCTGAGATGTCGATTCCTTTAAAGGGGATGAAGAAAGAGCATCCGAAAGAAAAACGGGCTCCTGTTCCGTCCTATACTTCCGCCTATATAAAATAAAGAAGCATAAGCCTTGGCTTATGCTTCTAACATTTCTTCTTCCTGATTCTGGTCTCCGTAATAATGGAACATATATTGTTCTTTCGTAATGACATACAAGTCATAAACATCTTCTACTCCATTGATCTGCTGGAGAACTTCCGGATACGTTTCGTTCGCCAAGGATACATAAGGGATTTTCAAGGCCGCTTTCATGGATCGGATGTTGGTTCTCCTGATCTTCATGAAGATCGCTTCGATGCCGAGTTGGAAGAACAATTCTTCAAAGAAGGCCTCTTTCGCAGGTTGGTTGTAACCTTTACCGAAATAGGGTTTGCCGATCCATGTTGCCAGAAAACCCTTACCTTCTGTCACGTCGAAAAGGTTGATCGTGCCGATCGGCTGTGCCCACTCATCAAGGATGGTACGTGAAATCAATTCCCCCCGATCTTCTGCTTCTATCGTCTGCTTCGTCAAGAAATAAAACTCATCACTTGATGCAGCTTTGTGGCGGACGTACGGAAAGACTTCGGGATGACTCATCAATTCAAAAAGTACCGGGGCGTCATGTAGGTCACGTTTTTTCAGCATAAAAAATCCCTCCTTGTAATGAGGAGGGTGGACCGGATGCATAGGGAAAAAAGCATGCACCTAGCCGGATTCGGCCCACCCTCGAATTTTTATCAACAGCTCACAAAAATTCGGGGTGGGAATCGAACCCACTAGAACCAGCATCATGCTGGTGGCGCACCATTTGCCTTCCCTACACCAAAAACGTATAAATGAACATCTAACTTTATAATAATCGAGAACTTAAAAAAAGTGAATGGATTTTTTCAAGTTGGACGATTATTTTTTTGTTGTCCATGATCGCTGGTAGAGGAGGTTTTTTCTGCCACAGAATAGATGACCAACCTTTTGGAATAAGTAGAGGCATCTGCATCATAAGGACCGGTACACGTAATTAAATTCAGAGAGGCTTGGTTCGACGGTCCGAACAAGTCACGGATGGGGGCATCCTCATACGGATAAGCCGCCACTTGGGAAACGATGAACGTCTTTTTTTGACCCGTACGATCGTAAACCTCTATCACCTCACCTGAAGACAGGTCTTTAAGGTCATAGAACACACCTGGACCACTTTTGCCGTCGACATGTCCTGCAATTACTGCATTACCCTGGTTTCCCGGTTTCGTTCCCGGCTCGAACCAGCCGACATCCGTAATATTGTCGGGCACAGCCATGCCGCCTTCTTCCGTATAACCAAGAGCACGGACAGGCGCATCAACTCCGAGAGAAGGAATGACCAATCTGGAAGGAACGATCCCTTCCTGAACACGGTTGTGGACGGTTACAGCCTGATCGTAGTTTTTCTTTATCGGCGCTTCTCTTTCCTTGGCGCTTTCTATATCTTCAGAGGTGCTGGAATCTTCAGATACAGAAAGGACCTGGACGCCTTCTTCTTCTTCTTGTGTATTCAGTAAAAGGAGACTGATAAAGAAGACAAGGGAGCCCAGGGCCAGAGAATATACTATATGGCGCAATTACGTGTTGAAACGTTTACGTGTGAACAGCAGGCCAGCACCCATGGCCAGTACCCCTAAAATTGCTGCATACCAGATAGTGGAGGAAGAGGATGCTGCCGTTCCGCCCAAGCCGGTCGCAGGCATCTCGGAAGGCATGGCATTCGAATCCTGAAGCAGAAGAACTTCCGGATTATCCGCTGTACCTACAGCGAAAGCGCTATAGACTTTCCCCGATTCCAAGGTAGTTCCGGACAAGTCGATCAGCTGTGTACCGTCTGTCGTCCGTACTTCCAAGTCGTACGTTCCAGGCTCCAATTCCTTGTAATCTGTTACCATAGGGAATTCAGCACCTGCAAACAGGGCATCTCCGTCAATTGGTCCGACATCTACTGCTGGTGCTCCCGGGATGAAGTGGCCGACACGGATCTTGGCCATTCCTTCACTTGCATCCATGGAATCTTGGAGAGCTTTTAATTCGAGGCTGTCCAAATTATTAATGGCAGCCGCTGTGTAAGCCATTCCGGATTCAACCGTTACGGTAGTAGAAATGACCGGATCCTGTTCTCCCTTTGTTCCTGCTGCATAAATCTCTACTTTGTGTTCCCCGGCAGGAACTTCCATGTAATCTGTAGCCGCTTTGAACTCGGCTCCTTCCACAACTGCCTCATCATTCACATAAACGTCTACGGCTGGTGCATCAGGGGAGGCATGCAGAATCCGGACCATGGCATTACTTTCATGACCGTCTGCAAAAACCGATGGGGCAAACAGACTGAGAACAAGAGCGACAGCAGTAAATAAGGTAATAAACTTCTTCATTTCTCCACTCCTACCAAAGTTTTTTTATCTCCACTGCTGTCGTTATTGTTCAGCAGTTTCAACCGTGTTCAAAAACGAAAAAAGGAGGTGCACACCTATAACATTCTCCTTATTCACACATTTCAATCCTGTGTATAGGTTCTGATAGGTTATATAGAAACCCAAAACAAAAAACCAGGAAACAGTTCCTGGTTTTACTTTCTGTATTATTCCTGGAAATATACCATTTTCCCATCAATCATCGTCCATATCGGCTTGGAAAGATACTCGAAGGGGTGCCCGCTCCATAAAACGAGGTCAGCATCTTTTCCTTTTTCAATGGACCCCACGCGGTCGTCTACACCAAGGTTTCTGGCCGGAACGATGGTAATGCCCCGAAGCGCGTCTTCTATTTCCATTCCTTCTCTTGCGGCGAGGGCTGCACATATGTTCAAGTATTGGATCGGTGTGTAGGGGTGATCAGTAGTTATCGATACCCGAATGCCGTAATCATGCAGGATCTTATACGTCTGCCATGTCTTGTTACGCAGCTCAATCTTGGACGCGCGTGTGAATGTCGGGCCTACAGACACCTGTAAATCCCTTCCTGCCAGTTCGTCAGCGATTAAGTGGCCTTCCGTACAATGCTCAATCCGGAGATCCAGATCAAATTCATCGGCAAAACGAAGGGCTGTGATGATGTCGTCCGCGCGGTGAGCATGAATGCGGACGGGTATTTCTTTGTTTAATGCTTTGATGATCGGTTGTACTCTCAAGCCGGGATCCGGATCCTTCATCGCCGCATAGAACGTTTCACGAAGCGTCCCCATAATCCCCAGTCTTGTGATCGATGCATTCTTTGATTGGGAGTGAATACGTTTCGGATTTTCCCCAAGTGCCAGTTTCAGACCGGCGGTGTGACGGAGGATCATATGGTTGATCGTATGACCGACCGTTTTGATAACAGACGTCATCCCGCCGATCATGTTCGCACTTCCAGGCATAATATGCGCTGTTGTGACTCCGGCTTTTCTCGCGTTGAAGAATGCAGGGTCCAATGGATGGGCTCCGTCAATGGCTCGCAAATGAGGGGTGACCGCTTCTATCGTTTCGTTGGCATCACTGCCGGCCCAGCCCGTTCCTTCATCATATAAACCAAGGTGGGTGTGGACGTCGACAAACCCCGGATATAGATCCATCCCTTTGCCGTCAATGTATTCCGCCTGTTCCGGCAGGGCGATAGAGACCCCGTAGTCATGAATTTTTCCATCCACGATGTAAATGGTGCCGTTCGGGATGGAAGGGGAGGTGATCGGGTGAATATGGACATTCTTAATTACAGTGTTCATATACATACAGCCCTTCAAATGTTATTACTTTTATTATACTTGATTTCAGCTGGTTGGCTCACGGAAAAGAACGAAACTGTTTGTTTCGTTCTTTTCCGGCTTGTTAAGAAGTGATTTCCGTCTGGAAGTTGGGCCGCTTACCACGGGGGGCAGGAGCCCGCACGGTTCTTTAAGCCCGCTGCCTAGAATTACCCTTCCGTAGTCCCTGCTATATATGTGTAGGGTCTTATCTCTTTATCCGATTCTTCATCTTATCTTTCTTTCAGGATAGACGTAAGGGCAGCTTTTAATTCAGGGTATTCGAATTCATATCCTGCAGATAGTGCTTTTTTCGGCAGCACCGACTGTCCGTCGAGCAGCAGGGTGCTCATATCTCCGAGCGCGGCCTTCAAAGCAAAAGACGGGGCAGGGAGCCAGTGGGGACGGTTCATTACTTCTGCAAGTGTCCTGCCGAAATCCTTGTTTCTTTTCGGATTGGGTGCCGTGGCATTCAGTGGTCCCTGTATGTCCTTATGATGAAGGGCGAATGTAAGCAGTCCGACGACATCGCGGATGTGGATCCATGACATCCATTGCTCTCCGGAACCGAGGTTTCCACCGATCATGCACTTATAGGGGAGGATCATTTTCGGAAGAGCTCCCTGTTCACCAAGGATGATTCCGAACCGGACATACACCGTACGTACTCCTTTATCGGCCGCTTGGGAAGCGAGGTTTTCCCACCTCACCGTTACGTCCGCCAGGAAGTCGTTCCCTGGTTCCGTCGTCTCTTCGGTGAATGTTTTCGTATGAGAACTTCCGTAAAAGCCCACGGCGGAAGCATTGACAAGGACTTCGGGTGGTTGGGGAAGGCGGTCGATCAGGGTGAGCACACCCTCGGTTGCTTTTATTCTGCTTTCAAGGATCGACTGTTTCCTTTCCTCGGTCCAGCGTCCGCTGTTCAATGACTGGCCGGCAAGGTTAACAATAGCGTCAAGGGCAGGTAAGTGATTTTCCGGTTGGTACTCATCCTTCAGCCACCCTACATAAGTGACCCGTTCTTGATTCTCATGTTTTTCGGGGCTCCGGGTCAATATGTAAATATCATGCCCTGCTTTAACCAGTTGGTCTGTCAGCTGCGATCCAACAAAACCGGTACCCCCGGTAACAGCAATTTTCATTGATTTTCCTCCTTGCGATAGTAAGACTTGATTAGTTTACGCTTCTGATGCGGTTCAAATCCATGTTCCCATACCAGGTAACATGCTAAACTGAAAAAAGAGGTGATGGATATGGCTAAGCTCACTAGAATCACGACGCAAAAGAAACATAAACATAGATATAATATTTTCATGGATAAGGGAAATGGGGAAGAGTACGGGTTCAGTGTCGATGAAGACGTTCTCGTCCAATATCGTCTCCAGAAGAACATGGAGATGGACGATGCTCTGATCAACGCTTTGATTCAGACCGATACGCTTCACAAATCTTATACCCTTGCTATTCATTATTTAAGCTACCGTATGCGGTCGGAAAAGGAAATTCGTGACTATTTGACAGGGAAAGAAGCGGATCCGGAACACATAGATGAAATCGTCAAACGATTGAAGAAGGAGCGTCTGCTGGACGACCAGGAGTTTGCCGCTTCGCTGGTGCGGACAAGGATCATGACCTCAAGCAAAGGTCCTCATATTCTCAAGAAAGAATTGATGGAAAAAGGCGTGGCTGCCAGTGCGGCGGAAGCGGCTCTTGAATACTATACGTTTGACAAGCAGTACGAGAAAGCCATGAAATTTGCCGAGAAGAAACAAAACCATGATGGTCGGAAATCGCACCGTCAACAAATCCAAAATATTCAGCAGACATTGATGCAGAAGGGGTTTACCGGGGATGTCATCCAGGAGGTACTTGCCAATCTGCCCGATGAAAAGCAGGAGGATTCGGAATGGGAAGCGGTCGTCTATCAGGGGGAGAAGCTGAAGCGTAAGTTCGCATCCAAAGAAGGATACGAGCGTAAGCAGAAGATCAAAGCGGGTTTATACAGGAAAGGTTTTCCTTTCGATTTGATCGATCGCTTTTTAGACGAGCATTTGGAAGATTAAAAAAGAACAAGCGCTGGCTCAGACGTCAGCCGCTTGTTCTTTTTTGTTCAATAGTCCTTTTTTCTCCAAGTCTTCGATTGCTTCGTGAACGTGGTCGACGACCTGAGAGGCTTTTGCTTTTACGTCATCATGGGCGGTCGCCATGACATAACTGTGTGGTGTCATTTCGAACATGCTGATGTCATTAAACGAATCTCCGACACAAGCAACTTCTTCCGGTTTTAATCCGAGTTTATCAATCAGTTTACGAATTCCGTTCCGTTTGTTGATCTCTTTAGGCATCATGTCCACGCAGGTTTCGTGGGAAATGAAGCTGTCAATCTCTTCACCGAACGTCTCCTTGATGTTTTTGGCGGCATGCACTACGTCTGCTTCCTGTCCATTCAAGGTGATCTTGGATGGGAAAATCGTTTGGCCGATTTCCTGCTTCAAGTCCGGCTGGATGATAATGTCATGGAAAAGCTGCTCGGAAATAATATCCACCCATTCGTGGTGCTTGTCCGTAAAGGTCTGATCGGCTGTGGAGACGGTTTTGACCATCGGCTCTTTCTCGATGGCAGTCAGTATTCTTTCCGCCATATTGCCTTCAAACGTTTCTGCGTAGATTTCCTGTCCTTGGTTATCATAAACGAAAGCACCGTTCTGACTGACACGGTGACCGTTGACGCCCACACGTTTCAATACTTCTGCGATTTCGTGATCCATACGTCCGGAAGCCACCGTAAGCGGAGTGCCGTGGTCAATCATCCATTTCAATGCATCAATATCTTCGTTTTTTATATAGTGATCCATGCCGAGAAGGGTCCCGTCGAGATCTGTGACGAATAGTTTGATCATAAATATATCTCCTCCAAGTTTCTTCATTGATGTACATACCTTACTGATTGTACACGACGCAACCGCTTTCAGACAAAGGAGAAGCCTCTCTGTTATGTTAACCTCTTGTAAAATTCCGCTGTGGAATATACGATAGAAGTTATGAGAACGCTGAAAACGCTTTTAATAGTGTTGAGTGGGGGTCCATGATGGAACAGCAGTTAAGGATAGAAAAAGTATTGAATAATAACGTTGTCATTGCTGCCCACCCGGTTTATGAGGAAGTGGTATTGATAGGAAAGGGGATCGGCTTTAACCGGAAATCCGGAGAGGATGTTTCCTTTGACAAAGCCGATAAGACCTTCTTATTAAGTAACGAGAGAGAGAAAGAACAGTATGTTAACCTTCTGCCTCATATCGATGAGCAGCTGATCGATTTCATGAATGATATTCTCATCCACATTGAAGAGAGGATGGGGCAGGAACTGCACCAGCATATCCACGTCGGATTGACCGACCACCTCGCCTTTGCCATCAATCGCGCGAAAAAGAACATGCAGTTTACCAATCCTTTCTTATCTGAAATCGAATCGATTTATCCAAAAGAATACCAGGTGGCCATGGAAGTCGTCACGATGATTTACGATCGGATGGGTACGCAGTTTCCTGAAGGGGAAATCGGGTTTATTGCTCTGCATATCCATAGTGCAGTCACGGACAAAACCTTGAGAGAAATCAACAGGCACAACCAGCTGATCGCTCGACTTGTATCCATCGTCGAAGATACGATGAAGCTGACGATTGATCGGAACAGCATTGATTATCACAGACTTGTCCAGCATCTTCACCGAGCAATTGATCGTGTGTATCAGGAGGAGAACGTAGGGGATGAAATTCGTTTAGCAGACATGTTGAAACAGGAGTACCCGGTGTGCTATAATCTTGCATGGAAGTTAATGAAAGTGATGCAAAAACAGTTGAACAAACCCGTAGATGAATCTGAGGCCATTTATTTGACCATTCATCTGCAGCGGTTGACCCATAAATCCTAGACGTACGTGTTACTGACGCGATCAGGCATGAGTACAAGGGAATTCTGTTACGGCTTAAGGGATACGTGTACCCTTTTGCAGGCGGAATGTCTTGTACTCATGCTTTTTTTTTCGTCTGATTACGAGTCGTACAGCTGCACCTGCCTGATCAGGTGCAGCGTTTCCCGGCATAATTGTAAACGTTTTATTACTATACATCCCGGGTCCAACTGTTTTCATTCACTTAAAAAAGGAGGAAATACAATGTTCAAAAATGCTTTTGGTACTTTACAAAAAGTAGGTAAGGCGTTGATGACACCAGTAGCACTGCTCCCGGCGGCCGGTATCCTGCTTGCCTTCGGTACAAGCTTTGCGCAGGACTCATTCGTCGATAAAGTTCCGTTCTTCGGAACACCTTGGCTTCAGACATTGCTTCAAGTCATGGCGGAAGCCGGCGGAATCGTCTTTGATAACCTGCCGTTGCTGTTCGCTGTCGGTGTAGCCATCGGCCTTGCAAAAGGGGATGGAGTTGCCGGACTGGCAGCCATCATCGGTTATTTGATTATGAACGTCGTAATGGGCGTACTGGGAGGCGTCGATGCCGATATGGTAACCGACCCTGCCTATGCAATGGTGTTAGGAATCCCTACGCTGCAAACAGGGGTATTCGGAGGGATTATCGTCGGTATCTTAGCCGCGGCCCTGTACAACAAATTCTTCAATATTGAACTGCCGCAGTTCCTTGGATTCTTTGCCGGGAAGCGTTTCGTTCCAATAATTACCGCTTTCTCTGCTTTATTCCTTGGTATCATCATGCTGTTCGTATGGCCGTATGCGCAGGGTGGATTGAATGCGCTGTCCCGTCTGATGCTGGAAGGGAACCAGACAATATCCGCGTTCTTCTTCGGTCTGATCGAGCGCTCCATGATTCCATTCGGTCTGCACCACATTTTCTATTCACCGTTCTGGTTTGAGTTCGGCAGCTATACGAGTGCAGCCGGAGATATCGTTCGTGGCGACCAGGCGATTTTCTTTGAACAGTTGAAAGACGGCGTGGACTTCACTGCCGGTACGTTCATGGTCGGTAAATTCCCGTTCATGATGTTCGGTCTTCCAGCTGCTGCTCTTGCCATTTACCACACGGCAAGACCGGAACGTAAGAAAGTAGTCGGAGGAATCATGCTTTCTGCAGCATTGACTTCTTTCCTTACTGGTATTACAGAGCCGCTGGAATTCTCATTCTTGTTCGTAGCTCCGGTACTTTTCGGAATTCACGCTGTATTTGCCGGCTTCTCCTTCATGGTCATGGAACTGTTGAATGTGAAGATCGGTATGACCTTTTCCGGAGGATTGATCGACTTCATCCTGTTCGGTATCCTTCCGAACCGTACGGACTGGTGGTGGGTCATCATCGTCGGACTTGTCCTTGCCGTGATCTATTACTTCGGATTCCGCTGGGCGATTCTCAAGTTCAACCTGGCGACGCCGGGCCGTGAGAAAGAAGACGCGAATGCAGAGGAAGACGGCGAAGTGGGCGATCTTCCATATGAAATTCTCGAAGCAATGGGCGGTCAGGAAAACATCGCTCACCTGGATGCTTGTATTACACGTCTTCGCGTTTCTGTTAATGACAAAGGTAATGTGAACAAAGACCGTCTGAAACGATTGGGTGCATCCGGTGTCATGGAAGTTGGAAACAACATCCAGGCCATCTTCGGACCTGTATCCGATTCCCTTCGTGGACAAATGCAGGATATCATCGATGGAAAGACACCGCGTAAACAGGAAGATGTAAAAGAAATTGTCAACGAAGTCAGCGATAACGATATGCCTGTCAGAGAAGGTGAGTTGGGCTTCGTCAGCCCGATCAAAGGGAAAATCATGCCGATCACAGAAGTACCTGACCAAGTGTTCTCAGGTAAAATGATGGGAGACGGCTTTGCAATGGAGCCGGAAGATGGTAAGATAGTTTCGCCGATAAACGGTAAAGTCCTGAACGTATTCCCGACGAAGCATGCGATCGGACTGCAGGCGGATAACGGCACAGAAATCCTTATCCACATCGGTATCGATACTGTAGGCTTGAAAGGGGAAGGGTTTACAGATAGAATTGCTGAAGGGGACGAAGTGAAGCAGGGACAGACGATGATGGAAGTGGACCTTGACTTTGTCAAAGAAAACGCGCCGTCTATCGTTACACCGATCGTCTTCACGAACCTCGAAGAAGGACAATCTGTAACCATTAAGGCTTCCGGACATGTCGATCACAATGATAAAGATATCATTGAAATTACAAAATAAAGAGGAGAATGAATCATGGCACAACAAACAATCACAATCACATCTGCTGACGGCGTGCACGCTCGTCCAGCAACAGCTCTAGTACAAGTAGCAGGTAAATTCCAATCCGACGTAAACCTTGAGTACAACGGTAAATCCGTTAACATGAAGTCCATCATGGGCGTTATGTCTCTTGGTATCCCTAACGGTGCGGAAGTTACTTTCAAAGCGGAAGGTTCTGACGAAACAGAAGCTGTAGAGGCAATTGTAGCGAAAGTAAAAGAAGAAAACCTTGGAGAGTAATTCTCTCTAACAAAAAAAGCTGACCCTCTGCGGTCAGCTTTTTTTTGCTTGAAAAGCGGTTTCCAATGGAGAAACGCTCTTGCTCCCCTTTAACGATCAACGAAAATCTCCTTCCGCCCGTCATCTTCCTGGAAGATTTGTTCCGCTACAACTTCCGGTCCCTTCATTCGCCCCGGGTTCTCTACGTGATCGGACTGATCCCAGAATGGCGTGTTCATTCCGCCCATATAAACAGCGGTTGCCGTCATCGGAAGCCCTTCCCACTCTTGATGCAGACTCTCTGTGAAACCACGGACCGCATACTTGCTGGCGCAATAAATGCTTTCGTTCCTTTTGCCTCGCAGACCTGCTGTGGAAATGATGTTCAAAACACGTCCTTTTGATTTCTTCAGCATCGACGCCGTATGCTGGGTAAGCAGGATGGTGCCTTTGACGTTCGTATCAAGGACAAGATCTATTTGTTCCGGCGTATAATTCTGCAGCTCCCCGAAAATGCCGACACCAGCATTGTTGATCAATACATCCACATGATCGACCTGACGTACAGCATCCACAACAGAATCCGCGTCTGATATGTCACAAACGACGATTTCAGACGTCCCTGGATACTCCATTATCTCTTCGTGTACCTGCATCAGCTTTTTCTTGTTCCGCCCTGTCAAGATGACGTGGTTTCCTTCTCCGGCATAACGGTGCGCTAATGCTCTCCCTAAACCGGTCCCGGCACCAGTGATCCATACGCGTTCCATGAAAACTCCTCCTTTGATCGTGCTTTCACCATACTCATTGTGCCTATATCCTGTTAAGATGTAAAGAAGAGACAGAGAAAGGGAGGACAAGGATGGAACGAAGATACAGTGATTATACACAGGAAGAACTCAGGCAGGAGATTGCCCAATTGACGGAAAAGGCCCAGAAGGCGGAGCAGATGGGGATGGTCAACGAATTCGCCGTACATGAACGGAAGATCATTATGGCAAAGTCCTACATGATGGACCCCTCCGTATTTCATCCGGGAGAACGGTATCGGATAGAAGGGGAGCCTGCTGCCTTCAAAATTGACTATATGAATGGTATTTTTGCTTGGGGATATAGGGAGAACCAGCAGGGAGAGAAGCTTACGGAAGAGGAAGAAGAAGCGATTCCTATCGCATTGCTGGGAGATAAAATAGTATAAGGAAAAGCCGGGCGTTAAGGGCCCGGCTTTTGTATGATCAGCTTCTTTTACGCATCTGTACTTCGGTGATTTGGTCTGCCTGCGTCTGTTCCGTTTCGCCGTTCACTCGCTTGTTCAAGTGCTTCAGGCTTCGGTGCGAACGTATTCCTGAGTTTTTTCCGTTAAACATACGGTTACCCATGATAATTCCTCCCTATATCATTGACATCCCTGTGCCTTGATCTTGCTGCTCGTTCCTGGGGCTTGTTGTTGATTGTTCCGTCAGGACGTTTAGCAAGGTATTCACTTTGGTCATCAGGCGCGTGTGTCATCTTGACATTAGGAAAATTCTTCGCCTTGTTACGCATCGGTCATCCTCCTCGTGTCTCTTTGGGAGACAAGGTTAGTATGTGTAGCTCATCGGAGGATATGTGGTACAATGGATGCGAAAACATTGGCAAATTTGGAGTGGTAGAAATGAATGAAATTTATCAGCGGTTAGCTGAGCGTTTGTATGAAAAGAATGAGCATTTGACTATAGATGAAGCGACCACATGGGTGGAGCTGCTTTGGGAAGACTTTGAAACGACGAGGGCGAAAGCGGGGCATGATTATCAGGGCAAGCAGGTGACCGAGCAGATCGTTCTGCGCTGGATAGATAATTACGGGCCGAGACTGCATGAATTCGTCGCCACCAACCCCAAGTACAAACAAATGCTTGAGCGTAAAGGGTACTTTCATTAAAACAAAAAGGAGCTCCGCTAAAAACGGGGCTCCTTTCCTGCTGTTTATCTGCTGTCCTCCATCGGGCTCAGTTTATTCTGCAGCTTTTCTTCCGTGAATACCCAGCCCGTATAGGAGTTCAGTATTTTTAATTTATCTCCGTGTTCATCATCAATTTGGGCAAGCGCGACGAATGGATAACGCCCTCTCGACCGGTAGCGCAGGTCGATGAATCTTACTTCCGTGTATTCGTCGTAGTAGTTCATTTCGTAACGATATACTGGAGAAAAGGACAAAAAAGCTTTAATGTTATGGTCTGTTAATGCTTTTTTGACGACCGGGTCTTCATAATCGATCGGTTTGTTCCTAAACTCGTCCAGGATCGTTATCTCACCATCAACAGCGCGGCCGACGTAATATTTGTCCGGTGTCGTAATGGCGATTCTCCAAATATTCTGCTTCATCGTAGGAGATGTCGCGATTTGTTCTACATCACCGAAGTGGGCGTGGATCCGTTTGACAATCGTCCGTTTATCCATATACCTTTTGACATAATAAAGGGCAATGACGAAGTAGATGATCAACCACATCGGCCCCGGGGATGCACCGAGGTTCCAGGCGATAATCCCTGCGATATGCATCAGGAAAATGTAAGGGTCGAAGGTGTTGATGAAGCCATAAGCCACCCATCTTTTCGTAAATGGACGATAAGCCTGTGTCCCATAGGCATTGAACACATCGACAAAGACGTGAAGAATAACCGCAAGGAAACTCCAGAGCCACAGGTGCAGGAAGCTTACTTCAGGCACAAAGGCGTGAATGACAGCCGGAATGCTGATGCCCCATAGAACGACAGCAGGGATGGAGTGGGTGATTCCTCTATGGTGTCTGATATAAACAGCGTTGTTCTTCAATTTCAACACGGTATCGGAGTCAGGTGCTTGAGAGCCCACGATCGTACCGACGAGTACGGCATTAAATAAAGCCGGGTCGGATTGAACAGCGGGATCCAGTGTGGCAAGCCCGCCCAGAGCCACTCCCATGACTATATGTGTGGCAGTATCCATGTCTCTACCTCCTTTGGCCGGGAAGCTTCAATAGTAGTTTATCACGAAGGATGATCAACAATGAAAAAAACAGATCGAGTACAGCACATATTAAAGGATTTCAATGGTGGATCGTTCAGAGAGCAGCTGATCCATTGGTTTAAACAGGAACAAAGAATTCTCCCATGGCGGGAGAATCAGGACCCCTACAGAGTGTGGGTATCAGAAATTATGCTCCAACAGACGAAGGTTGATACCGTCATCCCTTACTTTAACCACTTTGTGACTAAGTTTCCCACTCCGAAAGCATTAGCAGAAGCAGAAGAGCAGGAAGTTCTGAAAGCGTGGGAAGGGCTTGGTTACTATTCCCGTGCCCGCAATCTCCAAAACGCCGTGAGAGAGGTCGTCGAAAATTATGGCGGCGTCGTACCGGATGATCCGGATGAATTGGGGAGTTTGAAAGGGGTCGGTCCTTACACGAAGGGAGCGATTCTGAGTATTGCTTATGATATACCGGAACCGGCGGTAGACGGGAACGTCATGCGTGTCTTATCCCGGGTGCTCCATGTAGAAGACGACATCGCTAAACAGAGCACAAGGAAACTTTTTGAAGGCCTCGTCCGTGGAGTTATTTCGCAGGAGGATCCCAGCTCCTTTAATCAAGGACTGATGGAATTGGGTGCCCTGATATGTACACCCAAATCTCCTTCCTGCTTTTTGTGTCCCGTCCAATCCGAATGCCGGGCTTTCGCACAAGGTATCGAGGAAGAATTACCTGTAAAAACGTCGAAAAAGAAACAGAAAAAACACCCTTATCTGCTCTTGGTTATTACGAACGAAGAGGGAGAAGTGCTTATAGAAAAACGACCGGATGAAGGTCTTTTGGCCTCCTTGTGGCAGTATCCGATGGTGCCGATGGAAGACCTTGATATGGAAGCCGCCGTCCACTGGTTCTACGGGGAATACGGCTTGAGCATTCGCTTTGAGGAGACGGTTACTCAAATCAAACACGTCTTTTCCCATTTGATTTGGGAAATGGATGTCGTCAAAGCTACCGTCACCGGCGGCGAGCTCGATCGTGCCCGTGCCCGCTTCGTCGATGAAGAAGCGCTTGAAGCATATCCATTCCCAGTTTCTCATCAGAAAGCCCATCCCTATATTAATCGATGACTGTATGAGTGCCGTTGGTCCAGGTAGCTTCTTTGCTGCCTTTAAGACCGCGGCGCTTTATTTCGTTATTGATCTCCCTGAGCAATGTGACACCTTCTGCATTCAAATAAGGGGCGGATTGGGATAAGGCATAATGGAAGTAACCGAGTTCTTTATCCTGCCATTCCTGTTTAGATTCCATCGTCAGTGCGGACAAGTCTCTACCTACATACATAGCTATTCCTCCTATAGCTCTAGTCTGTGCTGCAATGAATTCCTCATACCTGCAACGATACTCCTTCACGTATGTAACAAACTTGTAAAGTAACTGTAATGAAACCAAAGAAACCCTTATTTGATAAGGTGTCAAGCGTGAAATGTTGGTAATTGTTGAAGTTTCGGGCTATTTACAAAAACGTGTCATAGATGAATAATGGGACATAGGTTAATTGACCACATAATTTCAATAATTATATACATAGGGAGAGTTAAATAAATTATGAATAAAAAGCAACTTGTGACGGCTGTCGGCGGAGCTTTGATTGGGGCATCATTGTGGGGATCTTCTGTATTTGCGGACGAATTACATAAAGTTAAATCCGGAGACACTATTTGGGGACTCAGCCATCAATATGACGGATCTATTTCAGAAATCAAATCTTGGAACGGTTTAAATTCAGACATCATTTATGTCGGTCAGAATTTGATTGTTGAAAAAGGTTCATCAACGAAGAGCAGTTCAAGTTCTAATACTTCTACTTCTACAAGCGGTTCTTACACGGTTAAATCCGGTGATTCCCTTTGGGTAATTGCTTCCCGTAACGGTACATCCGTATCCAAACTGAAGAGCATCAACGGACTTTCCAGTGACATCATTTATCCTGGTCAGAAGCTTTCTTTGTCCGGCAGCAGCTCCAACAGTTCAAGCAGCAGCTCTGCGTCTAAAGGATCCAGCTCATCTTCCAGTTCTTCTTCAGCAAGCTCCTACACAGTGAAGAGCGGAGATACGCTTTCCGGTATTGCTTATAAATACGGAACATCTGTTTCTAAACTGCGCAGCCTGAATAATATTTCCGGTTCTATGATTTATGTCGGTCAGAAGATCAAAGTGGATGGTACGGTTTCTTCTTCCTCCTCTTCGTCTTCTTCATCCTCTAGTCATACATCTACCTCAAATGCATCCAGCTCAAACTCTGGATATGCAGAAGGTGTTATTCAAGAGGCTAAGAAACACATCGGTACGCCTTACGTATGGGGGGGTTCCACTCCGGCCGGGTTTGACTGCAGTGGTTTCCTTAACTATGTGTTTGCTCAAAAAGGAATCAGCATCCCTCGTACGGTTGCATCCATTTATGCAGACAGCCGCATGACGTCCGTCAGCGATTCCAGCCGTCAACGCGGGGACATCGTTTTCTTTGAAACGTACAAGCCTGGTGCATCCCATGCCGGTATCTATGTAGGAAACAACCAGTTCATTCACACTGGTTCTACAAATGGTGTAGAGATCAGCTCTCTTTCCAGCAACTACTGGAGCCAGCGCTACATTGGAACGAAACGTCTATCCAACTAATTGAAAAAAAGTGCAAGGTCTTCATTGTCAGGAGGCCCTGCACTTTTTTTGTTAGAAAAATTTATTTTTGAGGAATGAAAAGCCTGCCTCCTGTACACAATAATTTTTGCGGAGGTGATACACATGGCTAAGCAACCAAAACAAAACAAAACAGCTGCTGGTACTGATAAAAATCACGTAAAACAACAGAACCAACAAGCTGCTCAGGGTCAAAACCAATACGGTGCTGAATTTGCACAGGAAACTGATGCACAGCACGTAAAGCAGCAGAACCAAAAATCTCAGGCTAAGAAAAAGTAACCTGAGACGTTGGTAAGGTTGACCAGGCTGTTTATTAGCCTGTCACAATCCCCCGAATGGAAGGAGCCGCCTGGATGCCAGGCGGCTTCTTTTCTTTTGATGCAGTCCTATTTATTTTCAATCCCATCTATTTGTCGTTATAATGGAAAGAAGGTAGTGCGGATAGAAAGGGAAGGGGGGATATTATGCCCGGCCCAGAAGCAGGAAAAAGGATTGAAATCCAAAGTTATAAGCACAATGGGCAGCTGCACAGAGTTTGGGAAAGCACCACGATTTTAAAAGGAACAAGGAATGTTATTATCGGAGCCAATGATCGTACGACCGTTACGGAGAGTGATGGGCGCAGGTGGGTGACGCGTGAACCGGCCATCTGTTATTTCCATTCCAGACATTGGTTCAACGTCATCGGTATGTTAAGGAACGACGGAGTATACTATTACTGTAACATCAGTTCTCCCTTCATCTTCGAAGAGGAAACGATCAAATACATCGATTACGACCTTGATGTCAAAGTATTTCCTGATATGACTTTTAAAATCCTTGATGAAGACGAATATGATGTACACAAGCGTAAGATGAATTATCCGCATGTTTTAGACAGAATTCTATATAACAATATAGATACGTTAATTCGGTGGATCAGGCAGAGAAAAGGACCGTTTTCTCCGGAATTCATCGATCAGTGGTACGAGCGTTATTTGACGTATAGATAAGCAGTCTCCGCGCACTTTAAAAAGTGCGCTTCCTTGTGTTACAGGGTTAAATGAAAGAAGGTGTTTGTTTGGACAGCATCAAGAGATATCTCCAATTTGTCCGTCCTTATAAAGGTAAAATTATTATAACTATTCTGATCGGAATCGTTAAGTTTTCCATTCCATTATTAATGCCGTTAATCATTAAATACGTCATTGATGACATCATCAATGCTCAAGGGCTGGCGGCTTCTGAGAAAATGGACAACCTCCTGCTTCTTATGGGCGCAGCTTTTCTTGTGTTCCTTGTCATCAGACCACCCATTGAATACATTCGGCAGTATCTGGCTCAGTGGATCGGAAATAAAATCCTGTACGACATCAGGGAGCGTTTATTCGATCACATCCAGCGGCTCAGTCTCCGTTTCTATTCAAAGACGAAGACAGGGGAGATTATATCAAGGGTCATCCATGATGTAGAGCAGACGAAGACGTTCGTTATTACCGGGCTTATGAACATATGGCTGGATATGATTACGATCGTTATAGCTGTCATCATTATGCTGACAATGGATCCACTGCTCACCCTTGTGTCGATCGCTCTCTTCCCGCTTTACGGATTCGCTGTCAAATTCTTTTACGCCAGACTACGCAAGCTGACGAGGGACCGTTCTCAGGCATTGGCAGAAGTTCAGGGTCACTTGCATGAACGGGTCCAGGGAGTACCTGTGACAAGAAGTTTTGCGCTCGAAGATTATGAACAGAACCAATTTAATGGGAAGAACAAGAATTTTCTTGATAAGGCCCTTGTTCATACGAATTGGAATGCCTACACGTACTCCGTGACGAATACGATCACGGACCTGGCGCCGCTTCTCGTCATTACGTTTGCCGGATATCAGGTCATCACCGGTTCCCTTACAATCGGTACGATGGTCGCGTTCGTAGGGTATATGGACAGGGTCTATAATCCGCTTCGCAGACTGGTGAACTCGGCGACCGTTCTTACACAGTCGATCGCGTCGATGGACAGGGTATTCGAATTCGTGGATGAGAAGTATGACATCACGGACCGCGAAGGTGCAGTGAAGATGGATAACGCTTATGGGGATGTGAAGATAGAGAATGTTTCTTTTCGTTATGATGACGACGAGCCGGACGTACTGAAGGGCGTGTCGCTCGATGTAGAAAAAGGGGAAACGATTGCTCTGGTCGGTATGAGCGGAGGGGGAAAATCGACGCTCATCAGTTTGATTCCGCGATTTTATGATGTGACATCAGGACGGATCTTGATTGATGGGAAAGATATCCGCGATTACGAAACCCGATCCCTTCGTGACAATGTCGGTATGGTACTTCAGGACAACATCCTGTTCAGCGAATCCATTGCCATGAACATCCGGATGGGAAACCCGGATGCTTCGGATGAAGAAGTCATTGCAGCCGCCAAAGCTGCCAATGCCCATGACTTCATCATGGGATTGACCAACGGATACGATACACTCGTCGGTGAGCGGGGAGTGAAGTTGTCAGGTGGTCAGAAGCAGCGCGTAGCCATTGCAAGGGTGTTTCTCAAGGATCCGGCTCTGTTGATTTTGGATGAAGCAACTTCCGCTTTGGATTTGGAAAGTGAAAGCTTGATACAAAGTGCGCTGGAACGTCTGGCATCGGAAAGAACGACCTTTATCGTCGCTCACCGGTTGTCGACCATCACACATGCAGACCGTATCGTCTTGATTGAAAATGGAGAGATTGTCGAAGTCGGCAGTCACGAAGAACTGATCCAGCAGCGCGGGCACTATTATGATCTGTATCAGGTGCAGGAACTGGACACGAATAAACAGGAAATAAGGTAAAGTACATTCGTTGTCGGGCGCTTAGAAATAGCAAATAGTTCGAGCTGAAAAAATCATTTGAAGAAGATTTGTCGTCTTCTCCATAGAAAAAAGCTGCCTCTTGGAGGCAGCTTTTTTTCTATGGATATTTAGGTCTGCCGGATCAACGGGGAATACTCTTCCGTCAAAAAACTTATTTATCCGTTGTTTGAATGAAATCATCCTGATGGTGATTCTGGTAGCTTTTCAACAGCCTCTTCAATTTCTCCAGTTGGTAATAATACTCCATTAACTGAGAAGCGAGCGGCAGGAATACCAGTTTATCAGGGTTGTTATTTTCTTCGTAGACATGAACAAGCCGTTCCACCAATAGTGGTATATCCGGCTCTTCAATCTGACGAAGGGACTGTTTATGTGTCCGTTTAATTCTGCCCTTCAGGGATAAAATCAGTTTTTCATGGGCGTTGATTAATTTGTCCAGCTCTTGGACGAGCGCATCCTGAAAGTCTTCGGGAATCTGCTCAATTTTATGTTCCAGCCGGTAGAAAGCCTTCAGGACATCAAATGATTTTTTCGTTGTTGTAATTAACTGACGGAAAAGGACCAGTTTACGTCCTTTGGAGAAACGGGTGCCTTTGAAATAGGTCCGCTCTTCGGAATAAAGCAGATACGTATGGTCTACCCAGCGCATGTTGTCCTGTATGCGTGTGATTTCATACTTTAACGCAGGTTCATCGGATAACTGGCGGGTCGTGACCCTCAGCCACTGCAAAATATCCGTGGTGGCGGAATCGATCTTCATAAACAGCCTCGTCTCGTATCGTGGAGGCAGGAAAACCAAATTCACAATAAATGCAGCAAGGATACCGATCAACATCGATGTAAACCTCGAGCCTGCAAAGTACAGGAAGGTCTGATCGGTTGAATCCATCAATGCAATAACGGCAACGACAGCCAGAGAAATGGTATTCTCATTCATGCGGAGAGTCGTCGTCACGCCGATGACGATAATGATGGTAAAACCAACGATGAATGGATCATTACCTAAAGTGAAAACGGCCACAATAGCGATGATTGCCCCGATGGTATTCCCTTGCAGTTGTTCAATAATAGACTGGTACGAACGGTAAATGGATGGCTGGATGGAGAAAACAACGGCAATAGCAGCAAGTAAAGGCGATACAAATCCGACCATGTGGCCGATATATAAAGCGACGCCGACTGCCAAGCCTGTCTTCATCATTCTTGCCCCGAGTTTCATGCTAACATCATCCTTCTATATAATATGGGTAGCAATCTGCTGCTACAGACGAACGATGAACCCATTATACCTTATTTTGGTTGTAAAAAAACACAAAGAAAAAGCTTATGCTAAGTAGATGCATAAGCCTGAGGGGATCCAGCTGTTTGGCTGGAACCTATGAAAAGGGAAAGAAATGAAACAAAGATCATAATTCGTGGGAATATTCAGAATTATGTATATATCATAGCATGTCGTTCTTGTTAAATCAATTGAATATTCAGATAAATTACAATAAAATAAATCCCTCCCGGAAAAACGGGAGGGGGTAGGTCATGCTTCATCGGCCATCGTCTGAAAAGTACGTTCGACTGCCGCCAATGTCTGATCGATATCTTCATCTGTATGAGCCGTAGTGAGGAACCATGCTTCATATTTCGACGGGGCAAGGTTGATGCCTTCTGCGAGCATCAGTTTGAAGAATCTGGAAAATTGTTCACCATCGGTATTTTCCGCCTGCTCATAGTTTTCCACTTCTTCATCTGTGAAATAAACGGTCAACGCACCCTTAAGGCGGTTGATTTTGATTTGGATTCCTGCATGTTCTGCATGCTTATGGATACCATCTTCCAGACGTTTGCCGAGACGATCCATTTCCACATACAAGCCGTCCTGCTGCAGCACTTCCAGGCAGGCAATACCAGCAGACATGGATGCTGGATTCCCAGCCATCGTTCCTGCCTGGTAAGCAGGTCCGAGGGGAGCAACCTGTTCCATGATGTCTGCGCGTCCGCCGTATGCCCCGATCGGCAGACCACCGCCGATAATTTTACCCATTGCTGTCATATCCGGCTCGATATCCAGCAGCTGCTGGGCACTGCCGTATGTAAAGCGGAATGCTGTAATGACTTCGTCGTATATGACAAGCGCGCCGGCTTCATGAGCCAGATCGTTTACCTGTTGTAAAAAGCCCGGTTTTGGTTCCACAATTCCGAAATTGCCGACAATCGGCTCTACAAGAACGCCTGCGATTTCGTCACCATACTTACGAAGTGCCTCCTTGAATGGCTCGATATCATTAAAAGGCACGGTGATGACGTCTTGGGCAATGGCTTTTGGAACGCCGGCAGAGTCAGGGGTGCCGAGAGTGGATGGTCCGGATCCGGCTGCCACAAGTACGAGGTCGGAGTGGCCGTGGTAACAACCAGCGAACTTGATGATTTTATTGCGGCCTGTGTACGCGCGCGCCACTCTGATCGTCGTCATCACCGCTTCCGTACCTGAATTAACAAAACGGACTTTATCAAGAGACGGGATGGCGTCTTTCAGCATTTTCGCAAACCGGTTCTCAAGAGAAGTCGGCGTTCCATAGAGAACTCCGTTGTGGGCTGCTTTCACAATGGCTTCTGTAATATGAGGGTGGGCATGTCCGGTGATGATCGGGCCATAAGCTCCCAGGTAATCGATGAACTCATTCCCGTCTACATCATAGAAGCGGGATCCTTCCCCGCGCTCCATGTAAACCGGAGAACCGCCGCCGACACCTTTGTAGGCTCTGGACGGAGAGTTTACCCCTCCGACGATATGTTCCTGTGCTTCTTTATATAATTGTTCTGATGAAGTGAAATTCATTTTATAAACCTCCTATAACCTCTTCCTTCCTAACCATTGTAGCATGCTTGTCCATTCATGAAGACAGATGGAAAAAGACATCCTGAGAGGATGTCTTTCTTCCGGTTCCTTCACTCTAGAGCGTTGAAACAGTAACCGATCGTTTACACCGGAAAAAGATAGCCACCTTTACGATTTAACGTAAGTAGGTTAGTGTATCGATTTTAGTATACGAACGCTGCACCAACGATGATTAGAAGGATGAAAAGAACAACGATTAGCGCAAAGCCTCCGCCATATCCGTAACCCATTCACAATTCCCCCTTTCCATTGTTTACAGTATCGTATGCAGGGTCCGGTAAAGCGGGATGTGCATTCGCCCGGTTTTTCATAAGAAAGTGACGGAGGGAGAGTAGCATAAAATCGTACAAGCCCTCATAAGAGAAAAGGAGGGCCTTGTGATCCTTCCGCCCTTGGGAAAGGGAGCATGCCATGATTACTATCATCATTACTGTGGCCGCACTTGTTTTGATCGCCGCAAGCCTTAGGCAGATCTTCGTTTCTTTGGAATTCGAGCATAAGATCTTCTCTTTTCAGCTCTTTGTCTCCATTATGCTTCTCTACGCCATCGTCATGATAGGGTTCGGAATTATATATGCCGCCCTTCTGAATCAGGGAATGGCCGTTTATCGAATTGAATCCAGCCTTTATCAGCCGCTTTGGATGGGGGAGATTGCGCGCAGCATTTATTTCAGCGGCATTACTTTATTTACTGTAGGATATGGGGATATGATTCCTGTCGGGATAGGGAAATGGATCGCTATTCTGGAAGCGATGATCGGTTATACACTTCCTGCTGCCCTCGTAGCAAAAGTGTGGCAGAAGCATCAGGCAGATCGTTGATGTTGGAAGTTTGTCTTCATATGAGGTACCCTTAAGGTAGAATTCATTTAGGAGGGTCCTTCATGACAGTTGAACAAGGAAAGCCAGTAGCAGATTTCACACTCCCTGCCAGCAATGGGGAGCAGGTGTCACTATCCGATTATAAAGGGAAAAACGTCGTCTTGTACTTTTATCCGAAAGATATGACGCCGGGATGTACAACGGAAGCGTGTGATTTCCGTGACCATCACGAGAGCTTCGGCGACGTGGATGCTGTAATTCTGGGAGTAAGCCCCGATCCAGTTAAATCCCATGAAAAATTCATTGATAAGCATGATCTGCCATTTTTACTTTTGGCCGATGAAGACCAGGAAGTATCCGAGCAGTTTGGTGTATGGAAACTGAAAAAGAACTTCGGTAAAGAATATTACGGTATCGAACGCTCCACCTTCATTATTGATAAAGAAGGGAATCTTGCACAAGAGTTCCGTAAAGTGAAGGTTGAGGGCCATGTCGAAGCAGCGCTCCAATACATTCGTGAAAACCTGCAATAATTGAGAAGGAAACCATAGTCATGCAGGGACTATGGTTTCCTTTTGCACAAAACCAAGGAAAGAAGGGAACTCTATGAAGATCGTTTCCGTCATTAAACGTGTACCGGATGAAATACAACATAACCTTCGGACCAGGTTTTCCGAGGCTGAATTCTGCTTCTGCCACGGAATGGATGAAGGGGTGCATTACCTTGAAGATGCAGATGTACTGATTACATACGGCGAGGATTTGGACGAAACTAAAATCACCGCCGCTAAAAAGTTGAAATGGATTATGGTGCTGTCGGCGGGGATGGATAAGATGCCGTTTGAAGACATCGAAAAGCGGGGAATTCTAGTTACGAACGTCCGCGGTATTCATGCCAGGCCGATGGCGGAGTATGCCATTTCCATGCTGCTCCAGGTCAGCAGACAGGCAAAAACGCTCATGGAGAATGAGAAACAGCATAAGTGGGACAGGCGTCCGACCATGACAGAAATAAGCGAGAAGAAATTAGTCGTGCTCGGAACAGGAGCGATTGCCCAGGAGGTTGCCCGCCTTGGGAAGGCGTTTCATATGAAGACGACAGGCATTTCCAAATCAGGAAAGCGGCGTCCTTATTTCGATCGTGTTTTTCCTGTGGAACAAATGGACTTGATTCTTCCGCTGGCTGACTTCGTTGTCGCTGTCCTTCCGAGTACCGAAGAGACAAGGTACCTTTTAAAGAAGGAGCACTTCGCTGCCATGCCGGAAACCTGTATCTTTCTGAATATGGGAAGAGGGGATCTGGTGGCGACGGATGTCTTGTTGGAAGCGGTCAGGAACGGGGATATCGCTCATGCTGTTCTTGATGTAATGGAGGAAGAGCCGCTGCCTGAGGGGCATCCTTATTGGGAAGAAAAACAAGTCACTGTCACTCCGCATCTTTCCGGCATTTCGCCGGGGTATGTGCCGAGAGGATTCCAATTGTTTGAAGATAATCTGTCCGTCTTTCTAAGTGGAGAGGGCGAACTGCAAAATATAATCGACACGAAACGGGGGTACTGAAATTGAGAATTTATACAAGATCAGGAGATAAGGGGCAGACGTCCTTGATTTATGGTCAGAGAGTACCGAAGAACGATGTCCGCGTAGAAGCTTACGGAACGTGTGATGAAGCGAATTCCCATATAGGTCTTGCATTAAGCTATTTGAGAAAGGAAGACTGGGCCGATAAAGATGCTTTTATGCAGGCGCTTGAAAACGTCCAGACTGTATTGTTCCACGTTGGCGCGGAGCTTGCCACCCCTAAAGGGAAGGAAGTGATGTGGAAGGTGAAGAAAGAGCATATCGATCTGCTTGAGAACCAGATTGATGAGTGGGATCAGTCTTTGGATCCGTTGAAGAACTTCATTTTACCTTCCGGGCATGAGGCTTCGGCTTCTTTCCATTTGGCACGTACAGTCGTCCGGCGCGCGGAGCGGATTGCTGTCGCGCTTGAGGAAGACCTGCAGAACCCGTTGGTCGTATCCTATTTAAATCGTCTTTCGGACTTCCTTTTTGTTGCAGCACGCTATATCAATAAGCAGCTTGGCGGCAGAGAGTCGCTGCTGAACCCTGACGTGTAAACATCTGCAGCTGTCTTTATATTGACAAAAGCTTTTATCAGAGGTTACACTAATTGTAAGGATTCTAATTTAATAATATTATAAATCAAGAATCAGTTAATGAAAGCGAGGTGCATGACTGTGTCAGATCATCGACTCCAAGAAGCCGTTGATACATTGAAAGGCTCTGGTGTGAGGATTACTCCACAGCGTCATGCGGTGCTTGAATACCTGCTGAATTCTATGACTCACCCGACAGCTGATGAAATCTACAAAGCCTTGGAAAGTAAATTTCCAAACATGAGCGTAGCTACGGTTTACAATAATCTCCGCGTCTTTAAAGATATCGGCCTTGTCCGTGAATTGACCTACGGAGATTCATCCAGCCGCTTTGATTGTAATACCAGTGATCACTATCATGCGATATGCGAATCATGCGGTAAGATTGTCGACTTTCACTACCCAAGCTTGAACGAAGTAGAATCATTGGCCGAACAGGTGACTGGATTTAATGTTAGTCATCATCGCATGGAAGTGTACGGAGTATGTTCCGACTGTCAATCGAAGAATTCTCATTGAAACTGAAAGCCTTCGCTTTCAGTTTTTTTATATGTACAAATAGAAAGAGCCGCTATCCTATAGCGGCTCTTTCTGAATCAGGACTGTTCTTTCGGTTTTTGTCGTTTGTATCGTTTCGAATTGTAGCGTTCGTCGAATTCTTTGCCTTCCAAGGACGGATCCATGGTCAGTGGTTGGTCGCAGTGCATGCAGGCATCCACCCTTCCGAGCATCTTTGTCGGCTTCTCGCAGGAAGGACAGATGATTTGGATGGTCCTTGTCGACAATAAACCGATCCAGAAATAAACGACGGTACTCAAACCGACGAACAACATTCCCAGAATCATGAAGACAGTCATTAACCAAGGAGTCTGTTTGAAGACGATGCCGATATACATGACACCAATCCCCAGAAAAATCAGCCAGAAAGCAAAGGAACGAATCTTATTGATCTTGCTGCTGTATTTCAAGGCCATGCCGGTCCCTCCTTCGTATCTACCAAGTAGTATAGCATATTTTTCCTGCCATAAATACGCATGGAAAAAAGGAATTTGCCAAATAACAGCGAATAAAAAGATACGTAAGGGAAACTGAATCTGGAGGAAGAAAAATGGAAGATGTATTACGCCCGATCTATCAAGAGCGCGCGAGCCAAAGCAATACACTCGGTATTCTGCTATTGGAGAAGATGAAGCCGATCAGCCCTGTTACCGATAATTTCGATGTTATTCTTTTCATTATTGTCAGGGATGCGGAAGAATTATGGTATGTAAAACATTACGAATTCGATAATAAATCGGCAGCCATGCATATAGTAGATGAAACATTGCTTCAGCATTGGATCGACACCAGCTCCTACCGCCGTTCTGTAGAATGGGTCATCAACGGGACGATTGTATTTGAAAGAAATGAGTATGTAAGCCACTTAAAAGAAAACTTAAGGGAATTCCCACAGAAGACTCGTGATTTGAAGAAAGCGATCGAGTTTGCGAAGCTGATTCGAAGTTACAGTGAATCCAAAGATTTGTACGATTCCGGCCAGTACTTGGATTCCTACAGCCGTATGGTTCATTCCCTGCACTATCTCGCCCGGCTGGCTATTATAGAGAAAGGTTTTCATCCGGAGGTCACGGTATGGAACCAGGTGAAGCGGATCGAACCGGAGATTTATAAGCTGTATCAGGAATTGATTGAGAGCGGGGAACCGACGGATAAACGAATTCAATTGATGATTCTTGCCGTAGAACATTCCGTCAGCAAACGTTCGAGAGCAAGTGCCCGCCATCTGCTCACCCTGATGAATGAGAGGGAAGAACCTTGGTCATTCGGTGAATTGAAAGTGCATCCTGAAATACAGGAGTATATATTGGATTTATCATCTATGATTGAATATCTGGTCGATAAAGGCGTGTTAAACGTCATACTGCAAGAGACGAAAGGACCGCAGATCTTCCATAGAACCTATAAACCGGCAGCGGATTAACCCTGTGCTTTTCTGTTAACCTCTTTCTTAAATTGAGAAAGGGGATTTTTTTTAAATAAAACTATTGACGGTAACTTTTAAACCGTGCTATATTATTAAGCGTCGCATCAAGAACAAACGGTGCAACGCAAACGAATCAATAAAATGTTTCAAAAAAAGTATTGACTTACTTAAGCGAAACATGTTAAGATTTATCTTGTCGCTAAAAACGACAACGAAATAAAACTGAAAAAAAGTTGTTGACATCACATCGCTTTAAATGTTATGATGTAAAGGTCGCTTTCGGGCGAACAACAACAAATCGATCTTTGAAAACTGAACGAACCAACCAGTACGTCAAACATTCTTTCTATTATATAGAAAGAATTCAAACAAGCACATTCGGTGTGCAAAATGAGCAAGTCAAACACTTTTATGGAGAGTTTGATCCTGGCTCAGGACGAACGCTGGCGGCGTGCCTAATACATGCAAGTCGAGCGCGGGAAGCGAGATGATCCCTTCGGGGTGACGCTCGTGGAACGAGCGGCGGACGGGAGAGTAACACGTGGGCAACCTGCCTGTAAGATCGGGATAACTCCGGGAAACCGGGGCTAATACCGGGTAAAACTTTCTTTCGCATGAAGGAAAGTTGAAAGATGGCTTCTAGCTATCACTTACAGATGGGCCCGCGGCGCATTAGCTAGTTGGTGAGGTAACGGCTCACCAAGGCGACGATGCGTAGCCGACCTGAGAGGGTGATCGGCCACACTGGGACTGAGACACGGCCCAGACTCCTACGGGAGGCAGCAGTAGGGAATCTTCCGCAATGGACGAAAGTCTGACGGAGCAACGCCGCGTGAACGATGAAGGTCTTCGGATCGTAAAGTTCTGTTGTTAGGGAAGAACAAGTACCGTGCGAATAGAGCGGTACCTTGACGGTACCTAACGAGGAAGCCCCGGCTAACTACGTGCCAGCAGCCGCGGTAATACGTAGGGGGCAAGCGTTGTCCGGAATTATTGGGCGTAAAGCGCGCGCAGGCGGTTCCTTAAGTCTGATGTGAAAGCCCACGGCTCAACCGTGGAGGGTCATTGGAAACTGGGGAACTTGAGGACAGAAGAGGAGAGTGGAATTCCACGTGTAGCGGTGAAATGCGTAGATATGTGGAGGAACACCAGTGGCGAAGGCGACTCTCTGGTCTGTTTCTGACGCTGAGGTGCGAAAGCGTGGGTAGCAAACAGGATTAGATACCCTGGTAGTCCACGCCGTAAACGATGAGTGCTAGGTGTTAGGGGGCTTCCACCCCTTAGTGCTGAAGTTAACGCATTAAGCACTCCGCCTGGGGAGTACGGCCGCAAGGCTGAAACTCAAAGGAATTGACGGGGGCCCGCACAAGCGGTGGAGCATGTGGTTTAATTCGAAGCAACGCGAAGAACCTTACAAGGTCTTGACATCCTTGGACCTACCTAGAGATAGGGATTTCCCTTCGGGGACCAAGTGACAGGTGGTGCATGGTTGTCGTCAGCTCGTGTCGTGAGATGTTGGGTTAAGTCCCGCAACGAGCGCAACCCCTGATCTTAGTTGCCAGCATTCAGTTGGGCACTCTAAGGTGACTGCCGGTGACAAACCGGAGGAAGGCGGGGATGACGTCAAATCATCATGCCCCTTATGACCTGGGCTACACACGTGCTACAATGGATGGTACAAAGGGCAGCGAAGCCGCGAGGTGTAGCAAATCCCATAAAACCATTCTCAGTTCGGATTGCAGGCTGCAACTCGCCTGCATGAAGCCGGAATCGCTAGTAATCGCGGATCAGCATGCCGCGGTGAATACGTTCCCGGGCCTTGTACACACCGCCCGTCACACCACGAGAGTTGGTAACACCCGAAGTCGGTGAGGTAACCTTTTGGAGCCAGCCGCCGAAGGTGGGACCAATGATTGGGGTGAAGTCGTAACAAGGTAGCCGTATCGGAAGGTGCGGCTGGATCACCTCCTTTCTAAGGATTTAGAACGGAAGCGTACTTGGTTGGTTGTTCAGTTTTGAGAGATCGAAAGATTTCTCTGAACTACGTGAACCTTGAAAACTGGATAAGGAATCATCGTATCATCTAACGATGAAACGATTGATGACAAGACATCAAACATCGAAAGTTTTAAACAAACGTCTTTTCACGACGATAGTTAAGTGAATAAGGGCGCACGGTGGATGCCTTGGTACTAGGAGCCGATGAAGGACGGGACTAACACCGATATGCTCCGGCGAGCCGTAAGTAGGCTTTGACCCGGAGATTTCCGAATGGGGAAACCCACTGTTCGTAATGGAGCAGGATCTTATGCTGAATACATAGGTATAAGAAGGCAGACCCGGGGAACTGAAACATCTAAGTACCCGGAGGAAGAGAAAGCAAATGCGATTTCCCAAGTAGCGGCGAGCGAAACGGAATCAGCCCAAACCAAGAGGCTTGCCTCTTGGGGTTGTAGGACACTCCTTTGGAGTTACCAAGGAGAAAGGTAGATGAATCGATCTGGAACGATCAGCCAGAGCAGGTAACAGCCCTGTAGTCGAAACCTTTCTCCCTCCGGAGTGTATCCTGAGTACGGCGGAACACGTGAAATTCCGTCGGAATCCGGGAGGACCATCTCCCAAGGCTAAATACTCCCTAGTGACCGATAGTGAACCAGTACCGTGAGGGAAAGGTGAAAAGCACCCCGGAAGGGGAGTGAAAGAGATCCTGAAACCGTGTGCCTACAAGTAGTCAGAGCCCGTTAATGGGTGATGGCGTGCCTTTTGTAGAATGAACCGGCGAGTTACGACCGTATGCAAGGTTAAGCAGCAGAAGCGGAGCCGCAGCGAAAGCGAGTCTGAATAGGGCGAGTGAGTATGCGGTCGTAGACCCGAAACCGTGTGATCTACCCATGTCCAGGGTGAAGGTCAGGTAACACTGACTGGAGGCCCGAACCCACGCAAGTTGAAAATTGCGGGGATGAGGTGTGGGTAGGGGTGAAATGCCAATCGAACACGGAGATAGCTGGTTCTCTCCGAAATAGCTTTAGGGCTAGCCTCAGAATAGAAAGTCATGGAGGTAGAGCACTGATTGGACGAGGGGCCCCTATCGGGTTACCGAATTCAGTCAAACTCCGAATGCCATAGACTTTGTTCTGGGAGTCAGACTGTGGGTGATAAGGTTCATAGTCGAGAGGGAAACAGCCCAGACCGCCAGCTAAGGTCCCAAAGTGTGTGTTAAGTGGAAAAGGATGTGGAGTTGCTTAGACAACCAGGATGTTGGCTTAGAAGCAGCCATCATTTAAAGAGTGCGTAATAGCTCACTGGTCGAGTGACTCTGCGCCGAAAATGTACCGGGGCTAAACACACCACCGAAGCTGCGGATTGATCGTAGGATCAATGGTAGGAGAGCGTTCTAAGGGCCGTGAAGTCAGACCGTAAGGACTGGTGGAGCGCTTAGAAGTGAGAATGCCGGTATGAGTAGCGAAAAAAGAGTGAGAATCTCTTTCACCGAATGCCTAAGGTTTCCTGAGGAAGGCTCGTCCTCTCAGGGTTAGTCGGGACCTAAGCCGAGGCCGAAAGGCGTAGGCGATGGACAACAGGTTGATATTCCTGTACCACCTCCTTTCCGTTTGAACGACGGGGGGACGCAGGAGGATAAGGAGAGCGTGCCATTGGATGTGCACGTCCAAGCAGTGAGACGGTCGGATAGGCAAATCCGTCCGGCATAACGTCAAGCTGTGATGGGGAGGGAACTATAGTACCGAAGCTCCTGAGTTCACACTGCCAAGAAAATCCTCTAGTGAGGAAAGAGGTGCCCGTACCGCAAACCGACACAGGTAGGCGAGGAGAGGATCCTAAGGTGAGCGGGAGAACTCTCGTTAAGGAACTCGGCAAAATGACCCCGTAACTTCGGGAGAAGGGGTGCTCCTCTGCCGAGGAGCCGCAGTGAAAAGGCCCAAGCGACTGTTTACCAAAAACACAGGTCTCTGCGAAGCCGTAAGGCGAAGTATAGGGGCTGACACCTGCCCGGTGCTGGAAGGTTAAGGGGATGCGTTAGCGTAAGCGAAGCGTTGAACCGAAGCCCCAGTAAACGGCGGCCGTAACTATAACGGTCCTAAGGTAGCGAAATTCCTTGTCGGGTAAGTTCCGACCCGCACGAAAGGTGCAACGACTTGGGCACTGTCTCAACGAGAGACCCGGTGAAATTATACTATGTGTGAAGATGCACATTACCCGCGACAGGACGGAAAGACCCCGTGGAGCTTTACTGTAGCCTGATATT